>JAUSEX010000030.1 GCA_030649895.1 Candidatus Omnitrophota bacterium
TCTTTAAAAAACAAACCCTTAAAGACTTCAATAATTCAAACTCTTCTTTATTTAGATAGATTAACTTACTAAGAGGTGGGTGGATACCTTGTGGCTTTACTCTCCAGCTAATCAGGCATTTGACTTATTCGGATGAATTAAGTATAATTTTCCTATATGAAATCTAGAGAAACATGGAAGTCTAAGCTGGGGATCATAATGGCTGTGGCTGGAAGCGCGATAGGACTGGGAAACTTTCTGCGTTTTCCTGTCCAGGCTTGCCAGAACGGCGGCGGGGCGTTCATGATCCCGTATTTCATCTCCCTCCTTCTTCTCGGCATACCTTTAATGTGGATAGAATGGACTATCGGCAGGTTTGGCGGAGGATTTGGCCATGGGACAGCGCCCGGTATTTTTCACAATATGTGGACAAAAAACAGATTCATAAAATATTTCGGAATAATAGGAATATTCGGACCGCTTGTAATATTTATCTACTACACCTACATAGAATCATGGACATTCGCATACGCCTTTTTCTCGGCAGCAGAGAAATACAGCCAGGCAACGACCCAGAACAGCATGTTGTCATTTTTAAAAGGGTTCCAGGGTATTGAAAAAAATAATTTCTTTTCCAGCATCCAATACGCTTATATATTTTTTCTTATAACATTCTGCATGAATATGTTTGTCATATATAAAGGTATTTCAGGCGGAATTGAAAAATTATGCAAAATTGCCCTCCCGAGCCTCATTATATTCGCGATAATTCTGACTGTAAGGGTTCTGACGCTAGGAACTCCTGACCCGTTAAAACCAGGCTGGAATATAACAAACGGACTTGGGTTTTTATGGAACCCGGATTTCAGCGCTTTAAAAAGCGCAAAAGTCTGGCTTGCAGCTGCGGGCCAGATATTTTTTACATTAAGCGTCGGCATAGGCGTAATACTCACCTATGCGAGTTATTTGAAAAAGACAGACGACGTGGTGCTCTCGGGCCTCACATCTGCCAGCGCAAATGAATTCGCAGAAGTAATACTTGGATCATCTATTGTAATACCGGTTGCATTTGCATTTTTCGGGCCTATCGAGATCCAGGCAATCGCAAAAGGAGGCGCGTTTAATTTAGGCTTTGTCACAATGCCTTTAATATTCGAAAAAATAAACCTGGGTGCGTTTTTCGGGTGCATCTGGTTTTTACTCCTGTTTCTCGCGGGAATCACATCCTCCATATCTTTGGCGCAGCCAAGCATAACTTTTCTTGAAGATGAATTTAACATCTCCAAGAAAAAGGCTGTTATTATTTTCGGCATCGTGGCTTTTATCCTATGCCAGCCCGCCATATTCTTTTTGAAAAACGGCGTTGTGAACGAGCTGGATTTCTGGGGAGGGACGTTCTGCCTGGTATTATTCGCGGCGGTAGAGACCATACTTTTTGGATGGATATTCGGGATTGAAAAAGCCTGGGAGGAAATACATCACGGCGCAGATATGCAAGTGCCTAAAATATATAAATTTATAATAAGATATATAACGCCTCTATTTTTATTTTTAATACTTGGCTTCTGGCTGTATCAGGAAGGTATTTCTACAATATTAATGAAAAATATCTCTCAAAGCGACAAGCCTTATATCTTGGGCACAAGGCTTATGCTCCTGGGTATGTTTATCACATTGGCAATGCTCGTAAAGATTGCCTGGCGAAAGAGAAAAACTAAAATTAAAAAATGAATACCTTTGGCTGGTTATTTCTAATTATATCCTGGGGAATTATCATACCTCTCACCATATTCTACTTCGCAAAAGTCCTGTCTAAAAAGAAATAACCGTTGTCTATTAACTTATAATTATCGCTTCAACAGGGCATTCATCTTTGGCCTGTTTTGCGTTTTCTTCGCCAGCAGCAGGAACTACGTTTACTTTTGCAATCACCTTGTCGTCTTTCATTTCAAAAATCTCAGGGCAGGTATTAACGCACAGCCCGCAGCCAACGCACAGATCTTCATCTACTCTTACTTTCATATTTCCTCCAAAATTTACAAAGCAAATTCTATCCCAAGCTGCCCTTATTTATAATTCATGCGACGAGGGACCTTTTTGGTTAAATTATCCAAATATGATATATTCTAGCCTATTCCTTGTCAACTAATTTATTAGGGACAGCGACCATTTTTCTATAAAAGAAAAATGGTCGCTGTCCCTATTTTCTATTATTCAGAAGCAATTCTTGTAATAAATTCAGAAAACATCTGGTCGGGTATATAAAAACCGTTAGCCTCAGACCTTTTTACAAGGCCTTTTACCTCCAAACGGTAAAGAAAATTCTTTATATTAGCTATAGGGAACTTCTTCGCCCGCTTCCCGACTATCATCATCGTGGTAAAATCTCTGATCGTTATCGGCTTTTTCTCTTCTGCAAGTATCCTCAATAAATCTTTTTCCCTGTCACTGGCCTTTGACAAAAGATATTCAAAATAATCCCTGCCCAGCTCTTTCAATGTTTTGTTT
Source organism: Candidatus Omnitrophota bacterium (assembly GCA_030649895.1). Taxonomy (GTDB): domain Bacteria; phylum Omnitrophota; class Gorgyraeia; order Gorgyraeales; family Gorgyraeaceae; genus UBA10183. The sequence goes on from JAUSEX010000030.1 coordinate 2,488, forward strand.
AGAGCGCTATCCCAGGCCCTCAGGCTTACCTCCCCCTCTATCTGACTATCGTAAAGATGGCTCGCCAAAAGCTGCACTTCATACGGATGGCCTCCGGTATATTCAAAAATATTTTTCCTTACGCTGTCTTCAAAAACTACGCCCGTGCCTTTCAGGGTCATGTCTATAGTAGCCATCGCTTCTGTCTCTTTTAAATTTTCCGCGCTTAGCCTTTTCCTGAAAAATCTTCCGACAGGATCATGCTTATCTATAAAAGACGCCCAGCCCGCAGGCGTGGATGAAAGTATAAATAAAAATCTTGTCTCTTTTATAATATCATCGCTGCTTAAAACAGCCCTTAGGATATCTACGGTATTCGACACCTCCATAAAATTCTGAGCATCATCCAGGAGCACAACCGCTAATTTTGTATCAAGCGCCTTCCATAACTCAAGCAAGAACTTTGTAAACTGGACCTGGGCATTTGATAAGGATTTTCTTTTTGCGAAAAGGTCCAGGAGGCCTTTTCGAGCCGCGTCTACTTCCGGAAAACCCAAGACCATTTCTTCGGCTATCAGGTGGATAGCGTCGAGAGCTTTATTTTTTTCTGTAAATCTGGAAATGCCGCAAAAAGCGGCTGGAAACCCGTTTTCCTGGCTTATGCGCTTGAACTGTTTCAATAAAGACGTCTTTCCTGCTCCCCATTCCCCCAAAACAACCAGATGGCTCGGCCTTACGCTGGCCGCATCATCCAGATTTGATTTAAAAATCTCTAATTCCGGATTCCTGCCGCCAAATATTTTCGGCTCCCAGCCGGATTGAGGCGTAAAAGGATTAGGAGATATCATATCTTTCCTTTAAAAGCTGACGGGCACAGCTTATTTATCCCGCATTCAGCGCAAAGCGGTTTCCTGGCATTGCAAATCTTTCTTCCATGTAAAATCATAAGGTGCGAGACTATGCCCCAGTCTTCGGCCGGAACCAATTTCATAAGGTCCTCTTCTATCTTACCGGGATCTGTATTTTTTGTTAAGCCAAGCCGCTGCGACAATCTTCTTACGTGAGTGTCGACCACTACGCCTGCCGTAATCCCGAATCCTGACGATAAAATAACATTCGCTGTCTTCCTGCCTATGCCCGGAAGACTGATCAGTTCTTCCATTGTCCTTGGCACATTGCCTTTGAATTCATTTAAAATTTTCTTCGCGGAGCCTATGATGCCTTTCGCCTTATTTTTGTAAAAACCCGTTGAATATATGTCTTTCTCAAATTCTTTAATATCTGCTTTTGCAAAACCGGCTACGCTCTTATATTTTTTAAATAACGCGGGCGTTACGCGATTCACCCTCGCATCCGTGCATTGCGCTGAAAGGATAGTGGCCACGAGAAGCTGCCAGGTATTTTTAAACCTAAGCGCTGTTTTCGCTTCAGGGTATTGGTTTTTTAAAATCCTTATTATTCCTTTGGTATCTTTCATTTACCCAATAACATATATATAGAAATAAATAGAAGCATAACTGCAAATATTTTTTTAAGCACTGGGCTTGGAATACCCTGCATAAGAGTTGCGCCTATAAAACCTCCCACAATAAACCCGAAAGCTATAAATAAAGCTACCTTTACATTTACATCTCCTGACTTGTAATATTTTATAACAGCAAGAACGCCTACGGGCAAAAGCAGCGAGGCGAGGGCTGTGCCCTGGGCCAAATGCTGGGAAAATTTGAATATATACACAAGCGCCGGGATCAATATTATGGCCCCTCCTATCCCGAAGAACCCAGAGGATATCCCAGACACAAGCCCGATTAATATACTTAATATATTGTCCATGTTTACTTTGTTTATTGTATATGGTAGATTATAACTATGATTATAAAGAGAGACATTGATATTATCAAGGGATATTTTGAGGACTGCTCAGGCCTTCTCGGCGGTTATGCAGACAGGGTCATAGTGCCAGAGAATGAAAAAGAAACCAAGGAAATACTACTCGAGGCGTGCGCTAAAAACATCCCTGTTACTATATCCGGGGGCGGCACAGGCGTAACAGGCGCGAGAGTCCCTTTCGGAGGATGGGTCGTCGCAACAGAAAGCCTTAATAAAATAATAGATATAAACGAAAAAAAATTTACCGCCACGCTCCAGCCAGGAGTAAGGCTTTCTGACCTGGATGCCCATCTTTCAAAGAAAGGCCTTACGTATTTACCTGACCCCACGGAGCCGAACGCGTTTCTGGGAGGGACTATATCCACGAACGCCTCAGGCGCAAAAGGCTTCAAATACGGCCCTACGCGTAACTATATAAAAAGATTAAGGATGCTCCTCTCTACAGGAGATATTATTGATATAAAACGCGGGGACTGCTTTTTAAAGAAAGGTAAAATTTTTGCGCTCAAATTAAAAGATAAAGAAATAAAAATCAGGGTCCCTGATTACGCGATGCCCGGTATAAAAACAGCTGCCGGATATTACATAAAAGATGACATGGACCTAGTAGATCTGTTTATAGGCCACGAAGGGACTCTTGGCTTCATACTTGAAGCTGAAATAGCGCTAGGCAGAAGGCCCGAAGAGATAATGAGCTTTTTCAGCTTTTTCGCTTCAGAAAATGACGCTATAAACTTTGTAGGCGACGCCAAGAAACTTAGCGCGATGTCTTTGGAATACATGGACAGCCATTCTCTTTCGCTATTAAGGGTAAAATACCCGAATATCCCGCTCTCAGCAAAAGGTCTTATATATTTTGAACAGGATTACAAAAAAGAATTTGAATCAGAGGCCATAGACTCCTGGTCCAAGCTTCTTGAAAAACATAATGCGCTCATGGAAGACTCGTATTTCGCAGATTCCGACAAAGAGAGGGTAAAATTAAAAGAATTAAGGCACGCCTTGCCTGATTCCGTAAACGAGATTGTGAAAAAAAATAAAATGCCTAAGCTTGGCACGGATATCGCTGTGCCTGATAATAGATTCAAAGAGATGCTGGATTTTTATCACGACAAACTAAAATCCTCGAATATATATTACGTCATATTCGGCCATATAGGCGAAAGCCATATGCATGTAAACATGCTGCCTAAAACAGAAGAAGAATTCAGGGAAAGCCGCCTGGTTTATGCGGAATTCGTAAAAAAAGCCGTAAGCTTAGGCGGCACTGTTTCAGCGGAACACGGCATAGGAAAATTAAAACACCACTTCTTGGAAATAATGTACGGGAAAGAAAACATGAAACAGATGGCCCTTCTTAAGAAATCCCTGGACCCATCGTGCGTATTGGGACTTGATAACATATTCCCGAAGGAACTCCTGAAATGAAAATCATAATAGCTGTGCCTGATTTTACGCGCGAAGCGCATTTAAAAAATATACTGCCTGGCCTTTTGGCTAAGCTCAATAAAAAAGGAGCGGCTTATAAAAATATAAAAATACTCATAGGCACAGGCCTTCACAGGCACCCCACAAAAAAAGAAATAAAATATAACCTGGGAAACATACCAACCGCGGTTAATGTGCATTCGCACGATTATAAAAACGTATTTTACGCCGCCAGATCAAAAAGAGGGGTACCTGTTTACCTGGACAAGCTGTTGAGGGGGGTTGATTCGATAATAACCATAGGCGTAGTAGAGCCGCATCTTTACGCAGGTTATAGCGGAGGCGTAAAAGTCCTGTCCATAGGCCTGGCGGGAGAAAAAACAATAAACGCAACGCACCATCCGAGATTCTTGGATCATCCCGGCACCGGGATATGCTCCATTAAAGGCAATCCTTTCCAGGCATTCATACAGGAAACAGCTTCTATGCTTCCTGTTGAATATTCTATAAACATAGTTAATGATGAAAATGGTAAAATACTAAAAATATTCGAAGGAAAACCAGGCCCGTGTTTCAAAAAAGCTGTCAATTATTCCAGGGTGATCTTTGAAAAAAATATAAAAAAATACCTGGATGTGATAATATGCGACATACCGCGTTCAAAAGGCGCCAATATATATCAGGCGTCGCGGCCGTTTAATTATATTGTAAATACCGGTAATCCGGTCGTAAAAAACAGCTCCCTTATACTTGTAAAAGCTACCCTGGAAGAAGGTTTCGGAAAAGGGCTTGGCGAAAAACGCTTTATGAAAAAGATGTTGGGAATGAAAAACCCGGATAAGCTGATAGAAGAAATCAAAAAAGGCGGATGCCTGGCAGGAGAACACCGCGCTTACATGGTATCCAAAGCGCTCAAAAAGGCAAAGCTTGGTTTTATATCGAAAAACGCCGGGCTTTATAAAAATAAAGGTCTTCCGTTTTTATTCTTTGAAGGCCATGGCGAAGCTAAAAAATATATAAAAGAAAACTACAAAAATCCTGCGACATACCGCTTGAAAAACGCTTTTACAACTATCCTCAACTACTAAAAATCCCTGCTTATCCCGGCGCTAAGCTCTTCCCCGTCAAAAAAATCGCACTCTATATTCAATCTGGTGTCTTTTTTAACCAGATAGTCAAGACCGATAACAGCCCCTAGCATCTTTTCAGACTTTATGCGTTTCCTGTCGTGCTCGTTTACCCATTTTATATAATCAACTGTTCCGTATCTGGCTCCTGCATAAGGCGTCAGATTGCCTATATCCTTTGATATCAACGCCGAACCCTGCCAGTCATCTATGATCACCCTGTGGTCATTACTGGTTGGAGACGCCATGGGAGGATGAACGCTTATATGCTGAAAACCTGCTACGGTTTTTATCCCAAGCTCTTTATTCTCGTAGCCTTTTATCCTGAAACCATATGCTCCCGCGAAGCCGCTGTTAAAATTTAAATTCCCAGGGTCTGAATTACGCCAGGCTACATCCCCCATGCCTATTTTCCCGTCAAAACATATCCAGTCAAGCACGCCCATGCTGCATGTCAAAAAATACCTGCTCCCGCTTGTTGAGCCCTGATTATTATCAAGATTTCTGTCTATAAGAAAATCCCCTTCCATCCCCAATATCCATTGTTTTTGCTTTGGCATATGGGTGCCATAACTTGGCGCTGCATAAGAAACCCCTGGATACAGCATCCCTAAAACTATTAAAACAAAAAAACCCCTTTTAAGCATAAATTAACTCCCCTCTAAAACAATCTCTTCCCTTTTTCCGCAAGCTCTTTCAAATCAGGCCATAATTTTTTACCTTTCAGCATCACCACTATCAATTTGCGCTTATTATCGTATATTATATAACCGGCAAAGCACTGCCCGGCCTTTATTGTATAACCTGTTTTTCCCAGTATAGCATAGGACGTCTCTTTCCACAGGCTTTTATTGTGATTCTTGAGTTTTATTCTCCTGCCGGTATTAAGCTCGGAAATCTCGGTCCGCTTTGTTTCCAGTATTTCCGCCAATTTTTTATTTTTCATAGCTTCCCTCATTATCAAAGCCAGGTCATAGGCGGTAATATACTGGTTTTTTGCGGGTAGCCCGTTAGATGTCTTGAAATTCGTATTGCGGCAGCCAAGCTTTCTGGCCATCTCGTTCATCATATTCGTAAATTCTTTTTCGCTCCCGGCAACGCTTACAGCCAGCGCGACCGTAGCGTCGTTGCCGGAATTCAGCAAAGCAGCTTTCAGCATATCCTCAGTAGTGTAAACCTCTCCGGTTTTTATATCCACCCTGCTTGGCGGCATCCAGGTGGCAGACTTTGGGACAATAACTTTTTTATCAAGGCTGGACTTCTTCATCACTACAAGAGCTGTCATTATCTTTGTGGTAGATGCAGGCGCAAGTTTAACATGCGGATTTTTTGAATACAGGACTTTTTTATTCCATGCATTCATAAGCACTGCGGAATACGCGGTAACGTAAATAACCTCTTTTGCGAAAAGATTTGTAGTGAAAAATATTACGGATACAACTACCAGGATTTTTCGGGACATTTAATCTTGATGTATCTTGCGGATTTCTTCGTTGACGTCTCCCAGGGCGGATTTTGCGCGTTCAAGCTCAGCGGCAAGCCTGGCTGTTATAAGCAGATGCTTATAAGAAAGCAGACTGAACCCCAGATTTAAAAGCGCCAATAAAAACAGGTACACATTAACCTTGGTATTAAGCAGAAAATATACAAAGAAAAATATACCAAGCATGATAAGCAGTCTGTTTACCCTGGTAACTACAGCTATAAAAATTTCTTCGCTTGTGATCTTTGCCATACACAGCCTTTTTTATAATATACAGTATACACGAAAAATAAAACTCAACAAGTGGTAAATTTATTTGTTATAGGCATGCGCCTGTCCTTCCCAAAAGCCGCAGAGGTTATCTTGACGCCCGGAGGCGCCTGGCGCCTTTTATGCTCGCTGCAATCTATCATATCCAGCACCTTTTTCACTGTATCCTTGCGCCCTAATTTTTTTACTATATCCTCGAATCCTTTATTTTTTTCAATATAAAGGTCTATCACGCTGTCTAAAAAATCATAAGGCGGCAGCGTATCCTGATCTTTTTGATCCAACCTTAATTCAGCCGTGGGAGCCCTTTTAAAAACGCTCTTGGGTATAATATCCTTTCCTTCCCTTTTGTTTACATATCCAGCCAGGTCATAAACAAGCCTTTTAGGCACGTCTTTTATCACGCTGAACCCCCCTGCCATATCTCCATAAAGAGTGCAGTAGCCTGCGCTGGTCTCGCTTTTATTTCCCGTATTAAGAACCAGATAGCCGAATTTATTAGAGAACGCCATGAGCATATTCCCGCGTATCCTGGCCTGGATATTTTCCTCCGCTATATCAGGCTCCAGGCCTTTAAAATACGGGCTTAACGCGTCTAAATAGGATTCAAATATACCGTCTATCGGCGCCTTTCTGAATTCTATGCCTAGATTTTTTGCTATTATTTCCGAGTCTTTCTGCGTCTCTTTCGAAGAATACCTGGATGGCATGCTAAGGCCGAGGACATTGTCCATTCCAAGCGCGTCTTTGGCAATGCAAGCCACCAGCGCCGAATCTATCCCTCCGCTCAGGCCTAAAGCTGCTTTGGTGAAATTATTCTTGCGTAAATAGTCTTTCACGCCTAATACAAGCGCAGAATAGATCTCTTTATCTCTCGGGATAGGTTTAATTTCCTGCGCGCTTTTCTCCGCCCCCAAATCAAATACCAGCAGATCTTCTTCGAACGCCTTTCCTTCTACGGCAACCTTTCCGTATTTATTGAACAAAACGCTTCTGCCGTCAAATACCAGCTCATCCTGCCCCCCTACAAGGTTACAATATACTACGGGTATCCCGAGTTTTTTCGCTTTATCTCCGATAATTTTCTCGCGGTCTTTGATCTTGTCAATATGGTACGGCGACGCGGATATGTTTATCAGAAACTGCGCCCCTTTTACCCTTAGCCCTTCACTCTTCACCCACATGTCTTCGCATATATTTACGCAAAAACGCAAATCTTTTATTTTTATTAATTTATTATATCCTCCGGGCTTAAAGTATCTTTTCTCGTCAAAAACACCGTAATTAGGCAGGTGCATCTTGTGATATACGTAAACTATTTTTTTATTGTGAATGACCGCGGCGCTATTGTAAATGGATCCGTTTTTCTTATCCACAAATCCTAATACCGCGATAATACCGCATATATCTTTGGTTATTTCTTTCAGGGATTTTATATTTTCTTTTATGAAATACGGCTTTAAAAGAAGATCTTCCGGAGGATAGCCTGTTATGCTGAGCTCCGGAAATACAATCAGATCCGCACCTTTTCCGGCTGCTTCTTTTGCGCAGGACAATATCTTCTTTTTATTGCCTTCCAGGTCGCCGACTATGGTATTTATCTGGCCTATTGCTATCCTGACGTTTTTCATATAGTGCCTCTTATATTAACATACCTCATAAAAATACGCAAATATGCACAACTAACCTGCTCATCTCAGTAAAAACACGCCTAGTATCACAAAACCTATGCCCAGGCCCTTGACAATGGTAAAGCTCTCCCCGAAAAACAAGAGCCCAAGCAAAAAAGAAACCAATGGATACGTAGCGGCAACCGGGACCATCTTAGACACTTCCCCGTGTTTCAGCGCGCTGTAAAAAAATATCTGGCCCAGGATGCTGGCGAGGATGCCTCCCATAAATAGAAATACTATTGTCCTGGGGTCCGCCTTCAAAGCCGCTTTTAAAACGCCTATATTAAAAATAGACATTACAACAGCTCCTAAAATAATCCCGGAAGAGCGCACCAGTACGCCCGATAAAGGCTCTATATTTTTAAGTCCCATCTTTTCCACTATAGGCGCTATGCCCCACACTATAGCTGCCAGTATCGCAAAATAAAAACCCTTCATAATACCCTCCAAATTTGCGAAGCAAATTTGATCCGGAGACAGCGTTAAGAAATGCGAATGAATATGAGCATTTTAGCTGCCGAAGGACCTCTCGCTTAAATATTAGCTATACTATACCAGATATTATTAGACAATTCAACAATGTCAGTTTTCTGGTTGTGCGCTATTTGAATAGTCAGGCAACGCATTAAGCAACCGCCAGTCTTGGCAGAGGCTCCTTATAGCGTTATCTAACATTGAAAGTATTACAGCCGATCTTCTGGTTGTTATGGTATAATGTTTTCATGTTTAAAGCCGGAAAAGTGGCTATTATTGGAAGGCCGAATGTCGGAAAGTCCACGCTTCTGAATGTCCTGGTAAAAGAAAAGGTCTGCATTGTATCTGAAAAGCCCGAGACAACCCGTGATAATATACAAGGCATTATATCAGACAAAGAGTTCCAGGTAGTATTCGTAGACACCCCTGGCATGCACAGGCCAAAAAACCTACTCGGAAAATTAATGGTGCGTAAGGCCCAGGCCTCTCTCACGGAAACAGATTTAAATCTTGTTCTTATAGACGCGCACAGCGGCATAACAAAAGAGGACATAGAAATATTCAATCTCATGCCGGTAAAATTAAATATCCTTATCATAAATAAAATAGACGGGATTGACAGACGACATATTCTGCCTATTATTGAAAAAGCCCGCAAATTTAATTTTAAGGAAATACTGCCTATATCAGCTTTAAAAAAAGACGGCATAGACCTTGTATTTAAAAAAATACTGGAGTACCTTCCTGAAGGTTTTCCGTTTTTTCCGGATGACCAGCTAACTGATAAAAGCGAAAGTTTTGTAGTGCAAGAACTTATCAGAGAGAAAACCCTGGAAATAACTTATCAGGAAGTTCCTCATTCCATAGCAGTTACCGTGGAGGAGTTTCAAGAAAAAAAGGATAGGAATAATAATGATATTATCTACATAAGGGCCACTATATATTGCGAAAAAGAAAGCCAAAAAGGCATTATTATAGGAGATGGCGGTAAAATGCTTAAAAGAATAGGCGAGGTTTCACGAAAAGATATAGAGAATTTCCTGCAGAAAAAAGTCTTCCTGGATTTATGGGTCAAGGTCTACAAAAACTGGAGAAAAGACCCGTTCGCATTAAAAAATCTTGGGTATTAAAATTACAGACCTAGAAATTGAATGGCCAATCCGCAAAGCAATATGCTCCCGCCCGCTAACGCGTGAGTATAACGCTCAAGCTTTCCCATGGGTATAAACCTAATACCGAGAGCGGAAACCATTACTATAGTGGACATCGTGGCTATCGTTACAAATCCGAAAATTGCCGTTACCCAGAAAACCCCTGTCATGCTATTTTTTGCCGCTGGGTACATAAGAAGAGGTATTAAGGGTTCACATGGCCCGAATACAAATATAGTAAATAACACCCATGGCGTTATATTAGCTTTGGTCTCGCTCTCATGCACATGCGCATGTTCATCCGCATGAGAATGATCATGGGTATGCGTTGCGTGATCTATGTGGATATGCGGATGCGCGTGAGGCTTATTTTTCCATGCCCTATGCAAGCCCCAGACCAGGTATGTAAATCCGAATATAACCAATAACCAGCCTGCAATATTCCCTCTAAACGATTCCAGCGCCTGTAATTTCATCACCTCGATCCCTAAAATAATACCGATAAAACCTAAGACAACGGAACTCATAATATGCCCTATGCCGCATAAAAAAGTTACAACAGCTGTTTTCAGCATAGGCCATTTTCTCGCTTTCGCCATCACGATAAACGGCAGATAATGGTCTGGCCCGAAAATAGTATGCATAAAACCTATTGTAGCTGCGGTAACATATAAAGCTATAAATCCATTACCCATAAAGACCTCGAACAGCCGGACGAATCAACATCGTTGACCTGTCCAGCTGTTCTGATTATGCTAAATTAATGTCTATCCTTTTCACTTTCCTATCCCTTATATCTGACGCGTATGGCGAGCCGATAATACCTTGCTGGATATCAACTTTCCTTCCGTCATCGTATTCTATGGTCATAGAACATGCCCTCGCGGAAGATTTGCCTACAGTGTCTTTCATCATTGGATTATGATAAACTATCAGGGTTTTGCCTAAAAATTTAAACGCGTATGTATTTTTTGGAAAGCCTTTGGCTGGCTTTCTTGTAAAAAGCCATGAGGGAAGCATAGGGTTGAATCTTAAATTTAGTTTTCCTTTTTCATTTACAAAAAACGGCTCTTTCCCAGCGCTCATTAGTAACCATATATTTAACATCTCTGCCGTAGAGCCGCTCAGGCGCGCCACAAAACCCTTGCCGCGCATCTTCGCGTCAGGGAAAACGCTGGAAACTATAAAAGATGAATTTTCAAAGATGCTTCTTCCGTACCTCTCTGGCTTCTGAAACGGTATCAAGGCATTTTTAAAATCCTCAAAAAATTCTTCATAAAGGCCTTTCTTCAATATCTCCAGGAGATACTTGTACTCCATGTGAAGAAAGATCGATTCATTTTCCAGCCACCCTGGAGTGAATATGCTGGAACGGCCAATCTCTTTAGATACATCCCCAAGAGGTTCATTGATTTTATACATCTTCAGCTTGACGTCATATATTTTTGTTTTCTTAAGAGACTTATATAAGGCCTTTGCCTTTTCAGGATCGCCTTCCACTTTCAAGGCCCTGACAGGACCTTCTAAAAATAAAGGCAGCCTTATGCTTTTAAATGCCGTCGGCTTTACCAGGCTCACGCCTTTTACAGGATCCACCCTGTTCAACGGTTCATATTTTGTAACTTCATTTATAAAATATGTGGTATATGCCCCTTTGGCCGGGTCATATGCCTTTTTAACCGCGCTGTCTATCTTAAAAAGAAAAATATCCATTATTTCTTTTAATTCTTTGGCGCTGAATGCCCTCTCTATTCCGCTAAACCCGGATTTTATCTTTTGCCTGTATTCTTCTTTAACAGAATTAGCTTCATCCCAGTAAAAGAAATCCGAACGCCTTTCTTTTATCAGGCTCTCTATATTTTTCAAAAGGTCGTAAAGCTCTTCGGGAAGGCTAAGTTTATAACTCTCGCCCAACCCAAGCTTATCGATAGACTCCTGCATAAATACAACCTGGCGCTTTAATTCAAAAACCTCAGGGGTTGATGAACCGCACAACCCTGGTAAACCGTTCATTGAATCGCACCATCCTGGCTTATCAGCCTCCATCTCTATGCCAATGCCTGAAGCGTCTAAAGAAGCAATCTTGTTTCCTGCCAGGCACAGCATTTTAACAAGAAGTGTTGTCCTGTAAATCTCTTCGGTGTTCCTCCCTCTGACTACATGAGGCTCTCTTTCTCTTTTTCTTATAACGCCTTCTTTCCCGCTGTCTTTTTCCAGGGAATGATACTGCCTGACCACTCCCTCTCTTACCAAAAGATATCTCTCGGACCTTGGCTTCACGCAAAATGAATTATCATAGAACGTAAATTCTTTTTTATCCAGAAGTATTTCTTTTAATCTCTCGGGGTATACCTTTAAAAAACTTTCAACAAGGTCCAGATTATAAGTCCAGTGGTCTATCCAGAAACCTTCTCCGTGTTCCGCGTCATACATGGCTACGCAATTCCCGGAGAGCGCCTGTAAGAAATCATGCCAGCCTGTCTTAAGTTTTATACCCAGTCTTTCCATATCCATAAAGAGCCTGCCCGGGGTAAAACCGATAGATACAAGCGGCTTTATCCTGTCTATGTCTTTTTCCTCCACCTTTCCACTGAGGCTATCCTTTAAATGCACGCCCTCTTTTAACGCAAACCTCAGGCCCTTTAAAATCAGCGGATTGTAGCCGTCTGCCTGCTGAAGGCCATAAAAATACAGTATATTAAAATCTTTTATCTCCGGGTTAAAGAATACATCGTTCCTGCGATTCTGGTTAGTATCTCTGAAATTTCCGTCCCCTTGTGAAAAATAATTCGGCTCCAGCAGAAACCTATTATAGTCCCTTTCCAGATCTCCATGCTTCCTAGAATAAACATAAAATACGCGAGAATAATGGTTAGAACAGACTATAGGAAAGCCTCCCCTTAGGACATTGTCCAGAAATACCTGGCCGCAGTACCTGTCGTATTTTTCATCGGAACTGGCGGTGAAGATATTGTCCTCCAGGCCCTTTATAAGATTTTTATTTTCTTCCCTTTTAGCGATAAAGAAAACCTCGTCTCTTAACCCTCGCATAGACGCATTCAGATCTTCTTTTGAACTCATATGGCCTACCAGAGAGTATAATTTAAACTCTTTCCCTGGTTTTAATTCAACCGATGCGCACGCCATTGCGCAGGGAAGCTTATTCTGCGCCATCTGCCGCCTGGAAAAACCGCATCCTTTCGCTTTTACAAAATTTACAGGATACGTGAAGTCAGTAATCTGGCCGAATATTATCTCTGGGTCTACAATAACAGGAAGCGCTTCGCATTTTGCCTTGCCTTGCGAAGAAGACGCAATGTAAAAATTTCCCTCTTTTATAAAGACCACCTCTGAGACATCCTTCGGGTCAACTTTGAGTCTGTAGAAAGGCGCGTTCTTTTCCAGGTTTTCAACCAGCATCCACGCCTCTATAGTGCGCCTCATTTTCTGCAGGAAAAAATTTGCCGTACCGTAAGGTATGATAAGCGGCGTCCCGTCCAGCATATCTAAAGACACGTTCTTTTTGGATATATTTTTGATCGTTACGATCCTGGCAAGGCCCGCGAAAGGCTCGTTAGGTATAGTAAAATATTCCACTCCTATCTGAAGCCCGAGTTCCGGGTTTGTCTCCTGTATCCTTAACTCGTGAGAACCAATGATCATCTTTTGCCCGGTTGAATGAAATCTATGCTGCGAATGAGGCTGAAAAGGCTCATAAAATATAGGGCTTTTTTTATTCTTTATTTTAATGAAGGTGCGAAAACCCTGGAGAGTGGCAAGCTGATAAGCCCTGTTTGCCGGTAGAAATTCCATCATAGAGCTGTCTTTGCCTTTTACTCCAAAACTGCAGATACCCTGGCCCCTATTGACATAGAACACCCACATTGGTATGCCGAAAAGTCCTGCTATGCCTGGTAAAAAATTAGAAAAAGCCCCTGCCTCGTGATAATTTTCTATCACAAATTCGTTATCCGGATTAATATAATACTTTACTTTGTCCATGTTTGATAATTCTATCAGAAGGAAGAAAACCTGGCAAGTAAATTAAGAAGCTGGTTTTCTTTTGTAAAATTAGGCGTTTTCCAGGATTCCGTTATTTCCTTTTTATGGCCTTTCCATAAGGCGTAGAAATTTTCAAAGCCATACACGGGCCCCTGGCGATTAATCCAGGCAGGATTTGCCAGATACCTATAAATTCCGTCCGGAAACACGCTATTGCCTATAGCCTTATATGTCCAGTATGTCCAGTGAAAACCGAATTCCTTAAAACATTTTAAGGTATCCTTTACCCAACCCAGCTCTCCGTAACATCCGGGGCATCTGGAATTTACGCCAAACTCCCCTGCAAAAATCGGAACATTCCATTTCCTGGAATAACTATAATAGCCTTCCAGCCTTTTCCTTATCCTGTTTATATCCCAGTATTCCCCCATTATGTTGCCGGGGTACTTGAGGCCTTTGTGAAGATTAAAAGTAAACTCCAGCGGATGGTAAAAATGAACGCTATAGGACAGGTTATCCGCGAAAGGCTCTCCTATATGCTCCAGGACCTGGGACCATATGTTGCCTTCCAAAAATATTATATGATTTTTATCTATGTCTCTTATACGTTTTACGGCTTTTATATAAAAATTGCGCAATATCTTTCCTGCATCCGCGCTCTTTATGACAGGTTCGTTCAAAATATCATATCCTGCAACTGCGGATTCAGCATTGAATTCATCCGCCAGTATTTCCCACAGCCTGAAAAACCTTTCCTGATTTTTTTTACTCGCCCACAGCTCCGCTTTCCCTTCGCTATCCGCATGCCAGTCCTCATTCTGCGAGCCAGGAGCAGCGTGCATATCTAAAATGCAGTGAATATCATATTTTTTGCACAGTTTTACAGCGTTTTTCAGGATAGTCAACCCATTTTTTTCTTCCAGCAACCTGTAATTAAAAGGAAGTCTGACGCAGTTAAAACCCGAGGAAGAGATATCCTTGAAATCCGACTCTTGTATGAAATTATTCCTGTAAAGCTCCGCGAATCTGTCTAATTCTTTTTGGCCCCAACGTTTTTTAAACTCTCTTTTAAAAATCCTCTCGGGTATATTCCTTCCCTGAAGGATATACCCCTCCATCATAAGCCACCCGCCAAGATTCGCGCCATGGAGGAAAATCTGCCTGCCTTCAGAATTTATGATATTTGCGTCTTTTATGGTTAGCATCTGAAAAGTATCTAAAGGGACGGTTTTTTAACATACCTAAACTTCTCGACCTCGCAGGAATCCAGCTTTTGGCTGGCCACCTACGAGGTCGATTTAAAAAAGCAGTTTAAGCTCGTGCCCGGGAGCTAAGACTGCAGCCCTCTTTACAATGAGCCACAGGCCTTAACATATAATGAACAGTGACTTTCATAATGCCTCCCAAATTTTGCGAAGCCCGGATCTTTTGACGAGTCTTCGCAGTGCGTCCGCCTTAAAAAAGGGCGGGACGAAACAAGCTTTGATCCCGAACCACTCGTATACTCCGGTATATGCGGCAAAGGACCTCACTTAAATATAAACCCTGTCTCCTTGGACCAGAACAAAAGGTCCAGCTCGTCCATGGGTATCTTTATTTTATCACAAAAATCCTTTAATTTACTTTCTATCCTGAGATATTCTTTTTTAGTCAGGGATTTTGGTATTTCTTTTATCACGCCGTAAGCCTTTAAATTTTTCAGCACATGCACGTCCAGTATTGCCAGGTTTTTCCCGAATCCTATATTCCTTAAAAAATGGCTAGCCTCTTTATAGCCTATGCCCTTTATATTTTCAACAAACCATTCCCTGGTCTTTAATATATCTTTTCCGTCTATATGATCCTTTATCCGTAAACAGCCGTTCTTTTTAAACAAATCCCTGGCACTTACAATAAACTCCGCCTTCTTATTCAGGAATCTTGCAGCCTTCAGGTGCGGGCTTATAGCTTTTGGATGGCCGTCAAAAAGAAGGCCTGTCTTTTTTAACTCTTTTATGGCCTTATCGCACTCCACTGCCTCTGCCTGAGGAGTCAACAAACAAAAACAAAGCTCTGAAAAAACGTGTTTATCGTCTTTTTTGTAACTACACTCGAAATCTCTGAGTCTATTTTTAATTAACTCTTTATTTTTCTTATAATGTTTCTTTAATTCTTTCATATCCCAAGGGCTTTTGATATAGCGTCTTTATCGAAACCCACTATTATCTGGCCGTCTATATTCAAGACAGGCACTCCCATCTGGTCCGAGAGATCCACCATCTCTTGACTGGCCTTGCGATCTATGCCCACGTCTATATTTTCGAACTGTATATTATTTTTCTTTAAAAATTCTTTAGTCATCGCGCAATAAGAGCAGGTGGAAGTGGAATATACTTTAACCTTAGGCATAACGCGCCTCCTATTTTGATAATGCTAGTCCCGCTCCCAGACTAAAAGCCTTTTTCAAATAGCCAGGATGACCAAGTATATCGCCTTTGGCCTCTACAGCCGGACAAAAAAGTTCATATTTGTAATTCACGTTAATGGTTGCAAAAAAATTCCTGGCTACTTTCTTGGAGTCTTCAAAAAAATCTTTACGCTTAGATCCTTCCACGGAAATAAACGCCCCTGGCATTTTTTTATAGCCGTTATCTTTTTTCAATATATATTTAGCACGCCACGCGCACTGAAACCTGTCTATCATCATTTTTGACTGGGCGCTGAGGCTCCCGAAGAATACAGGCGAAGCAAGCACAATAGCGTCAGCCTCTTTTATTTTTTTATACACCGCCTGCATATCGTCATTCACCAGGCATCCGCCGTCATCAGCCATTTTTTCACACTCCTGGCATGGTACAAATTTCAATTTATTAAGGATGATCTTTTCCGTATCAGCGCCCTTGCTCCCGGCTCCCTGTAAAACCTTATCCAGGAGCAGGTCTATATTGCCTTCGATTCTAGGGCTGGCGTTTATGCCTAAGATTCTCATATTAAGCGCCTCCGCCGCGCATAAAAACATCTCAACCTAATAATTCTCCGCTATTACTTCGTAATACGCTTTAGGGTGCGCGCACGCAGGGCATTTATCGGGCGCTTCATTGCCTTCATGAATATAACCGCAATTGCGGCATCTCCATTTTACCGCCTTGTCTTTCTTAAAAACTGTTTTATCTTTCACGTTCTTCCAGAGTTTTCTGTATCTTGCCTCGTGCCCTGCCTCAACCTCTGCAATTTCTTTAAATTGATCCGCTGCTTCTATCAGCCCCTCTTTGCTGGCAATAGCTTCAAAATCTTTATATATCCTTGTCCATTCCATATTCTCGCCGTCAGCAGCCGCTTTAAGATTATCCAGGGTAGCCCCGATGACGCCTGCGGGATAAGAAGCCACGATTTCCACGTCTCCGCCTTCTAGTAATCTGAAGAATCTCTTTGCGTGCTCTTTTTCATTGTCAGCTGTATCTAAAAATATAGCTGATATCTGCTCATAGCCTTCTTTTTTCGCCGCGCCGGCAAAATATGTATAGCGGTTCCTCGCCTGAGATTCCCCTGCGAACGCCGCCAAGAGGTTTTTTTCCGTCTGGCTTCCTTTCATCTTCATTTTACCGCCTCCTTTATTTTATTTTTTAGCTCAATCAACTCTTTATCGTCAGGCACCCACTGTATTTTCAGCCCTTTGACCGGTAATTCAAATTTAGCCGCATCAAGGATATTTTCTATATCGCCTACGCTCTGGCCGCCCCAACCGTAAGATCCGAATGCCAGGCCCACCCTGTTTTTAGGGGCAAGGCCTTTCATATAAGTCATGAATGCGGAAACCGTGGAAAGCATCCCGTTATTTAAAGTTGGAGATCCGACGCATATATATTTCGCGTCAAGTATAGACGTCATTACATTCGATATGTGGCTTGACTGCAGATTTCTTATTTCGCACGGTATATTTTTTTCTTCAAAGACGTCCTTTATCGCGTGCGCCATTTGTTCCGTGCTATGCCACATCGTATCATATACCACCACAGCCTTCTTTTCGCACTCATTATTGGCCCATTTTTTATAAAGCGCTGTTATATCCTTTATATGGCTTCGCCAGATAAGGCCGTGGCTCGGCGCAATCATATCCACAGCCAGCCCTGAGACAGCCTCTAACGCTTTGTTCACCTGGGCGCCATAAGGTAAAACTATATTGGCGTAATATTTCGCAGCTTCTACCCTAGCTTTATCCCATCCGTATTCGTCGTCAAACCTTTCGTTGGACGCAATGTGCTGGCCAAAAGCGTCATTCGGCAAAAGCAGCTTTTCCTCCGGGATATAAGTAGCCATCGAGTCAGGCCAATGCACCATCTGCATCAATACAAAATTCAGATTCCTCCCGCCTATATTAATCGAATCGCCGGTATTCACTACCTTGAAATTCAGATTTTTCTTAAAATGCTTTTTCAGGCCTTTCTCGCCGTTCGGAGAGCACACTATAGCGGCGTCCTTCGCTATATCCGCCATATCCAGTATGCTTCCTGAATGGTCCATTTCTGTATGATTTGAAATAATATAATCTATCTTAGCGGGGTCTATAACGCTCTTTATCCTGTCCAGCATTTCGTTGAACATATAATGCTTAACAGTATCCACAAGCACGATTTTCCGGTCTACAATTAAATAGGCGTTGTATGTGGAGCCAAGTTCAGTGGAATATCCATGGAAATTCCTCAGGTCCCAGTCAATAGCGCCTACCCAGTATACGCCTTTTTTAATCTCTAAAGGCTTCATATTTATCTCTCTAACCATCTTACGCTTCGTAAGTGCAAGAGATTACACTTACGAAGCGTAACCGGTTTCTTTTACGAATTCGCTTTTCTTCGCACCACACACAGGGCATACCCATGAATCAGGGATATCCTCAAACCTGGTACCCGGCTGTACGCCTCCGTCAGGATCTCCCGTCTCAGGGTCGTATACATAATTGCATACAGTGCAGATATATTTTTGCGCTGTCTGTTTTTTCCGACTAACTGCTTCTGATTTTATGAATGTCGGGGCATTCTCAGGCGTAGTCCCGCGTTTTACCTGATGATAATAATCATAGGTCATGGTTTTTCCTGTATTTAATATCTTTGAATCCGTCATCTCGCCCAGAAAAAGCGTGTGGGTTCCGCAGTCAAACTGGCTTATGACCTTTGCCTCCAGATAACAAAGCGCGTTTTCCAGCACCACAGGGCATCCTGAACCAAGCTTTACAAATTTTGTATCCTTGAATTTATCTTCTACCCTGCCTGATTTGAATCCGAATTTGCCCATAAAGCTTAAGGGTGTTTCCTGCGCCAGCATTGAAACGCTGAACCTCTTGCTTGATTCTATATATTCATGCGTAAGGTTTTTCTTGTTAATGCTTATAGCCACAGTTACAGGCTCGCTAGTGATCTGAAAAACAGTGTTGGCTATCTGTCCGTTCAGCAAATCCCCTTTACTGGAACTCACTATATACATGCAATAGCCTATATTATGCAGAACACTCGGATCCATCTTAACCACCTCAACCCCGCGGGAGACCTGCGGCTTATCCTAAGCTTTCAAGATCTTCGCAAGATCATCTTTAGGATTAGAGACCAATCTCAAATCAAACTTTTCCTGAAGCACCCCGAATACATTCTTTGATAAAAATGCAGGAGGCGTAGGGCCTATGTAGATACCCTTAATATTAAGATACAATAAACTTAAAAGAATCGCAACAGCTTTCTGCTCAAACCACGACAGAACCAACGTGAGCGGCAGGTCGTTCACGCCTGTCTTAAAAGCACCTGCCAGCGCTTCTGCGATCTTTATCGCGGAATACGCGTTATTGCACTGGCCCACGTCTATCAGTCTTGGGATACCTTCTATATCTCCAAAATCAAGCTTATTGAAACGGTATTTTCCGCACGCAAGCGTAAGTATCACGCAATCTTTCGGAACCAGCTCTGCGAATTCCGTATAATAATTTCTGCCTGCCTTTGCTCCGTCGCAGCCGCCTATTAAAAAGAAATGTTTTATCTTTCCTGATTTCACGGCGCCTATCACTTTATCGGCAATGCCAAGGACTGCGGTATGATGAAAACCTGTCATTATCTTTTTACCGGGCGCCTCAGGCAAACCAGGCAAACTCTTCGCCTTCTCAATCAACCCGCTGAAATCTTTCCTGTCCTGTATCCGCTTAGATCCCGTAACGCCTGTTATGCCTATTGTAAACAGCCTGTCCAGATAAGTATTTTCCGGCGGTATCAAAACGCAGTTAGTAGTAGCTAAAATAGCGCCCGGAAATTCTTTAAATTCTTTTTTCTGCTCCTGCCATGCGCCCCCGTAATTACCAACAAGGTGCTTGAATTTTTTAAGTTCAGGATATCCGTGAGCCGGCAGCATTTCGCTATGCGTGTACACATTAACCCCGGTACCCTCTGTCTGCTTCAATAATTCATAAAGATCCAGGAGGTCATGGCCTGTAATAAGTATGCCCGGCCCCTTTCTTGTTCCCGTCTCAACTTCTACAGGCACAGGATTGCCAAACTTGCCGGTATGCGCTTTATCCAGAAGCTCCATCACCTTTATATTTATCTGGCCGCACTTTAAAACCAGCCCGATATATTGGTTTATGTCAAAGCTCACGTTTGTAACTGTCTTAAATAGCGCCTCATGCATAAAAGCATCCACTTCTTTGTCTATAGCCCCGAGTTCTCTTGCGTGATACGCATATGCAGCTATGCCCTTTAACCCGAATAACAGGGTATCCTGCAGGCTCTGTATATCTTCATTCTTTCCGCACACGCCTGCCTTTGTGCACCCTGTACCGCCCGCTGTCTGCTCGCATTGATAACAAAACATTTTACCCCTCCCTGTTATTTCGCTTTTCCGATCGCCGATCGGAAAACGGTTTCTACTTTTTATTTTTCTTATATCTTTCGTATTTCTGAGACCCTATACAATCCTTTGCCATGCTGCACCAGTCAAGACACGACCCGGGCAAACATCTGCTCGTCTTTTTTTTGCAACAAGGGCAGGTAGTTTCCGTCTCGTCAGACCAAATCTCTATTTCTTTGCCGCATGAACATTTAATATTCTCAGGAAATGGCTCTTTCACTCTCTTGGAGCCAGGGCAACCGTCAAAAAAACTCATTTTATATCCCCCTGGATACCTACGGTAATTTCCTTTACAAGTATTTTTTTACAGGATAATTTCACTGCCTCGCCCACTATGTGATTCAAGCCAAAACAGCACGGCACTTCCATGTGCGCGACTGTCACGCTCTTTAGATTATTGACTTTGAAAATCTCAGCCAGTTTTTCTATATACATATCTCCTTCGTCCAGTTTCGGACAGCCTATAATAAGAGGCTTGCCTTTTAATAAGTCCTGATGAAAGCCAGGATATGAAAACGCCACGCAGTCAGCAGCTATCAATAAATCCGCATTTTTTAAATACGGCGCGTCTACAGGTACCAGCTTCAGCTGTATGGGCCAGTTAGCGAGCTCGGATTCCGTCTTCACCATTGGCCCTTCACCCTTCACCACCCTGGGTTTAAGCGTTTTCACAGCTGTTCCAGGGCATCCGCATGGTAATCTCTTCTCTTCTTTCTTTTTTATATCCTCCAGATGTCTTTTGGTTGCTTCTTCGTCAAAAGATTTTGCGTCTTTTTCCTCAATGCTGATAGCGCCTTCAAGGCAATGGCCAAGGCACGCGCCTAACCCGTCGCAGTAAATGTCTTTTACTAGCCTGGCCTTCCCATTTACTATCTGAAGAGCGCCTTCCGCGCAATTCGGTATGCATAACCCGCACCCTGTGCATTTTTCCTCGTCTATCTTCACTATTTTA
Source organism: Candidatus Omnitrophota bacterium (assembly GCA_030649895.1). Taxonomy (GTDB): domain Bacteria; phylum Omnitrophota; class Gorgyraeia; order Gorgyraeales; family Gorgyraeaceae; genus UBA10183. The sequence continues at coordinate 23,778 of JAUSEX010000030.1, forward strand.
CGTTTTGCCATATAAGCTCCTACTCAGACAGTTCTTCTATGTTTATATTTTCCAGATCTTTTACAACCCTAGAATTAAGCGCCTTTATCTTTTTTCTGATTTTGCATTCAGGCCGGTTAGGACATATCTTTCCTTTAAGCAGGCAGTTTGTAAGTTCTATCTCGCCCTGGAATACCCTAATCACGTTTGCAATACTTATCCTCGCGGGTTTGACCAAGAAAGAAAAGCCTCCGGATTTCCCTTTGTAGGATAAAAGCATATTTTTTTCTGCCAATTTCTGCAATATTCTCCTCAAGAAAACCTTGGGGAGCTTTTCTTCTAATACTATTTCCTCTACGGTAAAAACCTTCCTGCCTTCCTGCCTTAAGGCCCTGGCCATTAACACCATAGCCCTCAACGCGTAATCCGTATCCCTGGTTATAAATCTCATGCAACTCCTTCTCTTATTGATACTATATTAGTATCATTTAGATAACTTGTCAAGTAAAATTACGCGTTAGACTAATCCAACCTCACGTATATACAGGACGCCAGCTCCTTGTCCACGGCAAACTGGCTCTTGCCTACCTGGAAAACAAAAGAAGGAAATTTCTGGATAAGCCTTATGCCTGTATTAGGCAACGCTCCGATGGCGATTATTTTTTGCAGCATCGCCTGATTTTGCGCCTCTAAATGCGAGATCGTAGCCTTCTTGTTCAATTCCAATTCGCTCAACAGCATAATTATTTTTTTAGGCACCCTCTTCACATCCTTACAGCAATCGCCCTCCGGGATAGGCCTCCCATGCGGGCATGTCCTGGGGTGGCCGAGCAATATACAAACATTCTCATCGAGGCCCTTGTGAAGCAAATGTTCGAACTTACAGCTTGCCTCATGCACCAATCTCTTTTTTATATCGAGAACATCCACAAACAGCCTCTCTGCCAAGCGATGCCGCCTTACGCAATTCTTAGCTTCCTCTCTTCCTTTATTGGTCAGCTTTATCTGACTGTTCCTTATCTCTACATAATCCAGATCGGATAATCTTTTGATAATATCGTCGTCTTTCAACACACTGATATCGCACGACTGATTCTTCTTTTCTACCAGTTCCCCCCAAAGCGCCTCCAGTATCTCCTCTTCCCTGTCCGTAAGCATATCCTTATCTCCTTATAATATTACGCCAAGCCTTGTTAAAATAAAATTTACGACGAATGCCACGCTAAATGAAAAAAATAATATAAAAACAGATATCCCGAGCCCTGTTTTCCAACCGCGCTCTTTGACGTTCATTAAAAACTGGGCGATACAAGGGAGAAATAATGTCAGCGCCACGCAACTTACAACAAGCTGCACACCGTTCAAGAGCCCGTGCTTATTAAGGTCGTACAGCCCTGCTGCGCCATAATCACGCCTAAAAAAACCAAAGAGAAAGGCCTTACTGGCTTCGGCCGGCAGGCCTATTAATTCTACCGGCTTTTTCAGAAGATTGACCATGAAATCAAATAAATGCGATAGGACCCCCAGCCATATAAAAATACTCGCCAGCAGAAATAACGGCAATATCTCTATAAAATACCATTTTACCCTGGCAAAGGTCTTGGTGATAACATTTGAAATGCTTGGCATCCTGAGAGGCGGAACCTCCATATAGAAAGACGGCCTTTCGCCAGGCAAAATCTTGGAGGTCAGGTAACCCACAAATAAAAATATCAAACCGACTATCCCGGCCCATATCAACATCGCTTTAGGGTTGCCTCCCAATAACGCCAGGATAACGCCCATTTGAGCTGAACACGGTATGGCAAGAGAAAGAAGTATGGTTGCAATAATACGTTCCCTCTTAGTAGGCAATGTCCTTGTAACCATTGTAGCCATCGTAGCGCAACCAAACCCAAGGACCATCGGTATTACCGCCCTGCCGCTCAGCCCTATCTTCTTAAATGTCCTGTCTATAAGCATCGCAAGGCGCGGCAGATACCCGGTATCTTCAATTATAGAAAAAACAATAAAAAAGAAAGTAACTATCGGCAATATAAGCGCAACAGCGTACCTCAAACCAAGCGTAATTACGCCATATTCTCCCACAAGAAGTTCCCGTAAAATCCTCCATGGAACAATATGAGCGGCTGCTTTTATAAAAAATGGGTTCAGGTATTTTTCAAATATCGTTCCTTCCAGAAAATTCACCACTGTGCCTGCCCCGAACTGGCCTACAAACTTGTACAGGCCCCAGTAAAGCACTAATAAAAGAATGGGAATGCCTGTTATGGGGTTCATTGTCAACCTGCTTAATCTCTCTCTCAGCTCAATGGTTTCTTTTTTTATCTTTACCGCTTTCTCTATAATCAATCTCACTTCATTCTGTCTTTCTAATGCCAATTCGTAAGTAATAGGATTCGCAAAATGCGCCTTTGCCTCTTTCACTACTTTCTGTATATCATCTATAGTATCGCTCTCATTTTTACGCACTATTTCTCTTATTTCCTCATCATCCTGCAGGAGCAAAAGCGCTACAGAACGTTTAGATATAAAATAACTTGCCTTGAGCAGGTCGCATATCTTTTCAACTGCTAATTCTATGGAGTACTCTATCGGGCCTTTATAATCCATTGCCATACGACTTTATCCTCTTTTTCAATTCTTCTATGCCTTTCCCGGCCGTGGAAACAGTCTCTATAACAGGCACTCCCAGTTCTTTTTCCAACACCTGTATATTTATGCTGACGCCTTCTTTACGGGCCTCATCCATTATATTAAGCACCAACATAACCGGCAACTCCGCCTCCATTAATTGCAGCGTCAGAGAAAGCATCCTTTCCAGGTTTTTGGCATCCACGACATGTATAACAATATCTGGCTTCTCATTAAGCAATATCCTTCTTGCGACTCTTTCTTCTTCCGTGATCGGCAGAAATGAATACATGCCTGGCGTGTCTATCACCTCATAATCTGTTCCCTCCAGATTCATCCTGCCTCTGGAAACCTCGACAGTCGTGCCGGGATAATTGGAAACAACCACATACTGTCCGGTAAGCACATTGAATAAAACGCTCTTGCCTACATTAGGATTTCCTACAATAGCTATCTTTTTTATGCTCATGTTATCTGGCAAAAAAACTTTTTCCTGTTTTTTTAGCAATCTGTCGCGCTTCTTTTATTTTCTCTCCCTGCACTTCCGGGCCAAGCGCATCCATTGGCTGGCTATTTATAAAGGTAACGTCAATTATACCGGCCAGGCCGAAGACAGACCTTATATAAGGTTCCTGAAAATCATAAGCATGGCCCGGGCTTCCAGGCGAATAGTCTCCTCCACGGCTTGTAATAACAACCATTTTTTTGTTCTTTACAAGCCCTTCCGGCCCTTTGTCCGTATACCTGAAAAGGTATTTTGGCTGAAGAATTACGTCTATATAATGCTTTAGATAATACGGGATGCCGAAGTTCCACATAGGGACGCTTATGATATATCCATCTGCTGAAAGAAATCTTTCTATGTGCCTTATGATATCGCTCCATGCCGGCTTTAAATCATCGGGTAAGTCTTTTCCCCCGAGCAATATATATTTTCCGTTTATCGCCTTGACAGTAAGCTCTGGAAGCCTTTCTTTTGTAACATCCAGCGTATCTACTTTACAATCAGGCGAGGCCTGTTCCAATCCTTCAAAAAATGCCTCCGTGACTTTAAGCGTCCTGGATTCCTCCCCTCTCGGCGTAGCAATAATATGCAAAAGTTTCATAGCGCCTCCTTAATCAAAAAAACCGTCCACCATCGTCCCGCACTCAGGGCATTTAGAATCTTTTATATTGTTTTCAATCACATCGAATGCCGCTCTCTTTATCAAAATATTTTTACACCTCTGACAAAAGGTATCATTGTCTTCTGATATGTTTCCTAAATAGATATAACGCAAGCCTGCTTTTTCACCTATAACTCTGGCTATTTTCAAGGTTTCTACGGGCGTAGGACCTGAATCCAGATACTTGTAATCTGGATGAAACCTGGAGACATGCCACGGGATCTCTTTCCCCACACTTGCGATAAATCCTGCCATGTCTTCCAGTTCTTTTTTTGTATCATTCCGGTCCGGAATTATCAAAGTAGTAATTTCAATCCAAATGCCAGATTTTTTCATGGCCTTTATAGACTCAAGCACCGGGCTTAGGCTAGCTTTACATAACTTGCTGTAATAATCTTCGCTAAATCCTTTGAGATCCACGTTCGCGCTATCCAAATACGGCCCGATCGCCTTAAGCGCCTCAGCTGTCATGTATCCGTTTGTCACAAAATTATTATAAAGCCCTTCTTTTTTAGCAAGTTTGGCAATATCATAAGCGTATTCAAAAAATATAGTCGGCTCTGTATAGGTATATGAAATGCTTTTACAGCCGCGAGCTTTCGCTTCTCTCACAATATCAGCCGGCTTTATTTCGCTCCCGGAAACATCATTATCCCTCTTGGAAAGCTGGGATATTTCCCAGTTCTGGCAAAACTGACACTTGAAATTGCACCCGATAGTAGCCAATGAATAAGACTTCGTGCCTGGCAAAAAATGATAGAGAGGCTTTTTCTCTATAGGGTCTGCGTGCGAAGCTATTACATCCCCGTATACAAGCGTATATAATTTACCGCTTACATTCTGCCTTACCCCGCAAATACCGAATTTGCCTGGAAGGATTTTACAACGATGCGAACATAGATAACAATGCGCCTCGTCATAAGAGCTCTCATACAGCATCGCCTCTTTTATCATTTTGCTAATTTTATCTCTTTTGCTAATTTTCCGCTTATATTACAGTAGGCCTCTATGGATAATACATCGCCCGGCATGGCGTCAGGTACAAGATAACTCACTGTCTGGTTGGTATTATTATCCTGCCTGCTTATGCTTTGGCTTATTATTTCTTTTCCATTGAGCCCCGCGTTAACTTTATAAACAAAATGTTTCCTAACATCGCTTACATTGTGCATAATAATCGCCGTAAGTATTTTCGTCTTCGGCGCATATGTAAGTTTTATGTCCGAAGGCGGATGAGCATAAGCCAGCGAACAGATAAAGATACATAAAATCGACAGCATGATTATTTTTTTCATTTTTGCCTCGCAAATTTTGTGAAACAAAATTTGATCCAGGGCGGCTATATGTTCACATATTTTGCCGCGAAGGACTTTTGTTTAATAAAGGCGTAAATAGATTAAAACAGGTCAAAGCGAAGAGCTCGGGCTCTTTAACGCCTGCGGCATATAAAATAAAGACCAGCGCGCCTACGCCTGATCCGAATATTATTTTCCCAAACCTTGTCAGGGGAGTAGTCATCGGCTCTATGAGCATTATAAATATAAAGAAATAATTCAGGTAGCCTAATATGTCAAAGATTTGCGCATTTTGAATAATAGCCTGGCCTCCGAATAAAATAAAGGATGCGATAAAATAGCTTATAATAATCTCTAATTTTTTTATTTTAAAAGAAGAATAAACGCCGAAAGGGATAATAATATACCAGAGATATGCGCCTTTCCATTCCGTGGATAAGCCCAAAAGAAATACCGCCGCTAATATTCCGAATCCCGCAGGATTAAACACGTGCCTTGTTTTAAACCTTATAAGATGCTTGGAACTTATCGCTAATACAGAGGTCAGGGCTATTATCCACCAGGCATAGGAGCCGGCCATCACATAACTTACTATTAAACCTGTTATGATTGAGCTTTCCGTTAAAACAAATTCCTTTTCCTTTAAGTAAGTTACGATAGAGTCGACCAGCGCTGCAGCTATTACGCTGATACATATAGCTAATAAAAATCCTGCGTGTTTCTCCAAAAAAGTTATATACACAGAAAATAACAGCAGAAAAATTCCCAATTGAGCTTTTATTGACCTTGTATTCATTCCTTGCCCCATTCAGTCTCTACCCGTTTTCCGAACGGGCAGGTGTTCATTTCAGGCGACCCAGATACCTGAAAGCGCCCAAGGCTGCCTTTGCGCCATCTCCTGCAGCTATCACTATCTGCTTTTCAGGCACGCTCGTCACATCGCCTGCGGCAAAAATCCCAGGGACATTGGTCTCATTTGCGCAATTAACCTCGATCTCCCCTCTTTCATTCTTATCCAAACCACTGGCGAACCAGGAATTCGGTATCATGCCTATCTCTATAAACACCCCTTCTACATCAAGAGCCTGTTTTTTACCCTGAGTATCTACGTTTATACTTTTAACAAACTTTTCTCCTGTTATCGATTCTAATCTTGTATTATGCAGGATTTTAACCTTTGGATTATTTTTTAATTTTTCTTGCATGATAGGATCGCCTGTAAACGCGCCTGTTATATTTACAAGATAAACCTTACTGGCTATATCCGTCATTTGTATTGCCGCATCGAGAGCGGAATTTCCTCCGCCAAAAACCGCAACATCCTTTTCGGCAAAAAGCGGGCCATCGCAGGTAACACAATAAGCGACGCCCTTATTTTTATATTCCTTTTCTCCCGGCGCGCCTATTTCTTTCGCCTTTTTACCTGCAGAGATTATCACTGTCTTTGCCTCGTAACTCGCTTTAGTAGTTTTGATATAAATTATATTGTCCTTTTTCTCCAGTTCCACAACCTCTTCATTTAGATTCAATTGAATCCCGTATTTTTCCATATGCTCCTGGAATTTTGCCATAAGGTCCGGCCCTGTTATAAACTGATAACCCGGGTAATTTTCCACATCAGAACTCCATGCTGCTTGGCCTCCGATATCTTTGGTAATAACCAGGAACTTGATTCTCTTGCGGGCTGCGTATACGCTGGCAGTTATACCTGCGGGACCCGCCCCTATAATAATAAGGTCTAGGATCATCTTCGCGCCTTTCTTTTTATATGCCCTGGAATGAGGTCTACGATTTCGTTGATATCCACAACAATCAGGTATGCAGGCATTGGCAAAAACGCCTCAGGATGCGTTTCGTGGCCTTTCTCACCGTTTATGTTTTTTAATAAGCGGTGCGAAATCCTGGAAGTAATCTTATCTTCCCATAATCTCAATATGCTTTTACTAACCTTGTTTCTCTGCACGATCCTGGCTTTTCCTTTAAGGCAATACCCCTTAAACTTATGCTCGTCAACAGCAGTTATGCTTATATGCGGGTTGGCGTTGAGATTTTCATATGTCTTCGCCATGTAAAGATCCAAAAGATAGGCCTTGCCTGATTCATCGATCTGGACTATGCCTTTGCAGGAATTATGAGGATATCCTTTCTTATCAATAGTGGATATCACTGTGTAGCGCTGATTATGAAAAAACTGAATTACATCAGGTTTTATCATTTGATAATCTTCTTTTTATAAACTATGCCGAGCGGTATCTTCGAATCGATATTATAATCCCATTCTTTTATCTTTTCCATGGCTTGAGCGTAATCTTCCGGGTCGTGGTCTTTTAGTTCATAGACCCTTTTATTGTAGTAATCGTACATATTGAAAAACGTCACGCATACCTGCAAGATATCCACAAGGCTGAAACCTTCATACGCAATCGCCTCTTTAAATATTTTCTTAAGAAGCTCTATGCCGTGCGTATATCCCCTGGCGATAAAATTTGCGTGGCTTGCCATCATAAGTTCCAGCGGATTTATAGGAGATTCTGTGGTGCCTTTTGGCGTAGAGCGGCCTTTGAAGCCTAGCGGCGATGTGGGCGTATACTGGCCCGTGGTCAAACCGTACACTCGGTTATTGTGAATTACGATATTTATATCGATATTTCTTTTTGCCGCGAATATCAAATGTTCCAGCCCTTCCCCGTATGTGTCCCCGTCCCCTGCAAACCCTATTACCTTGAGTTCCGGGTTCGCGAGTTTTATCGCCTCGCAAACAGGCACCACCCTGCCGTGCAAAGAGTAAAAACTGTTCACGTTCAGATAGTCTGCTATTTTAGCGTGACAGCCTATACCTGAAACAATCACTATCTTTTCCCGCGGAAAACCTTCTTCTATTATTACACCAAGCACTGCCTTAATGGCGTTTAATATCGCGAAATTCCCGCATCCCAGGCACCATGTATTCTTTGCATTCGTAGTTAAGCTATTCGACACTGTCATTTTTCTAGTTGTTACTTTAATTACACTTCGTAAATGTAAGCGGAACTTTGCCACGTTTACACTTACGAAGCGTTTATCTTGCTTTTATCTTTTGCTCCAGTTCGGCAGGCGTAAAAGGCCGGCCATCGTATTTCAACACCCTGTCATCTACGTCTATTCCGTGAAATTTAACAAAATCAGCCAATTGGCCCGCAGCGTTGTTCTCAACGCATATTATTTTTTTAACGCCCTTGATAGCTTCCTTGAACTGTTTTAAAAGAAACGGGGAAAATACCGTTGGCTGCACCACTCTTAACCCAAGCTTATCGCCTACCTCTACGCATACGCCCTTATTCGAACCCCAGCATAAAATAGCCGTAGAGGCGTCTTTTTTAGCGTAAACCTTCACGGTCTCATACTGCTCCAGCTCTTCAAGCAGATACTTTGCCTTCCGGAGCCTTTTGTCCTGCATTGCCGTTGTTAAATCTTTATCCTCTGTTGTAATACCAGCCTCGTCATGTTCATAACTGTTAACTTTTACTACAGCGCCTTTTTCGGAGGGAAATGCAAGAGGCGAAATCCCGTTTTTAACATTTTCATATCTTTTATATTCACCCGATTTACTCCACAATAAAGGTTCAGGCCCATTTATCTCGCCTGCCAGGCCTATATCAAAACTATAAGCCCCTTCATTCAAAGTTTTATCGCATAAGATAATCGCCGGTATCTGATATTTCCACGCTAAATTCATGGATAAAGCTGACCAATAATACACCTCTTCCGCGTCTCCTGGCGCAACCACAAAGCGCGTAAATTCTCCCTGCCCTGCGCTCAAAGCAAAATTCAACTCTGTCTGGCCTGTATAGGTAGGGAGGCCTGTGCTTGGGCCTGGCCGCTGCCCCAGCAAAACCACTACAGGCAGCTCCGCCATCCCGCTGAAACTTAAACCCTCCGTCATCAGGCAAAATCCACCGCCGGATGACCCAACAGCAACTCTCGTGCCTGCGTACGAAAAACCCATTGCCATCAACATTACAGCTATTTCATTTTCCGGATGAATTATATTTAATGAAAATTCTTCGCTAACAGCCGCCAGGTAATGCAGAACTCCGGATACAGGCGTCATAGGATAAGCTATGTACGTCTTCATCCCGCCTTTAATAAAACCCTTGCCTATCGCCTCGTTCCCTGTAACAACAGGCAATATTCTTTGATCCAATTTTTCTATTTTAATGACCTCTTCCAGCCTGTCAAACCCCAGAAATGCCACTTTTAGATTCAAATCCAGCTCTCTCGTAATGTTTTCTCTAAAAATCTTTTCCAGAATACCCTTTTCTACACCTATAGACTTGCACATCGCGCCTATAATGCAGGAATTGCGCATCAGGTCTATCGCTTTTACCTCTTTGATTATTTCGCCTATGGGAATTCCAAATCCTAAATCTGATTTGACAGCACCAGAATCGTAAATAATGATGGCTTTGGCGCTTAATCTGGACTTATGCAAATCTATACTATCCTGATTTAACGCGAGAAGGACATCTACAATATTTTCGTGAGCGGCTATTTTATTCTTGGCGCACCTTATTATTGAAAAGGTATGGCCACCTCTTATTACAGAAGGGTAATCGCGGTAAATATAAATTCGGTATCCAAGTTGGGCAAGGATTTCTCCGATAATCAAGCTTGACTTATCGACACCATCCCCTGCCTTCCCAGCAATAAGTATTGAAAAGTCTTTCATAAATTAGGTTATCGCTTATTCTGCTGTTAAGTCTTTAGAACTTTGCCATAAGCCATGTATGCTGCAATAAGAAGACGCTAAAATTACTCCTGATTTTTCTGTTTTGAACCTAAGGCCTGCTTCCGGGGCAGTATAAACAGTGCTAGTATCTACGCCCTGGCCTGACTCTCCGTGTGACGTGAACTCAAACCTCCCTACCTGATATGGAAATTTTTCTCCTAGCGGAAGAAAATAGATCTCTATCCAGCGGATATGATGGGCCGTAGTATTCGGATGCGCGATCTCTTTTCCGACGCTTGCTTTAATACTAACAGCTTCGCCTTTTTTTATCTTTTCAGGCGACTCAATCACAGGTACGTGTTTTTCCTTTTTCCAGTCAGCGCTTTGCAATAAATCCTTTAACTCCGCCATAAGTGCCCCCTACATTAAATTATAATTCTTCAAACTGATCTTTGCCTACTCCGCATTCCGGACATACCCAATCTTCCGGTAAATCCTTAAACGTTACGTTACTGTTGTCCACTGGATCATAAATATAGCCGCACACAATGCACCTATACTTTTTCATCTTCACCTCCTTCTATCCCACAACAGCCTTTAATGCTTCTAGCGCCCGTTCGTAATCAGGCGGAGACGATAGTTCCGGCACAATCTGAACATATCTGATAACATCTGCCTTATCCAGTATGAATATAGCCCTCGCCAGAAGCCTCATCTCTTTTATCAATACCCCGAACTTTTGGCCGAAATCAGCGTCTCTATGATCTGACAATGTTTTTACCGCCTTTATCTCATTTGCCTGACAGAATCTTTTCTGCGCAAAAGGCAGGTCCATTGAAATAAATATGATCACCAGGTCTCTGGAAAGCTTTGCAGCCTCGTCGTTAAACCTTTTTATCTCCAGGTCGCATACAGGGGTGTCCAGAGACGGTACGGAAGCTATCAGTTTTATCTTATTCTTGAAACTTGAAAGGGTTATTTCTTCCAGGCTGGTATTCAGCGCCTTAAAATCCTGCGCCTTCTGGCCTGCCTTTGCTTCCTCTCCTGACAACGTTACCGCGCTCCCCTTTACCGTTACCACGTTTTTTCTGTCCATATCAACCCTCCGAAATAATAAGCGCTGTAATAATATAGTTATATGATACCATTTTAGTATCTTAAAAGCAACATTAAATTTGACTAAAGTATTACAAATTTAGCCAAAAAAATAAGGCCCGGATCTTTACGATACCGGGCCTTACTGGCTAACTAATTTTCCGTTGGGTTATACCTTTGTTACGTTGACAGCCTGTTCGCCCTTAGGACCATTCTGTATGTCAAATTCCACTTCCTGGCCTTCTTCTAAAGACTTATAGCCTTCTCCCTGTATAACGCTGTGATGTACGAATACATCCTTACCGTTCTCAGGCGTAATAAATCCATAACCTTTCTGGTTATTGAACCACTTTACTTTTCCTCTCGCCATTACTCACTACCCCCTTTCTTTAAGATTATAGCAAATAATGGCAGAAACGAAAACGCCGCAAGGTTAGTACTCGTTACCTTACGGCTCCTGACATCTAATCCCTTATTTACTACTACTTTACTGATTGTAGTTAGTATAGCACTTTTCCTATATTTGTCAATAACTATTTTAACGGCTTCTTTTGAACAGCTGCCTCTATGATCTCCAGGTCCTTTTTGATCCCAGGCTCATCAGGCTCCAATTCCATTGCCTTCTGAATATATTGATAAGCTTCTTTGAACTTCTTTGACTTATACAAAAGCTCTGCCTTTGTACTGAGAATAAGGCCGTTATCCGGGTTCAGCGCAATAGCCTTATCGATTATCCTTAACCCTTCCTTGATATTTTTCCCGGTTTCAAAATACGAATAAGCCTTGTTATTGTAGGCTGCGGCCAGGAGCTCTGCGGCGTATCTGTCGTTAACGCCTCGATCAAATGCGTATTCAAGCCTTTCTATCCCTTTATCGCATTCCTCCATAACTAAAAATATATTGCCTGCGCAATAAGCCAATTTTGAATTCCCTGGATCTACTTTATACGCCTTATTAACCCAATCCATGGCATCTTTGAAATACGCTTTCTTATTGACCTTTAACCCAAGATGCATATAGGTATTGGCTATAGATATATAAGTAGGGATATAATCAGGTTTTAACTCCCGGGCTTTATTAAAAGATTCCATTATCACAGGCAAATTCTTTTCCATATCACCGTAAGAAAAATCCCTTATAATTGTTCCAAATACCCTGTGAGCCATATAGCTGTCAGGATTGGCTTTTACAGCCTCCTTAAAAAGCTCTTTTACCTTATTTATATTATTAAGTTTACTAGCGCAGGATATGTAAGCATCATAATAAAAATCAGCCTCTTCATCCAGTTTACTCAACATCTTGAACTCCACTCCAGCTTTTTTATACTGGCCTTTCAGAATATAATAGTTCAATAAATGCAAACGGCTGGTGATATTTTTAGGATTAAACTTGAGCGATTTGATGGCCGGTTTTCGGATATAATCCGCTTTTCCCAGGTTAAGGTATTCTCTTGCGAGATTCCCGTAAACCATATCCCATTCGCTTCTTTCAGGGGTATATTTTATTTCTGATTCCAGGGCTTCCAGCGCCTTTTCGTAGTCTCCCGTATAATCATAAAAAAAAGCAAGCATTGCGTAATTAATGTTATTTCTAGGATTTTTTTTAACCTCTTCCTGAACTTTATCAGCCGCTTTATGCGCTTCCTCAGGCAATGCTTGTCCGGACAAAAATTTTTCTAAGCTGGCTATTTTAATGACAGAATCGTCTGCTAAAGCCGGGACACCTATGCAGGCTAGTAAATGCGCAGCGAAGAGCACGGCTATCGCAAAAATAATTTTATTCGTTTTAATTATACCCATAAATTGTCGCGTAAACTATATCGCATTCCGCACGATTCCTGTATCCCTTTTGCGCTCGCTATCCTCATAATTAATAATATTAAAATGCATTAACTTTACTACTTATTGGAATGAAATTTTAATCTCTCCAGAAATATAACGCTGCAGTTAAAACAATGCCAATAAGATAAACAGCTATCGTTCCTGATAAGAAATAAGGATACGCCATTAAGGCGATACCTATAATCATGGACCGCCACGCTGCATTCTTCTTGCCATAAATAAAAGCCACAAATCCAATCGCACCGAAAATAGCACAAGCAGTTATATTAGCTATATTGTAATCTTCGGCTTTAAACATAGAGAATCCTATACCAATTAAGAGTGTTTTTTCCGCCGGGCGTGAAATGGTTTTTTCTTTCTACTCTGGGTAAACTCCCTTTCTTCCGGCCTGTTGTCGTATTTTACTTTAAACGAACCACCTTCTTCCTTGCGTTTCGAGAAACACTCCTTACAGTATACCGGGCGGCCCGCGCTGGGTTTGAAAGGCACTTCGCATTCTTGTTTGCAGTCTGCGCAAACCACCTGAGTAAATGTCCTTTCCCTGAAACTGTTGTCCTGCCTTCCGCTGTCATTACGGCGAGAGTTGTCAAAACGCTGAAAAGGTTTTGAGAAGTGCTTTTCTTCGGAAGGCCTCTCCGAAGACCTGCCAATCAGGATATCTATCTTCTTCTCCAGATTAGCCAGCTGCTCCTGCATTTTTCCTGCTAAATCCGCTAGACCCGGCTCAACCTGCGCCGGGGATGAAGAACCTTTGCGTTTAAAAGTTTTTTTCATATTACTCCTTTTTTGTCCAGTTTATTTCCATACAAACCAGATAAACAGGTACGCTACGGTTACAGCTACGATTGTAAACGGCAGCCCTATCTTTACAAAATCTTTAAATCTGACTTCGTAACCTTCTTTTTTTAATAACCCGCATGCGACAATATTCGCAGACGCGCCTATGGGAGTGATATTGCCGCCTAAGCTGGCCCCTATAAGGAGGCCGAATAAAAATAAAAAAGGGTGTATATTAAGCTGGGTTGCCATGGAAACAGCAACCGGAAGCATGGCTGCTAAAAAAGGCACGTTATCTATAAATGCCGAAAGGAACATGGCCATAAAAACTAACAAGGTATACCCCAAAAATATATTGGTGCCCACAAGCCCTGAAAGAAAATTAGAAATTATTCCGATCCAGCCGGTTAATGTTATGCCGCCCACTAGGATAAACACCGCCATGAGGAAAAATGTCGTATCCCAATCCAGAGATTTTATGCCTTCTACAGCTGAGCCCTTGTTTATTAATTTTTCCCAGGCTATAGAAATAACGCCGAATACCACGCAGATTATCCCTGCCATGTATGAAAAACCTGTATCAAAAAAAGAAGACAACGCCAATAAAAGAATAAGGCTTACCAAAAGGATTGTAGGCACCCAAGATTTTACCTTTTCAACAGGCGCTATTTCCACTTTTTCTTTGTGGCCCCTGAATATATAATATAAAATAAAAAACGAAGCAATGGCCGCTAACTCAACGGCAAAAAATATGCTGGGCCTGCCTTTATAGAAGAAAAAATCCATAAAGCTCATCTTCGCAAAACCGCCCAGAAGCATGCTGGGTGGATCTCCTATCAATGTAGCTGTGCCCTGCAGGTTGCTTGAGATAGCTATGGCTATCATCATATTCATAGGGTTTATCTTTATTTTTTTTGCCAGCGCTATAGCAATGGGCGCAACTATCAAAACAGTGGCTACGTTTTCCACGAATGCCGATATAAACCCGGTCATGGCGCATATTAATAATATCGACCAGGCAGTATTTTTCGCCTTATCTACTATTATCTCCGCAATATACGCGGGTACCCTGCTTTCCATAAAGATGTCGGCAACCACCAGCGTTCCTACAAATATTCCCATTACGTTCCAGTTTATCGCGTAAAAAGCCTGCTTCAGAGAAATCGACTGCAAGACAATAAGCAATACAGCTCCAAGAACAGCTATAACAGTCCTCTTCTTAGGCAAAAATATAAAAAGCATGTAACAGGCAATAAATATCAATAAAGCTATTATCTTACTAGGCACATTACCCCCTATTTCTTCTCACCTTTATCCGTAAGACATTTTTTGCTGCGCACAGGGCAATTCTTTTTCATCTCTTCCATCGCATTCTTCATCGCTTCCATGTCTATCTTCACTTCGGTTTCCTTTACAATATTCAATTGCGCGTCATATTTTATGAGCCTGCTGCCTATCATCAACACTACCCCGCCATCCTGGGTCGCCAGGAGTTTTTTGTCGTTCATCATCTTCACCATATGGCACATCGGACAATTCATGTCATCTTTTTTATCCGATTTTCTCTCTCCCGTATCTCTGGCAAAAGATACGGATAAAAAAGATATACAGACTACTGCCGCGAGAAGCATAAAAAATATTTTCTTCATCCTGCACCCCTTTCTTTTATCCAACGAAAACCAATAAAGCCATTATGCCGATACCCAACATGATTGCGACAAGCTGCATTAACGACGTGGAAATCTTTACGTGGTCTTCCTTGTGAAGTTCGGGTATTAAATCAGACCCGCCTATATATAAAAACCCGCCTGCTGTTACAGGCAATAGATATGTAGCGAAGCCTTTCATCCTGGATTCCAGGGTAAGGGCTATTATTGCGCCGACTACAGCTGTAAGCGCTGAAATAAAATTTAAAAATAACGCCTTTTTTATAGACAAGCCGCTATAAACCAGTATTCCGAAATCTCCTATCTCCTGCGGGATCTCATGAAGTATTACGGCAAGGGTGGTTGCAATGCCCATTGGAACAGACACGGCAAAACTGCCTGCCACTATCATACCATCCAGCATATTATGCACGCCGTCTCCTATTACATTCAGCATGACTACGGGATGGACATGTTCTTTGGAAGTAGGTACATGGCAATGCCTCCAGCGTATGAATTTTTCAAGGATAAAAAAAATAAAAAAACCTAACAGGACATATAGCGAGGTTTTAATATTTATTCCCAGGGCTTCAAATGACTGAGGCAGAAGGTGTATAAAAGCGTCGCCGAATAATCCGCCCACTGCAAAACTCACCATAAATAAGAGCATCGCCCTGAGCCTTGTCTTATTCAGCGAAAGCGTGGCTACGCCTATAAGAGAAATCAGGCTTATTACAATAACGCTCCCTATTGCCCAAGCCCAAACTTTCATATTATCCTTTTCCGAGAAAGTGCTGGCAGGCAAACGCCGCAGTAGCTCCGTCTCCACAGGCAGTTACCACCTGCCTTAGCAGCTTTTTGCGGCAGTCGCCGCACGCAAATACGCCTGGTTTTAGAGTTAGGCAATTATCGTCTGTAATTATATATCCGCTTTCGTCCAGCGGCAGCGCATCCTTCAAAAAACCGGTATTTGGAGCATACCCTACAAATATAAAAACGCCATCGCATAAAACTTCTGTTTCTACGCCGGTTTTTACATTTTTTACTTTTACAGACGCAACCTTGGCAGGGCCTGTAATCTCAGAGATAATCGCATCCCATACAAATTCTATTTTTTTATTGTTAAACGCCCTTTCCTGCAAGATCTTTGTCCCGCGCAAAGCGTTTCTTCTATGTATAACAGTGACTTTTTTCGCAAATCTCGTTAGAAAAATCGCTTCCTCAAGCGCGGTATCGCCTCCGCCCGCTACCACCACTTCTTTATTTTTAAATAATGCGCCGTCGCAGGTAGCGCAGTACGATACGCCCTTGCCTCTAAATTTATCCTCGCCTGGCACCCCTAATCGCTTAGGCCTTGCCCCGCTCGCGATAATCACGGCCCTGCCGGAATAAGTTTTATCATCTGTCTCTATCAGCCAGAAGGGCCTATTTTCTTTGATGCCCTTTACCTCGTTTATAATAAATTCCGTTCCGAATTTTTCAGCCTGCTTCTTAAACTTCTCTATCAATTCAAATCCATTGACACCATCGGGAAATCCCGGGTAATTTTCAATCTGGTCTGTGGTAACAGCCTGGCACGCTACGGAATAGCTCTCTATAAGGAGCGTATTCAGCCCTGCCCTTGAAGTGTATATCCCGGCGGTAAGGCCTGCCGGCCCTCCGCCTATAATAATGACATCGTAGTCCATAGTATTATTTATTATACCAAATTTCAGACTGGTTTAGGAGAAATATCTTTATTCTTTCTTAACTCAATATTTTTTGCAACGCGTTAAATAGATACCCTATAAGAATAATAGCCAAAGTTGTTACGCTGAAAAAAATCGCTATTAATTTCAGCTTCATCGCCCTTCTTAACATGATTGCCTCAGGCAAGCTTAGCGCCGCTACAGCCATCATAAACGACAAGGCAGTGCCAAGAGGAAAACCCTTTTGGAACAAAACAATCGCGATAGGTAAGATCGCAGCGCAGCTCCCATACATGGGAACGCCTAGAAGCGCAGCGATAGGTACGGAAAATATGCCTGCCTTGCTAATTATCGCCTGGACCGCTTCCTGCGGGACATAATTATGAATCAGGGCTCCAAGCCCAACTCCGATCAATATCCAGATCCAGAGTTTGCGCACGATGCTGATCGATTCCTGAACCCCGAAAAGCACCCTCTGCCTGATACCTTTATATTTTATCTCTGATATATCCTGCGAATTTTCAGCTGCAATGTCTTTTTCAAGATATTTTTCCAATTTCATCCTGCCAAGGATAACCCCTGAAATAATACCGATGGCCATACCGCTTATTACATAAGCCAGCGTAATCTTCCAGCCGAAAAACCCTAGCATTAAAACTACCAGATATTCGTTAACCAGCGGAGACGTAATAAGAAACGAAAAGGTTACGCCCAGTGGTATCCCGGCTTTAAGAAAACTTATAAAAATCGGTATTGAAGAACATGAGCAAAATGGCGTAATTGCCCCGAAAAGCGACGCAAAGAAGTTGCCCCAGCCCCTGGTTCCGGCGATCCAGGCTTTGATTTTCCGCTGCGAAATAAAACTCCTCAAAAATCCTATCATTGCTATCAACGCGAACAAAAGCAGCATGATCTTAACAGAATCGTAAATAAAAAAGTTTACACTCAATCCCAACTTAGAACCAGAATCAAGCTTTAAAACAGAGTACGTCAACCAATCAATAATCAACTGCAGCATGATTTATCCCCAGGCTTACTATTATTACAGCAGCTCTTGCTGTTCTTTGCCTTTTCTTCTATTTTCTTATCTAACTTATCGAATAATATCGCGAAGAAAGATTTCTTACTGCTTTTTTTTGCGTTATTATTGTCCTTCATGAATCCCCTCCTTTTTTTATACAGTCATGGCCTTATGTATTTTTTCCGCTTCCTACCCTGCAACAGCCCCCTTCAATATGTATAGCCTTGATACTCACCAGGGCGTCCGCTATCTTTTTATGCGCTGAACTTAAAATCCTGGAGAACGTAGGCCTGGATATCTTCATCAGTTTCGCGGCATCAACATGCTTCAATTCTTCCAGGCAGGCAAGCCTGACCGCCTCAAATTCATCAAGAGTCACATGAACACCTTTCAATCTTTTCAGGGGCTTGCATGACGGCCTGAAACATCTTTCCCCGGGAACGCATTTTACCCATCTCGTCTTTTTAGGCCTCAAAAAGTAGCCCCCTTAGTTATGAACGTATGCTCATAACAGTTTAGCATACCAGGTGCAGCTGTCTACTAAATTTTTATACTATTGAATTCTCGGGCCGAATATGCCTGCGCCTATCCTGACAAGGCTTGCGCCTTCCTGAATAGCAATATGGTAGGAATCGCTCATGCCCATGGAAAGGTATTTTATGTCGTAGTTTATCTTTATTCTATCGAAAAGCTGCCTAGCGGCTTTGAAATACTGCCTGTAATCTTCCGGGTTTTCAAAAAAAGGGCCCATTGTCATGAGGCCTACGGGTTTTATATTTTTAAATCCTGACATATCTTTTATGAGGTTTTCTGTGTCTTCCGGCAGGACGCCTGATTTATTTTCTTCTTTTCCCGAATTGACTTCTATTAATACAGGCATTACTTTTTTTATCTCAGCGCAAGCCTTATCTATCGCCGCAGCTATCTCAACCGAATCAATTGTCTCTATCATGTCAAAAATCCTGACCGCCTTTTTGACTTTATTCTTCTGGAGATGGCCTATAAAATGCCATTTTACTTTTGAGCCTATTGCCCTGAACTTTTCTTCCGCCTCCCGCGTATAATTTTCGCCTACTATTTTTACGCCGCCCTCTATCGCCTCTAAAATCTCTTCTACGCTCCTGGATTTAGTTGCGGCTACAAGCTCTACGTGGCCAGGAAGACTGGTTAATATATCCCGAATATTATCTCTTATCCTTGCCATGCCTTCTATCAGCATCCTCTTTATCCATGGCCTTTACTGGTTTTTTCTTGGCCCAATAGACATAGTTCACGGACATGCCCTTAAAGTATCTCCTTATAATATCCATCTCAGGCTTTGGAAGAGACTTTTCGGCGCATTCCCTCAAAGGCGTGTTTATCTGGACTTCTTTTATGCCGAGCTTTTGCGCCATCTTGACTATCTCTTTTGCGTAAGTCTTATTTTTCCCGACAAACATAATCTGAAGCGCAAGTCTTCCTTTGTAGATTTCGCTGAATCTTTTTATGCCTTTTACCACATCTCCGAATCTTATGCCCGGGTCAGGCCTGTTGATCTCCCTGAAAAGGTCTTCTGCGTTGGCGTCGAGCTTCAGCAGGACGAAGTCCGCCAGCAAAAGGTCATCTTGCACGTCGCTTTTATTTATCAAGGACGCGTTGGTTATAACGGCAATCTTTTCTTTTCTTATTTTTCTGATGCGCTTTATCATGTCGCCCAGATTCCTGGCCAGGGTAGGCTCTCCGTTCCCTGAAAAGGTAATATAGTCCATCTTTGCGTTTTTAGGCAGGGCTGCGATTTCCTTAGCGACAGCTTCTGTAGAAATAAAAACTTTTCTTCCGGAATTAAAAAGCTTGGTCTCCCCTATCTGGCAATAGGAGCAGTCAAACGTGCAGATCTTATCTGTCTGCGATAAGGGATCCACACCCAAAGACCTTCCGAGTCTCCAGGAATATACGGGCCCGTAAATATACTTGAATTTTTTCATACTTTCTATTATAACATACTAGGAGGCAAATATGTCGAAAAAAGCCATTATATTAATTGCGACAGGTTTTGAAGAAATAGAAGCGGTAATCGCGATAGACATCTTAAGAAGAGCGGGGATCGCTGTCACCGTTGCCGGACTTGACAGTATCAGTGTCGCTGGCTCGCACGGGATAACAATAGCCGCGGATAAAAAATTAAGCGACGCAGGGGATGATTTTGACGCTGTAATTCTCCCGGGAGGGATGCCCGGGGCGCTCCATCTTCATAATTCAAGCGAGGTAAACGATTTTATTAAAAACATGAACGCCAAAGGGGTTTTAATTGCAGGCATATGCGCAGCTCCTAGCGTGGTCATGGCGCCGATAGGCCTGTTGGACAATAAGGCAGCCACGTGTTATCCCGGAAACCAGATCGATTTCGCTAAGTGCGTAAAATACAAAAACAAAGCTGTTGTAGCGGACGGAAATATTATAACAAGCCAGGGGCCAGGCACTGCGATGGAATTCGCTTTTACAATAGTTGAAAAAATTATAGGTAAGGCTGCCGTAAAAAAATTAAGGAAGCATACGCTTGCGGATTAACCGCCTCCGGCGGCCCAGCCTGTTGAAAAAGCCGCCTGCAGATTATATCCGCCAGTCCTGCCGTCTATATCAATGACTTCGCCTGCGAAATAAAGGCCTTTTACAATCTTGGATTCCATGGTTTTAGGGTCTATTTCTTTCACTGATATCCCGCCGCAGGTAACCATTGCCTCCCGTATCGGCTTCACAGCCTCCACAATCAGCTTAAAGCCTTTTAATTTTTCTAAAATAACGCTTTTTTCCTCTTTTGAAACCTGGGCCAATCTTTTATCTTTTTCCACAGGCACAGCTTCTAAGATCCTTTTTACAAGCCTGGCGGGAACGAACTCCTTAAGGGCATTGCTTATTTTCTTGGCTGGGTTATTTTTGAATTCCTCCTGAAAAGCTAACCCCAGTTCATGATGATTCAGGTTTGGCTTAAAATCTATCGAGAGAAAAACTTCTTTTCCGGAATCCAGCGTATCGTACACTATATGGCTCATGTGAAGCATGACCGGGCCCGATATTCCGAAATGCGTAAATATCATCTCCCCTCTGTCTTTATGAATAAGTCTGTCATCGGCGTAAACGCTGATCTCGGCGTCTTCAAACGACACGCCCTGCCACTCTTTTAAAAAATTATTCTTTAATATAATTCCCGTAAGGCCGGGCTTTGGTTTTATAACAGTGTGGCCTAATTTTTTTGCTATATGAAAACCAAAACCCGTTGAGCCTGTCTGGGGATAAGATAAACCACCCGTTGCGAGGATTATTTTCTTTGCGTTGTATGCGGAATTATCTTTCGTTGGGATCTCAAAAACATCGCCCTGTTTTATTATATCCGAAACCTCTTTTCTGTATAAGATCTGACACCCTGAATCTTTGACATATTTTACGAGTATGCGAAGTACATCCCCTGCCCTGTCTGTTACCGGAAAAACCTTTCCATTGTTCTCTACCTTAAAATCAAGGCCTCTTTTCCTGAAAAACCTCAAAAGCTCCTTATTGAAAAATACGCTGAATACGTTTCGCAGAAATTTTCCGGATTCTGAAAAATTATTTATAAAATCTTCCAAGTTTTCGCAGCTATTTGTAATATTGCATCTGGTGTTTCCTGATAATAGGAGTTTTTTGCCTGAGGAATCTGTTTTTTCCAAGAGGAGGGTCTTATTGCCGAGTTCTGCTGAGCGGCCAGCTGCCATCATTCCGGCAGGGCCAGCGCCTATAACTATTACGTCAAACATCACGCCCTGATTTCTTTTAGAATACTGACGCCTAATTTTTTAAACATCTCTTTTAGTTTAGCCATGGGGAGGCCTAGCACATTAAAATAAGAGCCTTGTATGTCATCAAAGATAAACGAGCCTGCACCTTCTATTGAGAATCCGCCCGCCTTGTCGTATGGCCCAAGCAATTTAAAATATTCCGGGATTTCTCTGTTCTTAAGCTTTTTTACAGTCACCAGGGATTTTTCATAATCTGAAATCAAGTTTTCTTTTTTAACGTCTACTAAGCAGAGGCCTGTATAGACCGCTATAGTCTTGCCTGACATTTCTTTCAACATTTTTTTAGCGTGGCTCGCGTTTTCAGGCTTACCGATTACTTTACCGCCTAATAACACCACTGTATCCGCGCCTATCACATACCCGGATTTAAACCTTTTAGCGACTGTTTCAGCCTTTATGCGGGCGTTTATCATAGCAACCTGCTCAGGCAACTTACTCACAGTCATATATTCTACGGCGTTACTCGCAACCACCTTATGCCTGATGCCGCACGAAGCAAGTATCTCCCGTCTTCTTTTTGAGCTGGACGCTAATATAATACTCATGGCTTAAAAAGGAAGTTTTTGAAGGCCCACGGGTTTTTATTGTCAAGGTACGCGTCAGGATTTTCTTTGAAAAATACCTGATAGTTTTTAAAAGGCGTCCAGTCCGAAGGCTCTGAAATAAATTTTCCAAGATATGGCTTTGCGATCTTAAGTATGTATTCGTAAGGAAGTTCGTCCGGCTCAAGCACTCCCTGATCAGGATTTTCTATAGCCCACATAATCCCTGACACAACCCCTATTGCAACCTGCATAGTAGTTGCGTTCTGATGCTTTACCAGCTTTCTGGAGTCGTTTATAGTCAAAATGCTTCCTGTCCACCAGGAGTTGTAACGATGGCCCATGATAAGCGCGCCCAGCGTATCCGAGCCATTAATTATCTCATCATTCATAATCCTTGTCTTCGGCTGTAATTCGTAATTCCTGCACCTAAGCTCATGAATAGACGACATGGTATCGTTGGATGGCATATACGCGTAATGAACGGTAGGCCTGTAGATAGCCCTCCCTTTCCTCCATATAGTAAGCCTGTCTGAAATTGTAAACGCCTCGGCGTGCCTTACAACCATGCCTACTATCTCGCAGTGAGGCACCCATGACCTCACCCATGTATTCATCCCCATACGAGAAAGAAATATCTGGTTCCTCGGGCCAACTTCCGGAACATTAGCCAGATCCGGCAA
Organism: Candidatus Omnitrophota bacterium; assembly: GCA_030649895.1. Taxonomy (GTDB): domain Bacteria; phylum Omnitrophota; class Gorgyraeia; order Gorgyraeales; family Gorgyraeaceae; genus UBA10183. The sequence continues at coordinate 46,665 of JAUSEX010000030.1, forward strand.
TTCATTCTCGTGAGTCCCCCATCCTATTTCAGCCGGAGAAGTCGCCTCTTCTCTAAGCCCCTCTATGCTCCATGTCCCTACAAATTCATCAACCTCTTTCGGTTTATCGGTAATCTGCGTATCGCGCTCGCTGCAATGTATGACCTTTATCCCGAGCTTTGCGCTAAGTTCAGGAAATTTATCCTCTTTCAGAAACCTCTCAATAATTCTCTCGTCTTTTTTCAGCACAACTTTGTCTTTCAAAACCCTGCAGGCTATATCCACAATACCTTTTTTCGTAAAATGCGAAATAAGCCCCGGGTTCGCGCCATGATCCAGCACAGCTGTGGTAGTTTTCTGATCAGTGTTCCATCTGGAGATAAGCCTCCAGATCTCCATCTGCTTGTAATAAAGGGATTTTTCAAAAGGCGTCTTCTTTTCGATATTGGCGTAAGGATCCCATTCTTCAACCGAGGTGTTGACATAAAGAACTTTATTGTCATGGCACCAGCTTAGCATGCTCACAGAATCCACATTCCACGAAAGATCTACGATAAGCCCGCCCGAAGCAACATGCTTAGAGAGGGTCCTGGCTATGTTTACTGGGGTAATTTTTTCCTGAAAATACTTTACGCCTTTATTGACCCACGGCATTATCTCTTCGTGTTTATCCGCAAAGTCTATGACAGTAACATTTTTGTAAGGGATATCGATATGCTTCAGGAGAATCGGCAGGGTGCATCTTCCCACTGAACCATAGCCTACCATTAAGATTTTATTTTTGAATTTCATCATGACTTATGATTAACAGTTTACAACAATTTTAAATTTAAGTCAAACGTTGTAAAATTTTGTTTGATTAAAAAAATATTTTTGATAAAATAAACCTATCGATTTTTTAAAGCTTTGGGAGGCGCGATGAAGTTCGCAGGAAAAATTCTTGTAATAGGGTGTGGTTCTGTTTCGCAATGCGCAATACCGCTCGTATTAAAAATTATAGATGCCCCGCCGGAAAATATCACCATAATGGATTTTACGGATAACAGGCCCCGCGTAAAGGACAGCCTGGATAGAGGCGTACGTTACGTGATTGACCGCATTACCCGCGAAAACTATCCGAATCTTCTAAAAAAATACGCAGGCCCGGGCGATCTCATAATTGATCTGGCGTGGAATATAGACTGTATAGAAATGCTTCAGTGGTGCAGGGATAATAAGGTGCTATACGTAAATACGTCCGTCGAGGTCTGGGATCCTTACTCAATAGACGCCAAAGACCCGAGAAACCTGACCCTTTATGTCAGGCAGATGGAAATACGCAAGCTCGTTAAAAAATGGGGCGACAACAATGGCGCCACAGCTGTCGTAGACCACGGGGCAAACCCCGGGCTTGTGTCTCATTTCACAAAAATCGCCTTAGAAGATATTGCCAAAAAAATTATTTCGGACAAATCGAAAGATAAACGCGTAAAAGCATTAAAAGACGCGCTGAATAACAAAAATTATCCTGAACTCGCGAGAAATGCCGGGGTCAAAGTCATACACATAAGCGAACGCGATACGCAGATTACCGATAAACCGAAAGAGGTTGATGAATTTGTCAACACCTGGAGCATCGAAGGATTTTTTGAGGAAGGCATAGCCCCTGCGGAGATGGGCTGGGGAACTCATGAAAAAAATATCCCCGAGAAGGCCTGTTTTCACAAGTCTGGCCCTAAAAATCAGATTTGTCTGAAAAGCATGGGCGTAAACACCTGGGTGCGTTCGTGGGTGCCTGATTGCGAGATAGTGGGAATGGTCATCCGCCACGGCGAAGCGTTTGGGATATCTGACAGGCTCACGGTATGGAATAATAAAGGAAAAGCTGTTTACCGGCCTACTGTCCATTACGCGTATTGCCCTGCAGACGCTGCTATAATCTCCCTGCATGAGCTCGAGATGAGGCGTTACAACCTTCAAGAAAAACAAAGGATAATGAATGACGAGATCATAAAAGGAGAAGACAGGTTAGGGGTCTTGCTTATGGGCCATGATTTTAATTCATGGTGGATAGGAAGCCTTCTGGACATCGAAGAGGCGAGAAAACTCGTGCCTCATCAGAACGCAACCACGCTACAGGTCGCAATATCAGTAGTGGCTGCTGCCGGATGGATGATTGAAAATCCGAATAAAGGCTTTAATCTCCCTGACGACCTGCCGCACGAAGACATAATGAAAATTTCAAGGCCGTACCTCGGGCCCTTTGTTTCAAAACCAGTTGACTGGACTCCGTTAAAGAACTATGATAATACTTTCAGGACGCTTGGCCTTGAAAAACCAAAGCTTAAAGATGTTTGGCAGTTCACGACATTTTTAATACCTTAGCCATGAAAAATAAATCCGGCGGCATAGAAAATCTGATACGTAGAATGCTGAAAAAACACTCATCTCCTCTTATGCTGATACAGGAAGACGTGCTTGAGAGGCAATTCAGGGCTTTCCGTAAAGCCCTGCCTGAAGTCACGCCTTACTACGCTATCAAAGCAAATCCTTATCCCGGAATAATTAAAAAGTTTATTGAATTAGGCGCTGGCTTCGACGTAGCAAGCGCCAACGAGATGAATGTTGTCCTGGAACTCGGAGCAAGCCATGACAAAATAATTTTCGCCAATACTATAAAATCCCACGAAGATATGCGATCCGCCTGCAAGAAAAAAGTAAAGCTCATGACCTTTGACAATGAGTCGGAATTATACAAAATAGCGAAGGCCTGCCCGGGCGCAAAAGTCATCATAAGGATCAAGGTGGCAAATATCGGCAGTATCGTAGAGCTCTCTCTTAAATTCGGGGCTGATCCGGAGCAATCGATATCCCTGCTGAAAAAAGCAAGGTCTTTGGGGCTGAAGCCCATGGGCGTAAGTTTTCATGTCGGATCGCAATGCACTAACTCCGAAAATTATTTACAGGCCCTTGAGGTGTCTTCCGTGATATTCAACGAAGCGAAACAATCAGGGATATTTTTGAACATACTGGATATAGGCGGCGGATTCCCTATAAAACATTTTGACGCTGACAACCATCTTACATTTGAGCGCATGGCAAGCCAAATAAGGAAAAAATTGCAGAGACTCTTTGACAAAAACGTGAAGTTCATCGCTGAGCCTGGCAGATTTTTTGCAGGCCCTGCCGGAATACTCGTAACACAGGTAATAGGGAGGGCTTTTAGAAATAATAAAAACTATTACTACCTCAACGACGGGCTATATGGAGATTTTTCCGGCATAGTATTTGATCATTGTAAATATGAATTCAAGACCTTAAAAAGAGGCCAAAGATTCTTAAGCACCCTGGCTGGGCCTACGTGCGATTCATTTGATACGATTTCCTTAAGCGAAGACCTTTCTGAGCTTGATGTGGGCAATGTAGTCTACGTGAAAAATATAGGCGCTTATTCATGTGCAAGCGCTGTGCCAAACTTCAACGGCTTTAAGCCTGCAAAGATCGTAATGTGCTAGTATATAGCCTATCCGACTCCGTGAATCGCCGTACAGGGCGACTCACGGAGTCGGATATTGGTCAAAAAATAAAATACTCCCTACATCGCGAAGCATCCCATCGCATAATTCCACTGCTTTCTTGTCTCTCTTTTTTATAAAATCTCTTATCGCGTAGCCGTCAGGATGACTTTTTAACACTCCTGTAAAAAATACTTTATCTTTATGGACTCCTGATGCGCCGCCTATAAAACCAGTATCGTAGCCGGGTAATTTTATATGCCCGGGGGTTACAAGCAGGCTGTTTTTACCCCAGACATCATTTATAGACTTATCGGATGTAATAATACTCTCTCCATCCACAGGCGCAATGGAACATTTCGCGTATCCCTGTTTTACTTTTATAAATTTCGCGCTTAGCCTTTCTATATGCTTTTCGATTTTCCCGTCATAGCGGATTATGGATTTTCCAAGGCTGCATGCGTCGTAAATAATATCCGCGGGATAGGCGGAAGATTTGATGTATTCACCTTTAATGCATTCATAGCCGTTATCTTTTAAAAGCCCTGCTATTTTTTCCAAATGCGGCTCGTAAATAATTTTTTTACCGTAAGAAAATAACATCATATCAGGATGGCCCCTTACAGGCTTTGCTAATTTTGGATGCATAGGGGCTTCTGTTATATAATATCCCATCTTCTTTAATCTTATTTTCGCCTTACTGGGCATCCTTGGATCAATAATGGCAATGGATTTTCTTATGTCTTTAACCCTTACCATTGTCCACCTACGGGGTGAGCCAGATGGCTCACCCCGTAGGTGGACAGGTGCTCCATAATATTTTTCTAAATATTTTTTTTCTAATCCCCTGTGCCCGGATATTAGATTAAACATATTTTTAGGCGCGCGTATTTCTATTATTTTGCGATTAGGTATTTTTTTAGCGCCCAAAATATCTCTTATCCTATTGCGCATCTGTCTTGCGCGCGCCATCTCTCCAAAGCTCGCATGATATGGCCCCGCGAGGATTATTTTCTTTGAGTTCAAGCACTCTGAAGGATGGAGACCTATGCGTATTACTTTCACAGCCCCTTTTTCAAAAATATCTGAAACGCAGGCAGACCACTCTATCGCATCCTCCAACGATAATGGCTTGTACCTGCCTTTTTTAAATAAATCTCCAAGCCCTGTGCCTTTTAAAACAATAGCAGGATAAATGCGGGCTGTCTTCGGCTCTAATTCTATAAGCTTTTCAGCTGTTCTTATTGATTTTTCAAGCGTATCCCCTGGCAACCCAAGCATCACCTGGACTCCCAGGTCAAGGCCTGATTTTTTTATAATGCGGGAGGCATTTCTGATTATTTTAAAATCCATCGCTCTCCTGGATTTTTTTAAAACTTCCGCATCAAGCGATTGCACCCCCAGCTCTACCAGGCAACCCCCCATTTTTTTAAACAACTTCATTGATTTTTCGGAAATGGCTTCAGGATGAGTAGACATCCTCAATCCTTGTATTTTTTTGCTTTTTACGTAAGGGTAAACCGCTTCGAGATATCTCTGCTGAAGAGATTCAGGCATAAGCGTAAACGTGCCGCCAAAAAAGGCAAGCTCTGTTCTTTCGTTACGGGAAATAGTGCCAAGATTTCTTTCTATAGAGGACTTTATTTCTTCTGTGGAAGGCAATTTATCCGCGCCTGATATTTTATGCTGATCACAGTAAATGCACCTGTATGAACAGCCGGCGTGTGGAATAAATATGGGTATGATTTTCACTTATTGCTTATGGAATAGGACCGTAAAAACCATTACAAGCGTAAAAAAGAAAAAATTTATATAGGTAAACGTCTTATAGACTACATCAGGGCTTTGTATGCCGGCTGGAAACATCGCCAGGAAGCAAAACCATACGCCCAGCGCCCATGGAATACTGAGGTCCTTGGATGAGCGGCGTTTTATAATCCTCACTATAAGAGGGATATTCCAGAGAGGCAACATAATACTTGCTATGAGAGCTATTTTTTGTATCATTTCAAAAGATAACTTCTTAACTCCCCGCCAGAGAACTATTGGCGGGTCGTTCGAAAAATATTGTTCGAGCAAAGTCGAGAATTATGCCTTGCCTGCGGAGCCCAGGACATGCTCGTTTTTGTGTTTATACATTTTTACAAGTTCATCCCTCGCAGGGCCCAAGTATTTACGCGGGTCAAATTCTTTGGGATTTAAGGCAAATACCTCTCTTATCTTGGCTGTCATTGCCAAGCGGCCGTCTGAATCAATATTTATTTTACAGACAGCGGATGTGGTGGCTTTTCTCAACTGTTCTTCGGGAACTCCAGCTGTATTTTCAAGCTTTCCGCCGTATTTATTTATAAGGTCTACGTATTCTTTTGTGACGGAACTCGCGCCGTGCAGGACTATCGGAAAACTAGGTATTCTTTTCTCAACCTCTTCCAATATATCAAATCTCAGAGGCGGAACGCTTTCTCCTGGTTTTAATTTAAATTTATACGCGCCGTGGGAAGTGCCTATGGAGATCGCAAGGCTGTCAACGCCTGTTTTCTTTACAAAGTCCTCCACCTCTTCGGGATGAGTGTAATGGCTGGCTTCATGGCTGACTTCGTCTTCTATCCCCGCCAATACTCCGAGCTCGCCTTCCACTGTAACGTCGTATCTATGCGCATATTCAACTACTTTTTTAGTAAGGACCACATTGTCTTCGTACGTATGCGCTGAGCCGTCTATCATGACAGAAGAAAATCCTGACTCTATGCAAGAAACGCAGAGTTCGTAAGTATCTCCGTGGTCCAGGTGAAGCGCCACAGGGATGTTGGAGCCGGCTGATTTTATTATTTCCATAGAGCCCATTGCCATGTGCCTCAGCAAGATCTGGTTTGCGTATTTCCTGGCGCCTGAAGAAACTTGTAGAATAACAGGAGACTTCGTCTCTATGCAGGCGGTGACTATTGCCTGGAGCTGCTCCATGTTATTAAAATTATAGGCTGGAATAGCGTATTTGCCAGCCATTGCCTTTTTAAACATATCCCTTGTGTTAACCAGCCCTAAATCTTTGTAAGAATGCATAAAATCCTCCCAAAAAAATTTTGTGGAACAAAATTTGATCCCGAGCAAGCCTAATAATGCGACAGATAGAAGTATTACAGACGAAACAAAGGACCTTTTTGATTTCGTTTATTATACCACCATACTAAACATTGGTCAATTTTCTAAAAGACCGGATAATCTCCAGCATTTCTTCTTTTGTCCTGGCGCGGAAAGCCTTTTCCCTGAAAGGCCTGACACTTGGCACTCCCTTTGTGTACCACGCGAAAAATTTATGAAACCTTCTTACGCCATGAGCTTCGTCATAGAAATCAATATAAGAATTCATATGCTCTATCATGATATCAGCTATCTCGTCAATGCCTGGTTTTTTTATTATCTTTTTATTTTTTAGGAACGCCTTTATCTGCTCGAAGATCCAGGGATTCCCAAGCGCGCCGCGCGCCACCAGAAGGCCATCGCATCCTGTTTCATCCAGCATTCTTTTAGCCAACTCCGGACTAAACACATCCCCGCTTCCGATAACGGGTATGCTCAGGGCCTTTTTTACATCCTTTATGGCGCCGTAATCCACTTCTCCGCTGTAACCTTGCTCCCTGTTCCTTCCGTGGATAAATAAAGCGCTTACGCCTGCGTCCTGGCTCGCAAGAGCCGCATCTTTTGCGTTTATAGAAGAGCTGTCCCAGCCTGTGCGTATTTTTACAGTAACAGGCTTGGTAGAATTTTTGACAATAAGTTTTAAAAGCTTATTCAGCTTCTCGGGGTCTTTTAATAATGCAGCGCCTTCGCCGCGCCTTGCAACTTTTTTCACAGGACAAGCTGCGTTAAAATCCAGGATATCGTATTCGTAAGAGCCAAGCACGTTCAACGCCCTGGATATAAATTCTTCTTCGCAGCCTATAATCTGTATGCCTAGAGGCCTGTCCTCAGCGCTCGTAGAAAGCATTTTCTTGGTCTTTTTCATTTTATAGCTTAAGGATCTGACATTTATCATTTCTATAAAGCCAAGCTCGCATCCGAACCTGCGGGTTAAAAGCCTGAAAGGCAAATCGCTTACCCCGGCCATAGGCGCAAGTATGAGATTTGATCTTAATTTTAACTTCCCGATTTTAAACATATCTCTTATTTTACCTCATACCATTGATTTTTTGTAAATTATATGCTATATTATGATTCTTATATGAAAACTAAAAAGCCGCCAAGAAAAAATAAAAAAAGCCACAAGTCGTACAGGGATCTGAAATCCACGCTTTCTCTTGAAAGAGAACTCCTTCAGAACCTTTTAGACAATATCCCTGACGCCATATACTTTAAAGATGCCGACAATAGGATCATCCGGGTAAACAAATTTTACGCTGAAGGCTTTAATCTGTCCCCTGAAGACATCGTAGGCAAGACTGATTTCGACTTCTTCCCCAAAGACCAGGCGCAGAGGATGTTCGAGGACGACATATATGTGCTTAAGACCGGCAGGCCTATTATAGGTAAAATCGAGCGCACGCTGTTGCCTAACGGCACGCATAACTGCGTCACCACCACAAAGATCCCGATAAAAAATAAAGAAGGCAAAGTCATCGGCACCCTGGGGGTAACAAGGGATATAACAGCTTATGACAACACCGAGCGCACAAACCTTGACATGATAATAAACTCCCTCAAGGTCCTGGATAAAATACTTGAGACCAAAGACCCGTATACATTCGGCCACACAAGGCGCGTCTCTCTTATTGCCGAAAGAATAGCCAAAGAGCTCGGATGGGAAGAAAGCAGGATCCTGGAATTAAAGATGTCCGCGGAACTGCACGATATAGGTAAAATTCTGATACCTCTTGAGATACTCAATAAGCCCGGAAAGCTATCAGACCTGGAATATAAAATGGTGCAGGAACATGTACAGCAAAGCTATGACATGCTTATACCTTACTCATTCCCTTCGCAGCTGCCCGAGGCGATATACCAGCATCACGAGAGGCTGGACGGGAAAGGCTATCCCAGAGGCCTGGCAGCTGATAAAATTTTACCGGAAGCGAAAATACTGGCTATATGCGACGTCCTGGAAGCCATGATATCGCACAGGCCTTACAGACAGGCATTGGGCATGGACGTAACGCTGCATGAGTTAAGAGACAACGCGGGCAATAAATACGACAAGGAAGTCGTAGACGTCGTTTTAAGAATAATCGGCGAAAATAACAACAAGCCTTTTTGGTCAAATTCATAACATCCTCTGCATCTCCATATAAAAAGATATTACTTATAATGTCGCCCCCCTTCTGGCCGAAGATGCCGCCTATAGGCATAGGTTGTCTACAGGCATTCCTGACGGATAATGACATCGGCTGCGATATATTGGATATAAATAATATATTTTATAATCTTAGTGCCGGCGAACTTAAAAAATCGTGGCTAGTGAGCTGCAATACATTTCTGGAAGAAAACATTTTCGAGCTGATGCAGAAAAACCATCCTGAAAAATTCAAATCTCTTGTGGATAAAATGCTGGCGTATGAAGTAATAGGGTTCTCTTGTTTCAAAAGCAATATTCACAGCACGCTAAAATTTGCAAAACTCCTCAAATCCAGGAATAAAGATATAAAAATAATATTCGGCGGGCCTGAGATGACAAGAGAATATTTCAAAAAATCCCGTAAGATTAAAGACGCGGCTGACTTTACAGTGGTCGGTGAAGGCGAGAAAGGGCTTCTGAGCTATATTAAAAACCCTTCTGCGAAAAATAGAATAACGTTATTTTCAGAAATGACTAACTTGGATAAAACAGCCTTCCCCGTCTATAAAGGCCTTGATATGGCTTCGTATCCGCGTAAAAACAGCGCCTCCATGCTGTTTTCAAGGGGATGCGTGAGAAAATGCAGGTTTTGCTCTGAAAGGCTTCTTTATAAAAAATTCAGGGTAAGGCGCGTTAAAAACGTGATCGAAGAAATCCGATATCATAAATCAAAAAATAAAATAGAGTGCTTCGTATTCCACGACTCTCTTGTAAACGGCGATCTCAAAAAACTCGAAGAGCTCTGCGCCAAGATAATCAAAAACTTCCGGTCTGTCAACTGGGAAGCGCAGATTGCAGTGCGTAACGACATGAACCAGGCGCTATTGGAAAAAATGAAAAAAAGCGGGTGCTATAACCTGTTCGTAGGCCTGGAATCAGGTTCCAGCAGGACATTAAAAAATATGAATAAAGGTTTTACGCCGGAAGATGCTGTGAGGTTTTTTAAAAAATTAAATAAGGCTGGTTTATTTTTCGGGGTAAGCGTTATAATAGGCTACCCAGGGGAAACAGAGGCGGAATTCGGGGAAAGCCTGGACTTTATTATAAAAAATAAACCTCTTATACCGAAAATCGAACAGGTAAACCCGTTCACTTATTACGATGGCATAAGCGCTGGAAAAATCGCTGAGAAAAATGCCTTAAAAAGGCTGGATATTTTTATAAAGGAAATAAAAGCGCATGGCTTCAAATACACCAACGCCTTTTTGGGTAATCTTATAGAAAAAAACCTTCCCGCTCCAACCTTCCTGCTCGGAAAACAGGACGGTTAGAACAGCTAAATATGATCGAATACAAAGAAGTTAAAATCTCCAGGATACTTAATCCTACAGGTATTGACCTCGGCGAATACGTTATAAATCCCTTCATGGGATGCGAATATTCCTGCCTTTACTGCTACGTAAGGTCTAACAAGGTCATAGCTAAGCGCGAAGGCGAATGGGGTAAATATGTGGATATAAGAATAAACGCTCCGGATTTATTGGAAAAAGAGCTGCTGGCGAAAAAACCGAAATGCGTGCTTTTAGGCTCCACCACAGACTGTTTCCAGCCGATCGAAACAAAATATATGGTTACAAAAAAGATCCTGGAGATTCTGAATAAACATAAAGTATATTACCATATACTTACAAGGTCCCCTGCTGTTGCGGAATACGCGGATTTACTGAAACAGGGCTTTTGTAAAAAAATCTACTTTACGATAAATAACATTACGCCTGAGCTTAAAAATAAACTTGAGCCAAAAAGTCCGGGGTTCGAGCCAAGGATCAAAGCCATTAACAAAATGCTGAATGAAGATATATCCGTAATCCCTTATTTCTCGCCCATCCTGCCCTGGATATCTGACTTCAAAGACATCTTCAGCCGCTTTCCAAAATCAAATTCAGTGGAATTTGAAGGTTTAAACATGAATCTCGTCAATATAAACGATATAATATCCGGGGTATCCTCTATCTATCCCGCCCTAAGGCCGGGATACGAGGAACTGCTCAAAGACAGGACCTTTTACGATTCCTTCTGGGCTAGTATAAAAAAAGATATAATTAGAGAAGCAATAAAGGCAAAAAAGAATTATAATATATACATTCACAACTTCCGCGGTTACTTCACCAACAAATACAACTAGAAAATCAACAATGTTGTTTCTCTGGTTGTTTGAGGAATAATAAAGAGAAAAGCCATGAAAAGCGAAGTATTTTTTATAGAGGTTAAGCCCTCCGATCCGGAAGCAAGGCGCAACGCGCTTCAGAAATTGCTCGAAAGGGTAAATCCATTCAGCGATTACAAAAAGGACGAGTTTATTCCTCTGAAACTAACCATCGGAGACAGTCAATGTGTTTATAACGTGCACCCGGAGCTGGTAAAGATAATAGTATCCGAAATAAAAAAATTTAAGGCAAAGCCTTTTTTATTCGACACAAACGTTATATATAAAGGAGAGCGGCTGAATGCAATAGACCATTTGGCCCTGGCGCAGAGCAAGGGATTCGGCTACACAAAAGTAGGCGCGCCTTTTATAATAGCTGACGGGGCCTTTGGCCAGGACGGGAAAGAGCACGCGATAGATTCTGATTATATTAAAAAAATAAAAATCCCTTCTTTTATAGGCTCCCTAGACAGCCTTGTGGTGTTATCGCACGCTACAGGCCATATTTTATCAGGTTACGCCGGCGCCATAAAAAATATCGCGATGGGCATGGTTTCAAAGCCTTCTAAGCAAGTCCAGCATTCATCCTTGAAGCCTCACGTGATTGAAAAAAAATGCACCAGCTGCGGGTGCTGTATAAAGATATGCCCTGCCCAAGCCATATCTAGTGACACTTTACGTTCGCCGAATAAAGCTCCGTTCGACAAACATAAAGCGTCACATGCAGTTATTGACCAGACAAAGTGCATCGGGTGCGGGGAATGCCTATCGGCGTGCAAATTCGACGCTGTATTCATAAACTGGTCTGAAGACCACGATGTATTCGCAAAGCGCCTGATAGATACGGCGCATTTCATCCTTTCAAAGTTTAAAAATAAACTTTTTATAACATTCGGCTTTGACATCACGAAGGAATGCGACTGCATATCAACTAAAAATGAGCTGATATTTTCTGAAAATATAGGTATCCTCGCGTCTCATGATCCCCTAGCCATAGATAAGGCAATGGTCGATCTTGTAAATAGCGATAAGGATCTATTCAAAGAAACGGGCCTGCTGGACACGCATAAGACAATATTTGAATACGGGCGGAAAAAAGGACTTGGCAATACTGACTATATCCTTGTAAAAATATGACAAAATTCGAAACGTTGTTCGGCATAAAAGAATCCGAGGTGAAAAATACATGCGTGCTGATGCCTCTGATACCTAAAGGTTCGTTGGAATGCCTCGGCGTAAAAAAATTTTCCAAAGGCAGGGTGTATTCTTCTGGCAATTCATCCTCTTTTACTCTGATAAATACGCTCATGGGCGCAGCGTTCACAGGAGACGCGGCGCTCTATCTCAGCCAGACAAATTGTAAAAACCTCATCCTTTTCGGCTCATGCGGCCTCGTAAAACCATGCGAAAACCTTGATATAGGAAGCCTTGTGGCGCCTATTGAATGCTATTCCATGGAAAGCTTCTCGGACCTGTTATTACAAGACCATAAATTTAAGACATTTTATCCGGACGACGGCCTGTTAAGATCATTTTTAAAAACTAACACATCGGTCCTGGAAGTAAACTGCGCGACCCTGGGCTCTTTAAAGCTGGAAGAAGACTACCTGAGCTTGTTTTCAGAAAAAAATATCCAGGTGGTGGATATGGAATGTTCGGGTTTCTTCTCGGCAGCCACCCAGAAAAATCTTAAGGCCATGGCGATCTTCTACATCTCTGACATAATAAACGAAAAACCTTTTTACAGCCCTCTCATCGATGAAGACCGGGTAAGGCTATCGTCTTCTATTAAAGAAGGCATATATTCCATATGCAACTTCATAAAATAGCCTCTTATTTTCCATGCTTCGGCGTAAACAAAAGACAGGAAATCGAACGGCTTGTTTACGAAATATCCAAAAGAGACAAAATAAGCCCGGAAAAAATACTCAGTCCTGTTTATTCCGATAATTTCGAATCTTTAAAAAACAGGCTTATCAAAATAAGATTTCCGTACGCCTCCAAATATAACAAGACTATAAGGCCATACCTGCCTAAGATAGCGATAAAACCTGCCGATAAGTTTAATCCCGGAGATTCGGAGTTCAACCCCGCCAGGATATTTATCGAAAAATCAGCTGCTTCATCCGGCCTTAAAAACAACTTCAGAAAATCTTTCCCTGAAGCGAAATTTACGGAAATATCCTCGCTGAAAGACTTTATCCGGGACAATAAAACATCAGGCCCGTCCTCTTACAACAAAAGGCGCGACAATGTTTTTATCACAAATGAAAAATATGACTTCTTTAAAAAATGCCCATGCACAAAAGGCGCAGTCGGATGCGGATATCATATATTTAACCTGGGTTTCGGCTGCGTATTTGACTGCACATACTGCTACCTCCAGGAATATAACAATGCGCCCGGGCTTATATTCCCTGCGAATATCAATAAATTTTTCGAAAGATTCAGGCGCTACAAAAAACTAAAGATGCGCATCGGAACAGGAGAATTTTCAGACTCGCTGATGCTGGACCATATAACAGAATATTCTGTAGATATAATAGAATTTTTTAATAAGCATGAGGATGTTACTTTTGAATTCAAAACAAAAAGCGCGAATATATATAATATTTTAAAATCAAGGCATTCAGGAAATATCGTAGTCTCCTGGTCTTTAAATCCTCAGGGCATAATAGACAAAAACGAATTTTTTACAGCGTCTTTGAGCGAGAGGCTGGACTCAGCTGAAAAATGCGCCCAGGCAGGCTACAAGGTAGGGTTTCATTTTGATCCTGTGATTTATTTTAATGGATGGGAGAAAGAATACCAAAGCGTAATAGACTTATTATTCAATAAAATAAACCCCAAAGATATAGCGTGGATAAGCATGGGCACATTCAGGCTTAAGCCTGAATTAAAACCACTGATAGAAAACCGTTTTCCGGATAACAAGATTCTGGACGAGGAACTTTTGGCGGGGTATGATAATAAATTAAGGTATCCTTACGGCCTGAGATACACTATATATAAAAGTCTGCTCAATAGCTTTAAAAAATATTCTAAAAAGCTTCCGATCTATCTCTGCATGGAAGAAATTTCTATCTGGCAAGACCTTAAGTCCGCCTGACAGGCGGACTTAAGGTAAAACCTTTATAGCTCTTTCAGGCCGCGTGGGGCACTTATTCTGGCAAATCCCGCATCCCACGCATAAAGAAATATCCACGTAAGGCTTGCGAATCTTTTTTCCCGCAATCGTTTCTTCATAGGTCTTGATAGCTTTGCTGGCTACGGGACAATGTTCTTCGCACACGATACATTCTCTATTCTGCGACAATGGGAGGCATATATTTTTATCAATAATCGCCGAGCCAAGTTTTTGCTCCTTTTTTTGAGCCAAGCTTAAATTAGGTATTGCGCCTGCGGGGCAAACTTGTCCGCAAAGATTACAATTATATTCGCAATATCCTATCTCAGGCACAAGATGAGGCGCCCATATGCCTGCGAGGCCTGATTCGAATATCGCAGGCTGCAGGCCGTTGGTCGGGCAGATCTTCATGCAATTACCGCACCTTATGCATTTATTTAAAAATTCATGCTCATTTTTAACCCCAGGCGGCCTGATAAGCTTTTTTTTAGCAGAGCCTTCCCTTCCCTTAAACCCTAAGAATAAAAACGAGGACGCTATCAAAAATAAAAAATCTTTGCGCGATATAGAACCTTCGCTTCCGGAGCGCTTTGCGGTATTTTTAATGGGCCAGGAAAATTTTGTGGCCAGATCAGGGCAATCATATATACAATCCATACAAAGGATGCACTCTTCTTTTCTATAGCCCGAGTCTTCTTTTATAGCGGACATACGGCAGTTGATGCTGCATCTCATACAATGCATGCATTTATCAATATGCCTGCTCAACAAACAAAACCTCGCGGTAAGCGCGTATATCGCTCCAAGCGGGCAAAGGATGCGGCACCAGAATCTTTTTGTTATAAGCGCAAGCCCGCAGATTATAACAAAAAAACTTAAAGTGATAAATGAATGCGGGAAATAAAATATCTTTGTCCCAAGTATTGATAATTTCAGCATGCGGTAAAAATCATAGAGCGGCGTGTAAAAATTAAGACCCTTTATAAGAAAAATAAACGCCTTGTCCATGGCCAGGGTAAAAGACGGTATAAAATTTAAAGAAATAAACCTTGCTGTGATAACAAGCGGGTCAAAAATCCATACAATCTGAATACCTATAAACGCAAAAACAACAATAAGGCCCAGGATAAAATACTTAATATTTCTGAAAAGGCCCATATCCCTGTTTTTCGCTTTTATTCCGCATGCATCAATAATAGTCCCGAGCGGGCAAACCCATCCGCAAAAAAATCTTCCTATTATAAAGGTCATGGCGAGCATCGTCAAAGAAAACAGGCTGAATACCGAGACCAGCGGGTCTATTTTAAAAAACGCGGCTGCGTGCGGGGTCAGCCACAAAAGATAAATAAATAACATCAGAAAAGATATCTGGCTAAGCCTTCTGAATAAAATTAATTTTTTCATCCTAAACCTTAATAGTCAATATGTCCGCCTTGGCAATTTCAGCGTAGTCGCCTTTTCCCAGGTCATGCTTGACAGCGTAATCCACATAGCTCACGGATAAAGGTTCAACCCCCATTAATACGCACGCGTACGAGTCGCACAATACAGGGTCCGTGCCCACTATCAGGGTTTTCATATCTACAACATCTTCAAGATTTCCTCCTGTTGGCCCGTTTTTCTTAAGCACCCTATAAGCGTCTATTACTGCAAGGTCTGGTTTTATGAAATCCGTGAGATGCGCCAGTTTTATCCCCATGTCAAAGTGTATCAACCCTCTATTGCCGCTACAAACCCCCATCAGATTTTTCATGGACAGCGTAAGGCCGGCGAGACGGTGATGCTTTAACACGGGTACATTTATAAATGTGTCGCATTCCAGGGCATCCCTGAAAACAGGCCATCCTTCCATAGGACTCTGGTAATCAAACCTTGCCTTCACTACGTTCCAGTCATCGGGAGAATAGACATTAGCGCCTTTTTCCTTTGCAATCTTTTCTATGCCGCTATTTTTATAACAGCGCTTTGGGTCGTTACAGGGGTTATCGAATACATTTACCCTTTTTGCGCCTGAGTTAAAGCACATATCCACAAGCGCTCCGACAACCTGAGGGTTTGTATTGGCTGCCTGTTCAGGAGTACGGTCCCACCCTATATTAGGCTTTATAAGCACAACGCTATTTTTCTTTACAAATTTATCCATCCCTCCTATCGCTTCCATTGCTTTCATTGTCATTAGATAAGGGTCATCGCCTTTTGCCACAACCAGATCATGCAGGCCTTTTATTTTTTTAACTGTCCTTCCCGTAGAAATTTCCTCTTTGCCAAACGCGAATTTAAATAAGGCGTTATTTAACATAAGGCTTCCCGCGCCTATCCCGCATAGCTTTAAAAATCCTTTTCTTGTAATTTTTTTCTTAGGAAGTCGTTCAAATATTGATTCTACTTTCATACCTTCCTCCTGACTATCCGTGACGCCAGTATGCCTGCTTCATAAAGCGCAAGCATAGGGATAGCAAATATCAGCATGTTCACGATATCCTGCGTAGGCGTAATAATTGCCGCTATTATAAAGATCGCCACTATGGCGTATTTTCTGTTTTTCCTGAAAAATTCCGCATTCAATATTCCGATATACGACAAAAGCGCCATAATAACCGGTATCTGGAATATCCCGGCTCCTATCAAAAGCAAGGCCCCTGCAAATGAAAAATATTTATCTATGCTTATCATGGGCACTGCCGCGCCGTTCGCGAAACTGATAAGAAACTTAAGCGCAAAAGGCAGCGCCAGAAAGTAAGAAAATATTATGCCCAGTATTGAAAGCAGGAATGATATTATCAGCCAGCTTGCTATGGCCTCCCTTTGATCCTGCTGCACCGCGGGCATTAAAAATAACCCTATTTGGAATAAAATAAAAGGCAGGGAAATCATAAAACCTGCCAGGATAGAAAGCCTCAGATACGTTGTAAAAACTTCCGTAGGGGATGTAAATATAAAATTTTCTATTATGCCTAAAGCCGGTAATCTCAGGATATCAGATATTTTATTCACAAAAGTAAAAGAAAAAATAGCGGCCAGTACAAAAAAAACTAGGCTCGCGATAATCCGCTTGCGCAACTCTTCCAGATGCTCTATGATTGACATCTTGTTTGGATATATGTCAGTAGCCATTTTTTATCCTTTCAATTTAAAAGATATGGGTATATTATAGTATAATATACAAGGTTTGAGAATTAAAAAGAGTTCCTTTCTCCGGCACCTTTAAAAACTGGGCACCTGGGATAAAATTTTGTTTCACAAAATTTGGGAGGCGTTTATGGCTGTAAAAAAAATCGGTGAAAAGTACAGGTGTAATGTCTGCGGCAATGAAGTGATTGTCACAAAGGCGGGCGGCGGAGAGCTGGTGTGCTGCAACCAGCCCATGGAAAAAACAGCAGGTTAAACTAACTGAACGTCTATTATATTCAAAGCCTTCCCTGCCAGGCCGAAAAATTCTTCTCTTTTTACAGGTAATATTTTTACGGCCTTGCCATTTATAGAGATATTGCCTATCTTATACTCGCCGTAATCGAGATTATCCGGATTGAAATAATTTACCCGTATAGTTTTACCAGCAAAAGTCGTATTGACTGAAATTTTTTTGGATTTTCCGAACTGCGACTTCATCAGCTTCGGATCTATCGCGAGGCTGCCCATGTCCCCTCTTACCCCGAATACCTGGGTAAGCATGGTAAATAAAAACCAGCTGGCTGAGCCGGTCAAATAATGATACATGCCCCTGCCCTCGGAATTAAAGTACTCTGGGATGCCCGGATAAATCTTACTGATGCCGGTATTCAGGCACATATTGCCTATGGAATTTATAACCTCGTGCCCTTCCCTGACAAATCCCCTCTTATAAAGCGCATACGCAAGCATCACGTTCATGTGGCTGAAAAACGCCCCGTTTTCTTTTTCGCCATAACTAAACCCGAATGCCCTGCCAAGATTAGGCTGAATTTCTTTAAAATCAGTGTTCAGCCTGAAACCCTTCAGCCTCTTGTCCCATAAATATTGTTTTGCGCTTCTGTATATTTCATCTACCTGTTCATCAGTTGCTACTCCGCTCATTATTGGGAATACCTGCCCGGTGAGAGTCATACGCACGCCATCTTTGTGGTCGCCCTCCACCCTATGGCCCAGATTATCATAATATCCGTTAAAAAAACTATAGCCGGATTTAACCTTCAACCATTCATCTTTTCTTATATGGCTTGCCAGGCCTTCCGCCTTCCTGAGCAAGTCGCTTATTATTTCTTTTTTATAATTTATTTTTTCTAGCAGGCTTGCCAGGTCAAAAAGATTTCCAGCGTAAGCGGCTGTAAACGCAACGCTCTCCCCGTTTTCCCTGGCCATATCAAGCCCGTCGTTCCAGTCAGCGCCTTCCAGAAGAAAATTCCCGTGTTTCCCGATTTTTGTAAAAGGCCTCCTGTGCTCCGCCAGGATATGCTCTAGCACGGTATCTATCCTGTCGCTTTCGAAAAACCCGGCTTTTTCAAACAATATATCCCTGTCGCCTGACTGATTGATGTAAAGATTTAAAGTCACTAGCGGCCAAAGGCCATGATCCATCCAGGTGCGGGAAATATTATTCCTGTCAGGGATAAACTCTGCCTGATTTTTGCCTATTATAGTGGCGTTGGAGCCGTCTGGCCGCACCCCTTCGAAATTATTTATAATCATGGCGCGCGCCTGGTCTGGATGTATTAAAAGTATGGTCAATAAATCCTGCCATAAATCTCTCCATCCGCGGCCGCCCCTGCCGTAATCAAAATCTGGAAGGAACGAACAGCCGAATATCTTTCTGAATACAGGCTGCACAGCCACCCATTTCATCAACCTGTCAAAATCCTTGTCATCCGTAGAAAAATAAACCTTCTGCGATTTTTCAACCCAGTATTTCTTATTAAAAGCCAGGGCCCTGTTTAATTTTTCAGAGGAATTGAACTTTTTGAATATTTTCTCCGGGCTGGATTCCGTCACACCCATGGCAGCTATATATTTCATGGATTTGCCAGGGGCGATAGAGAGCGTTTTAAACCTTACGGCTCCCATTGCCTCTTTGCCCTGGCTTCCGACATTTGATTTTTTACCAGGGGCCTTGTTTTTTAAAACAGCTTCCGGCTTTCCGAGGTTCCCGCCTTCACCTGTAAATTCCGCGAGCGTAGGAAAACCCCCTTCGGGTAAATCGGCGTTACCCTGGATCCCGAACACAAAATAAGATAGCTTATTTATTTTATGCCCTCTCTCGTCAAAACTCATCGTAGGAGTCACCGTAACGCCATATTTATTTAACTCTATCCTGTTTAAAAGGGATGTCACGTGCCTGTGGTCTCGAAGATTATCAGCGGACCTGGCATATATAGGTACAGCCAGGGTAGGAGTCAGCTTTAATTTCTTTTTTGAAACATTAGTGACTTCTATTGACATCAGCTCTACCGGTTCATCTTCAGCCGGAATAAAATTCAATACCTCTACTTTAATGCCGAGGGTTTTATTTATTTTTATTACCTTATGCCATAAAAATCCGGCCTCCACCAATGTCTCGTCGCTCTCTCCAAAAGCAACTGACCATGCCCCGCGGCCTTCCGCATACAACCAGAAATTGCGGTTATACATGGTATTGTTCAGATCCTCCGTGGAAACAGGTACTGTCAAAAAAGAGTGCTGTCCTGTTTTTATATTGCCGTGCAGGTTCGGCGCGATAGAACTCATTATGCCGGATTCATTCGCAAGAGGAAAATAAAGTCTTGAGATTTTATCGGGGTTCTCGGCTACGAACGTGGCGTTGTCATCTATGAATCGCCAAAACGTCTTATGCATATTTCTCCCAGCGTAAAATATCCTTGAGGCTTTTTTTGGCGCGAGGTTTTTCCTCTTTCCTGGGATACCCGGCTGTTATCATGCTCACCAGTTTATACCCGCCCGGCGCATTAAACATCTTCCGAATGTTTTCCGCATAATCTTTTTTATCCCCGGCTACCCAGCATCCTCCCAGGCCCAGCGCCTCTATCGCAAGAAGCATATTCTCGGTAGCCGCAGAGCAGTCTTCAATATAATATTTCGTATCTTTTGAAAATACCGCTATTAAATACGAGGCTTCTTTAATAAAAGGCCCATTCGGGCACATGTCGCAGATTCTCTTAAGCGTTTCCTTATCCGATGTCACTACGAATTCCCACGGCTGTTCATTTCTGGCTGTCGCAGCCAGCCTGCCCGCGTCTATAATCTTTTCTATCAGATCTCTTGAGACAGCTTTGTCAGAATACTCTCTTACGCTTTTCCTGTTTTTTATAGCTTCGAAAAAATCCATACCTGCTCCTTGATCTTCCTTGGTCCACCTGCCAGTTGGACCAAGATTTAGGTTTTGTTAAGATTTGACGTGAACCGCCTTATCTCTCTTGCCTTACGGATATAAGCCGGCATTAAAAGTTCAGAAAAAATAGTTTTATTATGCCAAAGCGGATCGATATCATCTTTTATTATTTTATTCTTAACCAATATTTTATAGTCCATAGTCCCCGGTATAGGAGAATAAGAGGCCAACACCGCCTTTACGCCGAGAGAGTTTATGAAAATTATATCGTCCATTGTTTTTTCCATATCAATATAGCCTGCGCCCATCAATATATAAACGCCGAGATCTTTTTTCGTAAAACCCGCTTCCCTCAGATTCCTGATAGCGAGCTTCAGGTCATTATTGTTCACCTTACCTCCGGTAAACTGCTGGATGTCTTCGTCTGAAGTCTCAAGCGATATGCGCAAGTCCCTGAAATTCGCTTTCTTAAAAAGCTCCGCAAGCTCTTCGTCTATAAACCTGGCGTGTAAGCCGTTCGGCGTATGAAAAGTAAACTGCGCGCCTGAGGCGATAACAAGCCTTAAAAATATTTTAATGCCTTCCGAACTTCCGTAGAGAAGCGCGTCGTCGTAAAAAACAAAGGCCTTTGTCCCGAACGCCCTGTTGTAATGCATTACCTCTTCAAACAGATTTACAGGGTCTTTCATTTTGAATTTTGCGCCGAACATCCTGGAGGCGCAATAGGTGCACCTGAAAGGGCATCCCGCGGTAAGCTGTATCGGAAGAATCTCTTTATCCGCCAATAAATCATAAGCGGGATAAAACCCGCTCTCATAAAAACATTCCCTATCAAGAAAATCCCCTTTCCATATAATATCGGCGTTGCTCGTAAGGCGTGCGTGCTTATGGCAGATAGTGGCGTAAATACCCCCTAGAGTGACAGGTGTATTTTTAAAACGCTCTTTCAATATCCTTATAGCCAGATGAGCCCCTGGATACCAATAAGTCATCCCGCTGGCAACGTAGATCTCGTCTATTTCTGAAAATGCGGATATCTTCTCCATGAACTCCGGTATGGATATGCCGTATCTGAAATAAGGCCTTTCTATGTTTTTTAATATCTCGGGCTTTTCTACTTTTTCTTTTCTTATCTTTGAAAAACCGTATTCGTCTTTACGCCTTGCGCACCCCTCCAGGCAATCCACCAGGTTCACCTTGGCGCCTTTCTTGCGCAGAAATTGGCCTATGCGTAAAAGCCCTACCGGCTTTATGCCAAAGTCATACGTGCTGAAATCATATATCCATGGATTTACTAAAAGTATCTTTTTCACTAACCACCTTGACTCCGTGAGTAGCCGTACCCGCAGGCGACTCACGGAGTCGGATAGGTTAAAATACCACCTTCGGAACCTCTTTTGCGCCTTCAACTGCCTTAAAATAAACCCTTGGCTGGCCCAGCCCCCTCAAACTGCAAAAAACGCTTCCGAATATAGTCCTCTGGTACGCGTTAAATATTTTTACAGCGTCATTATATCTCATCCTCTCAACCGCGATCCTGTTCTCAGTGCCTTCCAACTGCGCCTGAAGGCTTAAAAAATTTTCATTTGCCTTAAGCTCAGGATAATTTTCAGCTACCATTAAAATCTTTGACAACGTTTCAGTGATTGCATTCGCTGTCTGCATCTTCTCTTGCGCGCTGCCTGCCTTCGCCCACTGACTCCTGAGTTCCGTTATTTTTTCAAACGTGCCTCTTTCGTGCTCCATGTAGCCTTTTACAGTGCTCACAAGATTCGGAATCAAGTCAACCCTTCTTTGGAGCTGATTCTCAACTTGGGCCCAGGTATTATTCACCTGCTCGTCCAGGATTACAGGCTTATTAAGCCCCGCTATAACCATCCCCCCTAAAACTATTACGACTCCTGCGATAATCAATAAAACCATCCCTATTTTTTTCATATCATCCTCCTTGAATGAGCGCTTGGGTTACGTCACCCACAAGATGACGCAACTCAACATACTCGGACTCCGTAAATCATGTTCTCGCTTACCAGCCGCCTGAAGCGCCTCCGCCTCCGGAAAATCCTCCTCCAAAACCCCCGAATCCTCCTCCAAACCCTCCTGAACCGCCGCCTGATCCTCCGCCGCCGTACCAATAATCACGCCTGCGCCTGCTTGAACCCGGCAGGAACAATAAAAGCGGAACTCTTATTACCATTATAATAAAAAAAATAAAAAATAAAAAGTCAAAAATAGACAGTTTTTTTGAAGAGGCGGTTATTTTTATATTTTCCAGTTCAGAAATCTCAACGCTATATTCTCCGGCTATAAGCTTACTCACAACCACAGCGCTCTGAAGAATCCCAGCGTTATAATCACCTATTTTAAAAAACGGGAGCATAGACTTTTCGATTATATTTTTGGCAAGCGCGTCAGGTATAGCGCCTTCAAGCCCGTACCCTACTTCTATCCTCGCTTTCCTGTCCTTTAGGGCGACAAGGATCAGGACCCCGTTATCTTTACCTCTTTGCCCGATGCCCCATTTTTCAAAAAGTTTTACCGCGTAAGTTTCTATATCGAGCGGCGCAGTAGTGTCCAGCGTGAGAATAGCCAGCTGGCTTGTAGTCTTAGCTTCAATTTCTGCGGAAAGCGCCGCGAGCTTTGCTTTTGTTTCATATGATAAAATATCTGCGTAGTCGCTGACATAACCTACATAGTTTTTAAAATCCGCCTCTTCGCAAAACCCGATTCCCGTAAAAATAAAAAATACTACTATTGCAAATATCTTTTTCATGAAAGCTTTTCTATCTCTTTAAGATACTTTTCAAAAAATACCTCTACGCTCTCGCTTTTTATCTTTTCGTCGTTCATCCCGTCTCTTAGAATAGCTATAAACATCTCTTTGGAAAGGCCGTAATAATTGCAAAACTCTATAAGTATCTGTTCTTTATCCACAGGCGGCTTTTGGGACTTTTGCCTCAAGAGCGCCCTGAATACAGGGATAAGCGAGTTCAAGGATCCTTTCATGAGGGCCTCAACGCCTTTTTTCTTAAGCCCTATTTCCAGATAAGCCTGGCGGATCCTTATGAGCTTTCCCTCGATCTCTCTTTTGCAGAAAAGCTTCAGGTTGGCTTCGTCTATCTCTAAATCGCCGAATATATTTTCGCCGTAGACTAAGATATTGTTTTCCTTTATCTCGATAAATTCTATCGGAAAGGTATCTTTGGATGTTTCGATGTGAGATAAAGATAAAAATAAAGGCGCTGTTATTCTTTTGGATGCGCCGGAATTTATAACCCGAAGCGAATCTTTCAGCTCTTTCAATCCAAGGTCCCTGAATACAACGGCCAGATTTATATCTGATCTTCCCGGAATGAAATACTTTCCTGTAGCGCTGCCGTACAATACAATTGAAATTATATTTTCTTTATGTATCTCGAGGAGCTTGATAAGGTAAGGTTGAATAATGGTCTTTAATTCAGGCTTTACGCCTTCTAATTTTAAACTTTTCATCGCAACCCCCTGCATTATAAGTGGAATATTTGGATAACGCCCTTCCGGATAAGCATCACTGCTATTGCGGCTAAAAGAAGATTTGTAACCTTTGACAGCGCCCTTGAACCGGCTTTCCCGAGAATCTTTATTATAGCGTCGGAAAGCGAGAGTATGACGCCTGCCAATAAAATATTGATCAGCACCGATACAAGCGTAGCAAGCAGGCCATATTCGCCTATAATAATCAGAGACGTGGTCAAAACAGCCGGGCCTACTATAAGCGGCGTCCCAAGCGGCACTGCCCCGAGTTCCTGATTCGCATACTGGCTTCCCTTGCCAGGGCCTCTTATATCCGCCACGGCAATATAAAAAAGAATGGCTCCTCCGGCTACCATAAAATCTCCCAGGGTAATGCCCATGAGGTTAAAAACAGCCTTGCCCAGGAATATAAAACCTACTGCCAGGCACATGGCTGTAACCATTGACTGAAATATTATTCTGGATTTTTCTTTTTTCCTGTGGCTTTCCGTGAGTCCGACAAAAAGAGGCAGGACACCGATAGCGTCAACCGCCACAAAGATGGGGATAAAAGCTAATAAGACATTCTTAATCATGATCTACCTCTCCCAGGTAGCCACAGCCTATTTCTTTTTTCTTTTTCTTTCCTGCTGCTTCAATAGGCCTTTTATATTTTTGATTAAAAGATATGCCCTGACTTTATTGATTCTAAAGAATCCGCGAGATTTTTTACTTTCTTCCATTGATGCGATTCTTTCTATCTATATT
The DNA here is from genome assembly GCA_030649895.1 of Candidatus Omnitrophota bacterium. Lineage (GTDB taxonomy): Bacteria > Omnitrophota > Gorgyraeia > Gorgyraeales > Gorgyraeaceae > UBA10183. The sequence goes on from JAUSEX010000030.1 coordinate 71,295, forward strand.
AACCCAGCCCTTTCTGCTTCAAAACATCTCTCCGCAGCAGAAATAGCCGGGTTAATGTTGCTTTATAATTTTAACCGATACGCCGATGGAAATATAATACCTAGAATAAGCACCATAGTCAAGACTATAGTTTGCCGAAAAACATCAATAAGCCCAGTATTATAAATAAAGACGCGCCGCAATATTTTATGACCTCGGGTTTTATATATTTTCCGAGCGTAGCGCCTATTATAACTGAAATTGCGGTAATGACCATGTACGCGCAAACAGAACCGATAAATACCGTCAAAGGCCTGGCTGACTTTGAGGCCATGCCTATGCCTACCATCTGAGTTTTATCCGCCATCTCCGCAAAAAATACCGCTGTAAACGTGGCTATAAATATCTTCCAGTCCATGAACTCCTCCGCGTTTTGCAAAGTATGGCAGGGAAAGTTTGCCCCTCCCCATGCCATTACCTCTTCTGTGTTTTGCCTATTTTAGAAAAACCCCTAAAATGCCGGCGCAAATAATAATTAAAGCGGGGTGAACCTTTACATAAACAAAAAGTATGAATGACAAAACTACTACAATAATATTCCTAAAATGACTCAATTGATTCAAATTTATAGTCTGAAACGCCAATGCGATAATCATAGCAAATACCGCCAACTGGACCACGCTGAAGGCGCTTTTAATAGTGGGCGTATTTTTATACTTCGCGTAGAAAAACGAACCGAACGCTATCAGTAAAACCGGGGCCAGCATATTACCGATATTCGCTGCGATTGCGCCTATGACGCCGGCTATCTTATATCCGGTATAAGTGGCGTATTTTATTGAAATAGCTCCTGGAAATACCTGCACCATGGCCAGAACATCCAGAAATTCCTCTTTGGATAACCAGTGATATTTTTCAACCGCTTCTTTTTCTATCAGGGGCAAAAATGAATATGCCCCGCCTATTGCGAAAAATCCAACCTTTAAGAACGCAAAAAATAATCTGACTAATACCATCTCAATGATCCTTTTCCAATATCATATCCAGTCCATGCGGCAGGCCTTCCAATATAGCTTCCAACGACTCCCTGGCCCCCTTGGCACTTCCGGGCAAATTAATTATCAGGGTCTTGCCCCTGATGCCCGCGATTGCCCTGGACAGCATCGCTCTTTTAGTAAGCTTAAGGCATTCTACCCTCATTGCCTCAGGTATGCCTGGAACCTCTCTTTCTATCACCTCTCTCGTAGCCTCTGGCGTAAGATCCCTCTTGGTAAAACCCGTGCCGCCATTAGTCAGGACCAAACCAACTTTCAGATTGTCGCAATAATCTATGATCCTTTCTTTTATCACTTTTATATCATCAGGTACGATCTCGTACTTCACTACCTCGCCTGGAAGCCTTTTTACGATATCCCGGACAATCTTTCCGCTTTCATCCTCTCTCTGGCCTTTAAAACATCTGTCGCTTATAGTAAGAACAGCTACCTTATATCTTTCTATTTGTCCTTCGGCGCCATTCGGTCGCTCGCTTTGTTCGCTTCGCATTTTTTAATATCTCCAATGTATCTCCAGGCTTCAGCGTCCCGCCTTTTAAAACCCTTGCAAATACGCCTTCTCTGGGCATAACACAATCCCCGGCCTGATAATATATATCGCATCTTGCGTGACAAACCTTGCCGATCTGGCTGACTTCAAAAATCACGCCATCGCCAGCCTTTAATCTTTTTCCTATTTTCAGCTTTAATAGGTCCACGCCTCTTGTGGTGATATTTTCCGCAAAATCTCCAGGCCTGACGTAAAGACCCTTTAGCCGCATTTTTTTTATAGACTCCTCCGCCAGAAAACTGACCTGCCTGCGCCCGCTTCCGGCATGAGCGTCCCCTGCGATACCAAAATCCTCTCTCAGGGATATTGATTCCACGTTATGTTTTCTTTCGCCTTTTTTACCGGAAACCGAAACAGCGATTATTTCTTTATTTAATGATCTCATTCTCCATCCACTCGTATTTATCAGAAAGTATATTTTTAGCGATCCTGTTTGTCTTTTTATCGTTATTATTCCAAACGCCGCTGAATTGCGCCGCTATGCGGGCCCTGGCCTGGCAGCAAAATAGATCAGCTAATTCTATCGGCGAAGCGCTTTCCGCTGCGGCTTTTTTCCCGGAAATACTAGAGGCGTATGAACATACACAGGCCATTACAAAAAGGTCCGTGCCTATATCCACAAATCTGGCTAGAAGGTTTTGTTTTGACTCCAGGCGCTGCTGATAAATTACCATTTTCACAAACATCTCTCTTGCCAGGCGTTTACCTGTGCTCTGGACAAACATCATATGATTTTTAAGAGGCGCGGGAAGCCGTGTTATGGACGCAGGCGCAAAGCACGGTAGCCATAGCACCGGAAACCAGAATATGTAATAAAATCCCATTGAAATCAACGCCTGTATCTTGCCCCCCAGCGATGTCCTGGAGCTGAAAAGGGGCTTGAGCCTTCTCAGGTGAGGGTCAAGCGCTTCTCTGGCAATAAAAAGCCTCATGATCTGACTTGTGCCTTCTATAATCAGGTTCACTCGGCTGTCCCTAAACACCCTTTCTACGGGAAAACCGGTTTCTCCTCTGCCTTTAAGAGAAAGGCTGGTCTCAAAGCCTCTGCCGCTCCGAAGCTGCAGCGTATCATCCACGACCTTCCAACTCTTTTCAGTGCAGAAAAGTTTAGCTATGGCCGCTTCAAGCCTGATATCCAGTTTTTTCGCATCTGCCATGTGCGAAGTGAGCCACGTAACAGCGTCCATGGCAAAGGTGTCAGACGCCATGTCTGCCAGCTTCTCAGCCACCATCTCGTGCTCTCCTATAGGCGAGCCCCACTGCCTTCTTTCTTTGGCCCATCTGCGGCTGACTGAAAGGCACCACTTGCTCATCCCTGTCACTGCCGCAGGTACAGTAAGCCGCCCTGTATTTAAGGTAATAAAAGCCAGCTTCAATCCCTCGCCTTCGCCCAAAATAATATTCTCTCTCGGCACCTTTACGTCTTTAAATTTCAATAGCCCTAATTTCACGCCATGCAGGCCCATAAAACTGCACCGGTAAGCTACTTCAAAACCCGGAGAGTTTGTTTCAACTATAAAAGCCGTTATCTGTTTTTTCTCTTTGCCCTTTTCCATCTTCAACGGGGTCTGGCACATGACAATCAGGATGTCCGCGATATTGCCATTCGAGCACCATAATTTCTCGCCATTGATAAGATAGAATTTCCCGCCCTCTACAGGAGTGGCGGTCGTCTTCATCGTCCTGGGGTCAGAACCAGCCACAGGCTCAGTGAGGGCAAAGCCCGATATCGCACCTTTCCTGAATCTGGGCAAGAATTTCTTTTTCTGCTCAGGCGTTCCGAAAAAACTTAAAGGCGTGGGCACTCCTATACTCTGGTGCGCGGACAATAGCACCGCTGTTGAGCCGCAGTAGCTTGCCACGAGATGCATGGCGCGATTATAGTTTATCTGGCTCAAGCCAAGGCCATCGTATTCAGGCTTGATCTTCATACTAAAGGCTCCCAGGTCTACCAGGCCTTTTACAACATGTGGCGGTATTTCCCCAGTTTTATCGACTTCGTCAGGGTCCAGGTTGGCCTGCAAAAATCCTTTTATTTTCTCCAGATACTCCGTGCCTATTCTCCTGTCTGATTCAGACTGCTCCGGAAAAGGATAGATAAGATCCCATGATAGCTTGCCGTGAAATATATCGCGGACAAAACTGGGATAATTCCACTCGCTCTCGCGCGAACCTTCGGCAAGTTCCAAAGACTCCCTTTTTTCATGGCTTATACTTTTATGATACATATCCATATAAAATCTCCCAAATTTTGTGAAACAAAATTTTATCCCAAGTCCCTCGCCGCATTATTTTTACTCGCTGGCGGTTCGGGACAAGAAACTTATCTATAAAACCTGCCGTTTCTTTTCGCGAGGTCCAGCAAATAGCTACAGGGTAAAAACCTCTCGCTTTTATATTTCTCCCTGAACCTTTGCATAGTATCCGCTATTTTATCGCAGCCTACAGAATCTGCGTAGCGCAAAAGCCCTGCCCTGAAAGCCGGAAATCCCGTGCCCATTATCATCCCGATATCCACATCCGAAGGTTCCGAACAGACCTTTTCCTGTAAACACAGGGCTGCTTCGTTTATCATCCTGTAGACCATCCTCTCCATAATTTCTTCCTCGGATACGCCTGATGCTGAAACGCCGGATAATAAACCATAGACCTCTTTATTAACAACTCTATTTTTACCCTTATGCAAATAAAAACCTATTCCTGACTTTTTGCCAAACCATTTTTTCTCGTAAACTTTTTTCATTATCCCGGCTACTTTCATCTTCTCGCCGAAATTATTCTCCAGTATCAATGCAACCTTATATCCCACGTCCAGGCCAACTTCATCCATCAATGTAAACGGCCCCATCGGCATCCCGAACCTCAACATAACGCTGTCTACCTTTTCAATGCTCAAGCCTTCTTCCAGCATCCGGGCCGCTTCATTAAGGTAAGATAAAAGAACCCTATTTATAAGAAACCCGCAGGTATCGCTAACCACGATTGGAATTTTCCCTACCCGCCTTGTAAACTCTACCACAGTAGCAATTGCCGCGCCGCTTGTCTGGGGCGTGCGGATTATTTCTATCAGTGGCATGCGGTGCACTGGATTAAAAAAATGAATACCCAGGACCCGGCTTTTATCTTTTACTCCTTCGGACATCTGGCTTACGGAAAGGCACGAGGTGTTAGACGCCAGCACCGCTCCTGGCCTGGCAAGGGAATCGAGCTCTTTGAATACTGCTTTTTTTATAGCCATATCCTCCATTACCGCTTCAATAATCAGATCTGCGCCTAAGAATCCCTGATAACCTGTTGTAGGGGATATTAGCCCCATACCCATTGCCGCCTGGCTGGGTTTAATCTTTTTTTTCTTCACCGCGTAATCATAAACCTCTTTTGCCTGCTTCAGTCCCCTGCCAAGGGCCTGATAATTCAGGTCTCTCATTCGCACAGGTATGCCGCAAAAACTCAATAACTGCGCAATGCCCCCTCCCATCACGCCTGCGCCCAGAAGCCCGCATTTCCCGATTTTAACAGGCGCAACATCCGACCATACAACCTTTTTGTATTTCTCTATAAGATAAAATACTGAGATTAAATTCTTGGAAATCTGAGTAACGCCTAGCTCCCCAAAAGCCTTAGCCTCTCTATCCAGCGATTTTTCAAGAGACGACGTATAATTTTTAGAAACCACCTCAAGGGCTTTCAGCGGAGCCGGATATTGGCCCTTTGTAGTTTTTAGCACAAACTTTCTTGTCCCATTTATCAGTATCATCCTGCCTAAGAAAGTCCTGTCGAGCAGGATGCTCACCCACCCTTTTAGCTTAGGCTTAAACTTATTCCGCTTTATCTTTTTCTCGGAGATCATGCTTATGCCTTCTTCGAGCAATCTATCCTGGCTGGCCAGCTTATCCACCAGGCCTATCTTCAACGCCTCGCTTGAAGACACAGGGTCGCCTGAAAGTATCATTGAAAGGGCCTTTTGTAAACCCACGAGTCTCGCCAATCGCTTGGTGCCGCCAAAACCCGGTATTATGCCAAGCTTTACCTCTGGTAATCCTAATTTTACCTTGCTACTATAACCTGCCAACCGGTAATCGCAAGCAAGAGCCAATTCCAATCCTCCGCCCAGGCAAACGCCATTTATCAATGCAGCAGTAGGCAGGCCTAATTCTTCCAGGGCATTTAAAATCTTCTGACCCTTTTTTACAAGGGCTTCGGCGTCAGAGCCGGACGCCATCTTCTCTATTTCCCTGATGTCTGCGCCCGCGATAAAAATATCCGGCTTTGCGCTGGAAATTAAAAGACCTTTTAAATCCTGCCTGTTTTTTAACTGAGCTATTACGGCTTCAAGTTCTTTTAAGCTTGAGGACGACAATACGTTAACCTTGGAATCGGGCTGGTCAAACTCTATAATTGCAAAACCGTTTTCTATTTTTAGCTTCAGATTATTCTGCATAGTTAATCTCTCTCCACTATTACAGCCGCGCCCTGGCCGCCGCCTACGCACAATGAAGCCAGGCCAAGCTTAATATTTCTTCTTTTCATCTCTTTCAGCATGGTCAAGATCATCCTGGAACCTGTGGTTCCCACAGGATGGCCAAGCGCAATTGCGCCGCCATTTACATTAAGTATCTCTCTATCGAGCGCCCCTACATTATCCTTTACCAATTGCCTTTCGCACGCTATCACCTGAGCTGCAAAAGCCTCGTTTATTTCAAAAAGTCCGATATCGCTAAATTTTAATTTTGCCTTTGCCAGCGCCTCAGGTATCGCAAACGCAGGCCCAATTCCCATCTTGCTCGGCTCAACCCCTACGTAGGCATACGCGCGGATAAAGCCCAAAGGCGTAAAACCTGATTCTCTCGCCTTTTCTTCTTTCATAACCAAAAGCGCAGCCGCCCCATCGGTTATCTGGCAGGAATTTCCCACTGTCACAGTACCTGAATAGCGGTCAAAATACGGTTTGAGCTTAGCGAGATCTTCCATGCTGATTTTTTCTCTTACGCCATTGTCATTTTCTATTACCTTATCGTATTTCCTGCCAACTATCACAGGAACAATCTCTTCTTTTAATTTTTCCTTTGCGAGAAACGCTCTTTTATGGCTCATAATAGCGAATTCATCCTGCTCTTTTCTTGTAATGCCGTATTCCTTGGCGAGGACCTCGGCTGTTTGGCCCATATTCAATCCGCAGATAATATCCGATAATCCCAGCTGCAGCCCTATTACCGGCTTTAAAAAATGCCTCGGCCTGAAGCTTAAAAAATGCCTTAATCTTTCAAAAAAGCTTTTGGATCTGGAAAGCTTCAAAAATATCTTTGTGGCCTCCCTTGTGTAGATTAAAGGTATATTGGACATGGACTCTGATCCGCCCGCAATCACTATTTCATCAAACCCAGAGTTTATTTTCTCAAGGGCGCTGGTTACGGATTCGAATCCGGAGGCGCAATTCCTGGAAACCGTATAGCTAGGTTTTTCTTTGGGTATACCTGCTGTTATGGCTATTATGCGGGCCACATTACTTGCCTCAGGCGATTGAGCCACTGATCCAAAGATCACCTCATCCACTCTAGCCGGATCCAGGCCGGTCTTTTCCAAAAGCTCCCTTACCGCAATCCTTCCGAGCTCATGAACCCCAATATCCTCAAAATCCGTCCATGCCTTTACAAAAGGCGTCCTAACGCCATCAACTATTGCAATGCGCGACATAAATACCTCTCCTTTAATAATATCGTTCGAGCGGGCACTGTCCCTGTATCTGCGAGCTCGGCCGAAAACCGCTGCGTGGGCTTATCGACTCTACGCCTGCGGCGCATCGTTCAAAGAATATTTTTATTTTTAACTCTTTGGACGCAAGTCCGATATTCTTTTCACCTTGCTGGATGTTTCCATCTCTACGCGCTCAAGCATTTCCTTGTGCGGCAATATGATTATTTTATTCGGTATAATTTCAGTCGCTGCCTGAACCCTGGAATTCAGATTTTCTTTTACCGCTTGATGATCCTTGCCGTCTGCCAGACTCATATAAACAATCAATTCGTCTATCTCGTAAGGATCATTGTCTTTCTTTCTTATCTCGATCTGCCACTCATCCACCCTTTTTTCAGATTCCAGGATTTCGCTGAACATATTTAAATTCACAAGCGTCCCTTTTATCTTGGATACCATCAGGTTCTTGATATTGGAGACCCTGGATATCTGGCTTGAAATACGGGGGACGGTCCTTTTGCAATACGGGCATTTCCTGTAAGTAATGCCGCCTTTAACCAGATCTCCTGTCCTGTAACGCAAAACACAGCTCCCGCGACTGTCAATAGCTGTATAAACAAGCTCTCCGTCTTCGCCTTCTCCTTTAACCTCCCCTGTATCAGGATCTATGATCTCAAAGATCTCTTTATCGGGATATGTGTGGTAGCCGCTGGAAAGCTTTATAGGCGTAGGACATTCTCCCCACGCGCATTTCGCTTCTGTAAACCCGTACGTGCCAATGATCCTCACGTGCTTTGCGCCCATACTTTTAAGCAGGCTCGCCAGTTTTTCTTTAAACCCCACCGGGACAGCAACAGCGCCCAGTATTACTTTTTGCACAGAGTCCATGCGCATCTTCATCTCTTTTGCAGAGCGCGCCACATGATATAGATAACTCGGCACGCCTATCAGGACATCAGGGTTTACCTTCTTTATAGCTTCTATATTCCCATGGGTGCCCATAACCTTGCCGCCGCCTGTGCTTAAAACAAAATTATCATGCGTAAGGCCGGCGAATACCGTCTGCCAGAAAGCAAGATGCGGGGCGTATGGAAATAGATTTACCGCCCGTATCTGACTTTTTGCCTTAAAAACTTCCAGCAACCTGTATCCTGAAATGCGTAAATTATTGATATCATGATCCGTATATAAAAATGAAACAGGGTCGTGAGTCGTACCTGTTGTGGCTGTCAGAAAAATAGGCCTATATTCTTTATCAAGGCGCGCCTTTACATAGGAGTCGCCTTTCAACAATTTCAGAAGGCCGAGTTTAAACAATCTGTCCTTAGGCCAGTATTTTTTTATCAGCGCCTTATCCGGCTGAAGAATAAAATCCATAAAACCATGCGGGCTGGCCCCATGAGGCAGAAAATCCTCTTTCCTGGTAAATGGTATTACCTTAAGGTCTTCCACGGTCTTTATGCGCCTTGGATTTATATTATAACGGTCAAACAGCGTGCGGTAATACGGGCTAAAAGGATAGAGATGATTATTGACAAAATCGTGAAGCTTCTTATTCTGAATCTTCCTCAGGTCTTCTCTTGGCAGAAAGCTTAATTTATTCCAATAGTCCATTTTATGGGTTCTCGACTCGCAAAAAATCTTCTTCGAGCTTGTAGAGAAGCAGATTTTTGGCTCGCTCGAACAGTATTATATTTTGAAATGCTGAACTATAAATTAACTTATTTAGAACAGCGTGTGCCCGCAATACGTTTTTCTTTTCTTGACCTCAACTCTTTATTTTTCCCGATCTCCTCTTCTGTCCTGAGAATAAGCCCAGGCACCTTTGAAGGCCTTCCTTTCTCATTCAGGGCAACCATCGTAATGCGCGCCGAGCCGATATTAAGTTTTTTGCCTTCCTTGATCTTTTCAGCTATTATCTCTACTTCCACATCCATGGATGTCTTGCCCACATGGTATATTGAAGCTGTAAGCGTCAATAAATCTCCTATGCGGACCGGATGCCTGAAATCAATATGGTCCATAGACGCCACTACCACGTTTTTCCTAGCGTGCTTGGTAGCTGCCACAAATGCCGCCTCGTCTGCCAGCTTTAATATAGTGCCTCCGTGTACGCTGCCATAGTGATTGGCGTATGCCGGCATCATCACCTCAGATAACACTGTCCTGGATTCCGCTATGGTTTTCTTTTTCATATGCCCTCTGTTTTTACAGGACTTCTTACAAAGTCCCCGTTTTTACCGCCGCTCTTTTTTAAAAGCATGATGGATTTTATAACCGCTTGCCTGTCAAACGCCTTGCACATATCATATACAGTAAGCGCGGCGATGGCGCAGGCTGTAAACGCCTCCATCTCTACTCCTGTTTTAGCCCGGCTCCTAACTGTAGTTTTAATTTCCACTTCTTTATTTTTCAAAGAAACTTCTATATCCGCGTAGTCTATAGAGACAGGATGGCAGAACGGGATAAGCTCCGCTGTTTTTTTTGCAGCGATAATCCCGGCCACCCTGGCTGTTTCCAAAACATCTCCTTTTGGTATTTTTTTACGCCTTATTAACTTTATAACCCTGGGGCTAAGGCTGATTCTGGCTCCTACAACAGCAACTCTATTTGTAATTTTTTTACCGCCTATATCTATCATATTTATTTAGCCCCTACAATAAGCTGGGCTATCAGCCCTGCGAGAGGCGGAAATATAAAAGTGCTTGCGAAGCGAACAAGAGTAAACCTCCAGCCCAGTATCCCCACTTCCATCGGAAGACGGCTCAGTGACCACAATAACCAGCTTGTAAGGAACGCTACGCATGTAGGAACGCTAGCGCCTGCACGCAAAAGCCCTGCAATTATAGGTAAGCTCACGTACGGGCCGCCAGGGCAGAGCCCGCCAAGCAAGGTCCCGACAATAATGCCGCGCAAACCTGATTCCCTGCCAAGCCATTTAAATACAATATCCTTTGGCATAAGCACCTGAAACATGCCTGCCAGTATAAAAGCAAACAACAGCAACGGCAATGTTTCCAGAGCCATATTAAGTGATAATTTCAAACCCTCTATATGCTGATTTGCGCCTTTAAAATATCCCACTGCAATAAAAACTACGCTCAAAATTCCCATTATTAAAGTGGGTACCAACATATCTACTGCTTCCTTTTGTCTAGTTTTTTTAACACACTGCGGCATCTGTGACCTTAACCGCCTATCTGGCACATGCTAAAATCTTCAGAAAAAACGCCTGCAGGTTTTGCTCTCAGATCATGAGACCGCGGCTTTAAATTCACTGCATCTCTTATAAGAACTGCAAGATCATTATCCGAGGCTCCATTTTTCATGGCAGCCTTAAGGTCCACGCTCTTTGACGAATGCAGGCAGCTTCTCAGGCAGCCATCAGATGTAAGCCTGAGCTTGTTGCAGGAAGAGCAAAAATTATCGCTTATGGGAGATATAAATCCAATTGTTCCGCAAAAGCCTTTGATCCTGAAGCTCTTCGCAGCGCTTACCCTGCAATTATTTTCTATCGGCACAAGTTCGCCGAGAGAATCCAGAATAGCCCTGACTTCCAGCGAGCTGAAAAAAAGTTCTTCGTAGGAATATTCGCCGAGATGCGTAGGCATGTATTCTATAAATCTAATATGCACAGGCCTTGACTTGGCAAGGCCCGCAAAAGAGATTATCTCTGAATCATTGAGGCCCTTCAAGAGCACAACATTTATTTTTATTGGCTCTAGCCCAGCTGAAAGCGCGGCTTCCATGCCTTCAAGCGCATTCTCCAGGCTCCCGCCTCGGGTTATTTCCAGAAATTTTTCAGGCACGAGGCTGTCTAAACTGATATTTACCCTGTCCAAGCCCGCTTCTTTGAGAGAAAAAGCGTGCTCTTTCAGATATGCGCCGTTAGTTGTAAGCGCAATTTCATTTAAACCTCTGATGCGCTTCAGATTTCCGATAAATAAATTCAGGTCTTTTCTTATAAGCGGCTCTCCGCCTGTAATCCGCATCTTACTTATACCCAGTCCTGCCGCGACATTTACTATCCTGCAAATCTCTTCAAAAGATAATATCCTGCCGTACGGACTATGCAGAATACCTTCAGGCGGCATGCAATATATGCATCTCATATTGCATCTGTCTGTAATAGATATGCGCAGATAATCTATTTTCCTTCCAAAGCTATCTATGAGTTCATCCATAGGTTTGTTTAAATTATATCAAACTGTAAAGATTAAATCTATTTTATTAAATACCTCTTTTGCAGAAGGCTTTAAAACAGAATTCTTTTTCTTGACTAGTATTGCCAGGTCCGGCCTGATATACCTAAGGACGCTAGTCCCCTCTATAATAAGCCCTTTTGCCCCCTTAAACATGGAAACCGCTTTTTTAAGACCTTTCTTAAGGCCCTCCGGTTTAGCCCTGAGCCAGAGTACCTTCCGAGCTCCTGCTTTTTTAAAGCGCTGTGTATCCTTGCCTTTTTCGTTCAGCAGGCCTTTATCGCTTATTATTGAAAATTTCGAATCCAGCCCATTGCACGCTCCGCAATTTTTACCCGTAGGGCAAACCCCATTATGCGCGACAGTAACCTTGAGGCCGGACCATCCCTTTAATCTTTTAAACATTCTCTCCGCTAACGCGGTCTTGCCGACTTTGGAATGGCTGCCTGATATTGTAATTATCTTTAATCTAGTCAAGAATTTATCTCTAATTTTTTCATTTCCAAATATGAAAAATTCGGGCCGTCCAGGCAAACATATTTTCCTTTTATATAACAATGCCCGCATTTACCTGCCCCGCATTTCATATGACGCTCTAATGACGCATAGATATTAGAATCCCTGAAACCGAGTTTCAAGATATCCTTGATTGCGGATTTAATCATAACCGGAGGCCCGCATAAAATAACCACGCTGGTTTTAGGGTCAAGCTTGACCTTCGGAAACAAGGCACATACCACCCCGCATGCGCCACCCCATGTCTCATCAGGCGTATCCACTGTAAGGTGTATATCCGTATCCGGATTATCCTGCCAGGATATTATCTCGTCCTTATAGACAAGTTCTCTGGGAGACCTTGAGCCGTACACGATTTCCACGTTGCCGTAATTTTTTCTATTTTTAAACACCTGCTGTATGAGCGAACGCAACGGCGCCATGCCTATGCCACCTGCAACAAAAAGCAGGTCTTTGTTTTCAATTTTATCTAGCGGAAACGAATTTCCATATGGACCTCGAATTCCGACTGCATCTTTTTCCCTGAGATCATGCAGAGCGGCTGTCAGTGATCCGAGTTTTTTTACCGTGATTTGAAATCTGCCATTTGAAGCAGGCCTGGACGCAAATGTAAACGGCGCCTCGCCATAACCAGGCAAAGACAGCATCATGAACTGGCCGGGTTTGTATTTTAATTTCCCGCCTGATTCATGCTTCAGGCGCAATGTAAAAGTCTTTACATCAGGCGCCTCATTAACAATATTTTCGATAACAACTATTTTTGGAAAATATTCGTTTTTCATTCAGCGCCTTTAGTCACAGCTTCGATAAATTTTCTTATATCTATATTACCAGGACAAATCTCTATACACCTCGCGCAGCCCACGCAGCTCGGCCTGCCGTATCTCAGCGTATCTATGTTTAATTTATGCTCGAAGAACCTGCGTATGTGGTCTTTATGATTCGGGATAGGCGCGCTACCTCCTGCCATCCTGGTAAAACCAGCATAAATACAACCGTCGCAGTAACGCAAGCGCGCGCCTCTGTCATTTTCCAGTCTATCCATAAAACTGAAACAGCTGCACGTAGGGCACAGGGTTATACACCCTGAACAAGCTACGCAGCGTAAGCCCATATCGTCCCATATCGATTGTTTCACTTTGTCCTGAGCCATTATTCTCGCGAGCTTTTTATAGTCAATTCTCTTGGCTGCTTCTCCAAACCTTTCCAGGATAGCCTTTGCCTCTTTTATGGCCCCGGATGAAGCTTTAGTAAATAGCTTATTATTCTTTTTGAGTATCTTGCTGCCTTTTTTTGAGCCGATATCCACAAGATAGCCCATCTTTACGGGCGTAAGCTCAATATCAAAACCATCTTTAGCCACAGGCCCGCTATCCATCTCATAACAAAAAGATTTTTTGGAACAACGGCTCGCGCAGGCAATAGCTATAAAAATAGAGCGCTCCATCTTTTGCTCATAAAACGCGTCCACAAACTTATCCGCGAAGAAATCTCTCATAAGGGTTATGGCTTTCATATCGCATGGCCGCACGCCATAAAATATGCGCCTGGTTTTTTCTTCTATTGCTTTAAATTTAGCGCCTTTCGCGGATATTATCTTAAATACCTCTTCTGTCTGCGGCAATAGAAACGCCCTCGGAGAAACAACAGAGTTTCCTTCATAAGCTGAAAGTTCTCCACCGCTATGTTTTGTATCGCTGAACACAATGTCATCCAGATGCTCTTTTTTAGGCGCAATAAACTCATCGCAATCTTTTTTCAGGTTCTTTACAAGTTCTTCTAGACTCTCTTTTGTTATAAATAATTTCTTCATTTGTAATAGCTTAACTATTATAAGAGCATGCGATACTGTTCGAGCGAACAATTCTGCTATAAATACATAGTCGAGAACCATTGAGCTTCTCGACTGAACTTACATGATAAACATAGATGACCGCTCGAAGAATAATATAATTTTTTCTCATATCTAAGCTATTATAATTTTTCAATCTTCGCGGCGCACGCCTTGTATTCGCCTGTCTTGCATACGGGGTCAAACGCGCTATTGGTTAAAACATTTGTAGGCTCGTCCGTAAAATGAAACGGCATCCACAATACGCCCTTTTTTATCTTATCCGTAACCTCGGCTGCTACTGTTAATTCTCCGCGCCGCGTCTTTACCTTCACGCGGCCCTTATTCTTTACGCCTGAAGTTTCAGCGTCCTTAGGATTTATCTGCACAAAATTATGAGGATATTCTCTTGATAGATTAGACACCCTTCTTGTCATTGTGCCTGTATTATAATGGAAAAGCATCCTGCCTGTGGTCAGGATAAAAGGGTATTCTTTATCAGGCACTTCAGCCGGCGGCTTATGCTTAAGAGGTATAAATCTTCCAAGGCCTCTTGTAAATTTACCTAAATGCACGACAGGGGTTCCAGGATGGCCATGTTCAGGCACAGGCCACTGGAGCCCGTTTTCTTCCAATCTTTCGAAACTGACGCCCTTAAAAAGAGGTGTTAAAGAAGCTATTTCGTCACAGACCTTCAGGGAATCAAATTCCATTTTATATCCCAATCTCCCGGAAATCTCACAGATAATATCTCCATCTGTTTTACCGGATATAGGCAAGATCGCCCGCCTGACTCTTTGAATCCTGCGCTCGGCGCACGTGAATGTGCCTTCTTTTTCAGCAAAAGACGCACCTGGCAAAACAACATCAGCCATCTTTGCAGTTTCGCTCAGAAAAATCTCCTGCACCACAAGAAATTCCAAGCTCTTAAGAGCGCGCTCTATCATATGCGTGTCAGGGTCTGTACGCACCTGGTCCTCTCCTATAATATAGAAACATTTCACATCGCCTTTTATCGCGCTATCAATCATATCTGTCAGGGTAAGGCCAGGCCTTGCAGGCAATTCAACGCCCCACGCCTTTTCAAATTTATCGCGCGCATTTTTATCTGCAACCGGCTGATATCCTGAATATACATTAGGAAGCGCTCCCATATCGCATGCACCCTGCACATTATTCTGACCCCTCATAGGATATACCCCTGAGAATTCCCTGCCAACATGGCCTGTAACCATTGCCAGATTAGCCATTGCTATAACATTATCCGTGCCCACAGTATGCTCTGTCATGCCAAGCGAATACATTATGCAGCTTTTCTTGCTCGCAGCATAGATCCTGGCTGCTTTCTTAATAAGCTCGGGCTTAACGCCTGTAATATCTTTTACTGATTCCGGCGTATAGCTCTTTACAGCTTCCTCGAGCTCGTTAAAGCCCTCTGTTCTTTTTTCAATAAACTCTTTATCGTGCAGGTTTTCTCTGATGATAAAATTTATCATCGCGTTTATTAAAGCTATGTCTGTTCCTGGATAGTGCTGGATGTGGACATCAGCGCTTTCAGCAGACAGTATCCTGCGCGGGTCGCAAACTATTGTCTTTGCGCCATTATCAACAGCTGTTCTTACGCGCCAGCCGACTATGGGATGCGCCTCTGTTGGATTTGAGCCTATAATAAGAATGCAATCCATAAAAGGAAGCTCGTCATATGAATTAGTGCCTGCGCCGGAGCCGAATGACTGGTTCAAGCCAGACACGGTTGCTGCATGGCAAGTGCGAGCGCAGTGGTCTATATTATTGGTTCCTAATGCCGCTCTTGCGAATTTCATCATCAGGAAATTTTCTTCGTTTGTGCAGCGCGCAGAGGCGCAAACCGCCAACGAATCCGACCCATGCTTAGCCTTTATATCTTTCAGCCTATTGGCCACATAATCAAGCGCGGTATCCCATGAAGCTTCTTTAAATTTTCCGTTATTTTTTATAAGCGGTTTTTTCAAACGGTCAGGATGCTGAACGATCTCGTGGCTATGCCACCCTTTTACGCAGAGATATCCTTTAGACACGGTGTTGGATTTGGACGGAATCACGCCCGCTACTCTGCCGTCTCTAACGTCAAGATAGAATCCGCACCCAACCCCGCAATATGGACAAGTTGTTAACACCCTTTTTATCATAAATCTTCCTGAATCTCTTTTGCCTTTATCAGATCTTCCATGGTATTTATATTCATGAATGATAAAAACCTTTTGTCAAAATCAGCGATTTCTTTTTCCGGTATAAAACGTACCTTAAGCTTCGGGAAGATATCGCTTATGTGAAGCTTGCCCTGCTCTAGCGTTTCTTCCATCACGGAGATGCATTTTTTTGAATAGACTCCGCATAAAGGATGAAATTTATAGCCTGCCACTGGTATCATAATATCCCAGCCGCACGCATTCTGCATCATGAATCTTATCAACGACTCATTTACAAAAGGCGTGTCGCACGCTGTTATAAAATTATATCCGGATGAAGAAGCCTTTAAGCCGGAGCACATGCCCATAAGCGGGCCTTTTCCGGCAGAGGCATCTTTGACTAGTTTTACATTAAGATTTTTATATTTCCGGGGGGAATTTGTCACAACTATTATATCTTCCGCCAGGTGAGTGAGTTTTTCTATGAGGATTTCTACAAGCGCCTTGCCTTTTATCTCCAGGAAAGCCTTGTCCTGACCAGCCATCCTTGTATTTTTTCCGCCCGCAAGAATTATAGCAGTCATTAATATAGTAATCTATTTCGGTAAGCTAATACTGAACGTGCTTCCCCTGCCTTCTTCGCTTTCTACCCAGATCTTCCCCTTATGCCTTTCCACTACCTGCCTGGCAATTGCCAGGCCAAGCCCTGTTCCTTCTCTTACTGTCTTCTTGGCGTTTGTAGCGCGATAAAATTCATTAAAAAGTTTCGAAATCTCATCCCTGGGTATGCCCATACCTGTGTCGCTTATCTGAATCAATAAAGTTTCCTGCCTGTCTTTTATATCTAGGCTTATTTTGCCATTTTCAGAAGTATATTTCACTGCATTTGCCAGAAGATTCGCTATTGTCTCTTCAATATATATCTCGGCGCCATAAATCATATCTACGCCGGGATCCATACGCAAAGCTATCTCCATGCCCTTAACTCTTGCTTTTTCCTCCACAAGCGCAATAGCGCTATCAACGGTCTTCTTTAAAGAAAAATATTCCATGCTTATATCTTTGCTGAGCTTTATGCGCGTTATTTCAAGAAGGGCTTTTACGAAAAATAAAAGTTTATTCGTCCTTTCTACGGCCCTGTCCAGCAAATCCTTCTGGGCATTATTAAGCGCGCCTGTAATACCTCTGGCTACCGGTTCAACGCAGCTCTGGACCGCGGCAAGGTGTTCTTTTATATCATGGCTTACGCGCAAGACATATTCGCTTTTTATCCTGTCTTTTTCTTCCAAGAGCAAGTTAGCCTCTTTCAGGCTTTTTTCCCTGTCTTTTAACCTTATCGAGATAGAACTTGCCATATACGCGGCCAGATACAATGTGCTGATAAATACAAAAGATACGCCAAAAATATAAATCCTGTTCGCGTGAAGATCGTCCAGCACAAAACCTCTGAGACAATGATGCTCTAAAAAACCCGCATATTCTAGCCATACTATCAGCATAAAAAGAAAAACCGCGAACGTAGCCTGTATAAAACTCTCTCTCCTTGAAAGAAGAGTGCTGGTTATGATCATATGAAATATAAAATAAAATATAAAAGGATTCTCGATGCCGCCTGAGAAATGGATAAGCCCTGCAAGGAAAACAAGGTCCATGGATATCTGGATATTCGTAACTCTGGTTACAATTACTCCAGAGTCAGAAAAAAGTCTTTTCCTGGCGAGTTTTAGATATAGGTAAAATAAAAGATTATATATTGCCAGCGCGAGAACGATAAAATACAAGGCGCGGAATGGAAGCTGTATGCCGGCTATTAACTTTGTTGATAAAATAGCTGATATTACGCCGGCCAGGGCTAGCCATCTCAGCCTGATTAACCAATAAACCCTTTCTATTAACCCGTTTTCTTTCTGAAAACCTGGCATAATTTGACGCCTGTCTTTAGGGTTCAACCTGTTTGCAATAATTTCTCCACCTTGCTAAGCAACTCTTCAGGCTTCATTGGCTTCTCCACATAATCGTCCACCGGAAGCCATACTTCATCGCCTGCTTCTTTCTTGAAATCAAGGCCTGTTTTTTCCTTTATAGCTGTCAGCATCAGTATGGGTATATCCTTGCTGGAAGGATTATTCTTCAATTCTCTGGCAACATCAAACCCGGAGTCGTCTTTCTCCATCATGATATCAAGTATAACCAGGTCAGGC
This sequence comes from Candidatus Omnitrophota bacterium, assembly GCA_030649895.1. Taxonomy (GTDB): domain Bacteria; phylum Omnitrophota; class Gorgyraeia; order Gorgyraeales; family Gorgyraeaceae; genus UBA10183. The sequence continues at coordinate 89,491 of JAUSEX010000030.1, forward strand.
TTATCTGCTTTTACTTTCTTTAAGCCCTCTTCTCCGCTCGCAGCGCTAATAACCTTGTAATCCCTGGTCTGAAGAACAACCTTCATAGCCTCAACTATATCAGGATCATCGTCAATAATCAAAATCTTTGCCATTCTAATTCCTCCTTTTTTTCGTAGATATAAGTGCGGTAAAGATCAAGCTTTATAAAAAGGCACATACGTTAACGCCAGCCAGACCACGGTAGTTGTCACTATCCCTACGGCAAGGCCCACCCAGAACCATCTGAAAAAAGTCATACGAATGTTTTTATCTTTCTCTAAAATACCCAGGGCCACGATATTGGCTGTTGAACCCATTAAAGTTATATTGCCTCCCAGGCATCCGCCGAATAACAAAGCCCACCACAAAGGCTCCACGCTCATATTCAACCCCTGGAAACTCTGGATCACAGGGATAAACGCCGCTACCAGAACCACATTATCCAGAACGCTTGAGCCAATAGCAGAGGTCCAGAGGACTATCCCGGTCAAGGCTGAAATATTATTACCTGCCAGGCCTAATAACTTTTCGGCCAAGACATCTGTTGCCCCTGTATATTTTAGGGCCCCTGCCTGAGCGAATAGGAGCATAAAAAATAACAATGTCCACCACTCTACATCTTTTTCAATATATCTCCGGGCGCGCTTCCATTTCCAGATCATGACCAAGCCGCTTGAAAAAAGAGGCGCTGTAATCAGTATGGTGTTAGGCTCCAGCTTCCAGAAAAGTTCAAGACGATGGTGAAACGCAATAACAAATAAAGTCGCTCCAAAAATCGCAAGGGCCTTCTTGAGCTCCTTATCCGGGGGGACAGAAATAAGTTTTATCAGCATCTCATTATTGCCCAGCTCCTTGATCTGCGTATCCATTTTACTGATCGGCCTTCTGTACCATATGCTTACCAATAATATGGTAAAGATCAAACAACCAAAAGACAGAGGTAACGCCTTAATAATAAAATCTTCGAATGTCAGATGAGCCTTGGAAGCGATTAATATGCCTATGGGGTTGCCCAGCACCGTAGCCGCGCTTCCCACATTGGTAGCGAGCACGGAAATAATCACATAAGGCACCGGGTCCACCTCAAAATAATCGCAGATCTCAAATATAGCCGCTACCATAAAGATAATAGAGACAACCTCGGAAGTCACGGTGGATAACAACGCGGAAGCGACAGATATAACAATGACAAATTTTAAAGCGGTAAGATTTTTAACGCGTAAGATCAACTGGACTATCCAGGCAAAGAATCCTGACTCTTTTAACAGGGCGACCAGGACCATCATGCCCACCAGAAACAGGATAACATCTAAAGATGCGAACTTTATCGCGCTCTCTAGATCTATAGCGCGGCTGACTAAGAGCAGGGATATGCCTACAAAAGCAAAACCCAGGCGGAAGTCCCAAAAAAACAAGGTACCCAATATAGAGCTGGAGAATATAGCTATAGCGAGCGCCTGATTGAAATTTAACCCTATATTTTTGCTTAAAAAACCTAACCCCAAAGATATGACAATAAGAATAATAAACTTTTTTAGCATTTTTTATTTAAATTGCTTCGCTTCCGGAAGCCATGGCCTTTAATACATCATGGCGCGTCACAATACCCACCACCTTGCCTAGTTTATCTAAAACCAGCAGGCGCCGGTTTTTTTGAGTCAACATGATCCTGGCTAATTCACCTAAAGTAGTATCCTCGGTTGTCGTAACTACCTCGCGGCGCATAATTTGATCCACTTTTATATTAACTAACTCTTTAAATTTTTTATTGATTGCCTTGGAATTTTCCTGGTAAACAAACCTTCCCACATTCTCTATATAACTTGGCAGAATATACGACAGAATATCCTTTTCCGTAAACATGCCCACCAAGTTATTTTGAGCATCGATAACGGGCAAACCACTGATCCGCATTTCCTGCAATAGATCCAATGCCTCCTGAGCGCTAATATCAGGGGAAACGCTTCTGACATCCTTGATCATAATGTCTTTTGTATTCATCTGTCTCTCCTTTTAAGATGACCGCATGACTATCTTATATTTTATCCTTTAATATCGGATTCTACAAGGAAAAACCCCAGCTTCTGCGGGAATGGGAAGAGACATCCTATACCCCTCTTTAAGGGTTTAGAGTTAAAGAGATTATTAATTATAGGTGAAGTTAGGTTTAAAGTATTAAGAGATTATGTAAGGCAAAGCCTGTTTTTTTATAAGGGGCGAAAGAATAG
>JAUSEX010000058.1 GCA_030649895.1 Candidatus Omnitrophota bacterium
GCAGGAAATAGTACATCGAGAGCCTACAATAGCCTAACAGCTTTACTCAAATCAGGCCTAATCACAGAAACTAACTATGAGAAAGTATTAAAAGATTTTACTACTATCCTCAAGAAAATCCCCCAGTACGCAGGAAATAATGCATGGAACGCCTACGATAGCCTAAAAGCTTTATTAGAATCAGGCCTAATCACAGAAACTAACTATGAGAAAGTATTAAAAGATTTTACTACTATCCTCAAGGAAATCCCCCAGTACACAGGAATTACTACAGGGAGCGCCTACAATAGCCTAACAGCTTTACTAGAATCAGGCCTAATCACAGAAACTATTCAGAAAGAAATATTTACTATCCTCAAGGAAATCCCCCAGTACGCAAGAAACGATACACATAATGCATATAAATCTCTTCTAGATGTGCTAAAACTCATGAAACGAAAGAACTTAGTTTTAGACCAAGATACTTTAGGTATAATCTTAGATATGATAAGACAAGGCGATAATGATTCAGGCGTAACAGATACGTTAAATGTAATAAGGGATTTTATCCTAGCCAGGGTAAAAGACCCGGCACCAGAAGCAGTACCAGGATCTTCTGGTAGCCTAAGCGCTCTATTAACCCCTATTAATACGCAAAAACCTTTAACCGTACTTAGCTCTAACCAGACAGTCTTCACAGATGAACAGAAAAAAGCAATCCTTGAAGAGATAGAAAAATACTGCGGTGATTATATTCAAAAAGCAGTAGAATTCTTAGAAAAACTAGAACAATCTGGAGTCATAACTCCTCAAAATAGAGAAGCTATCTTTACTATCCTCAAGGAAATTCCCCAACATACAAGAAAGTATACATATAGAGCTTATGATAGCCTAACAGCTTTACTCAAATCAGGCCTAATCACAGAAACTAACTATGAGAAAATATTAAAAGATTTTACTACTATCCTGAAGAAAATTAACCAGTATGCAGTAGACGGTACATGGTGGGATGCCTACTATAGTCTAGAAGCTTTATTAGGATCAAAATCAGGCCTAATCACAGAAACTAACCAGAAAGAAGTATTTGCTATCCTCAAGGAAATCCCCCAGTACGCAGGAGAGCATATTGGGGACGCCTACAATAGCCTAACAGTTTTACTCAAATCAGGCCTAATCACAGAAACTAACCAGAAAGAAGTATTTGCTATCCTCAAGGAAATCCCCCAGTACGCAGGAGTCTATGCAAACAATGCTTACGATAGCCTAAAAGCTTTACTCAAATCAGGCCTAATCACAGAAACTAACCAGAAAGAAGTAGTTGCTATCCTCAAGGAAATCCCCCAGTATGCAAGGGGCTATACGCCTAATGCATATAACTCTTTTCTAGATGTACTTAAACTCATGAAACAAAAGAACCTACCTCTAGACCAAGATTCTTTAAATGTGATTTTAGATATGATAAGACAAGGCGGCAATGACTCAGGCGTAAAAGATACATTAAATGCAATAAGAGGTTTTATACTAGCCAGGGTAAAAGACCCTGCACCAGATACAGGATCGGGATTTCCTGGTAGTTTAAGCGCTCTATTAGACCCTATCAATACGCAGCAAGTAGCTTTAACTGCTGCGTCCAGTTCTAACCAGATAGTTTTTACAGATGAACAGAAAAAAGTGATCCTTAGAGAGATAGAAGAATACTGTGGTAGTTATATTCAAAAAGCAAAAGAATCCTTAAGAGGACTAGAGCAATCAGGAGTTATAACTCCTCAAAATAGAGAAACTATCTTTACTATTATCAAGGAAATCCCACAGCATGCAGGAGACGATACACGCGATGTCTACAATACCCTAAAATATTTACTAGGATCAAGCTTAATCACAGAAACTAACCAGGAAGAAATATTTACCATTCTCAGGGAAATTCCACAGTATGCAGGAGAGAATATATGGAGCGCATATAATAGCCTAAAAGCTTTACTCAAGACAGGCTTAATTACAGAAGCTAACTATGAGAAAGTATTAAAAGATTTTGTTGCTATTCTAAAGGAAATCCCTCAGCACGCGGAAGAGGATATATGGAGAATCTACGATAGCCTAAAAACTTTACTAGGATCAGGCTTAATTACAGGAGCTAATTATGAAAAAGTATTAAAAGATTTTATTGCTATCTTCAAGGAAATTACCCAGTATGCAGAAAGTGATACATGGAGATCCTGCGATAATCTAACAGCTTTACTTAAATCAGGCCTAATTACAGAAACTAATCAAAAAGAAATATTCGCTATCCTCAAAGAAATCCCTCAGCACGCAAATCGCGACACGCATAAGGCATATGACTCTCTTCTAGATGTACTAAAACTCATGAAACGAAAGAACCTAGCTCTGGACCAAGACTCTCTAATAGTGATTTTAAATATGATAAAGCAGGGAGATAAGGACTTAGGCGTAACAGATACGTTAAATGTAATAAGAGACTTTATACTAACCAGGGTAAAAGACCCGGCACCAGAAGCAGAACCAGGATCTTCTGGTAGTTTAAGCACTCTATTAAGCCCTATACCAAGACAATTGCCTGCAATGAATATAATTAAAGGCGCATTAGGCTCAACTCGTTCAGGCTTATAATTAATAGTTCGTAACTAATGAAGTGAGTTAAGCGAGAAGACTAGACGTTCATAGTTGATAAGCATCAATATTTCTTAGAGCGGTTACGAAAGTTTTTTACTTATATCTAGTTGGGAAGTGCGAACAGTAGAGGTTCTCGACTGGGTTCTCAAAGTAAGCTATTATGTCCGCTCGAACAATATTGACCCCTGTTGATTCCCGTCACCCATCTCGATAATTAATATTTCTTGCTTTAATCTGCTTCCTTCCTATATAATAAAATAATATGAATAAATATGATTTAGCTATAATAGGATCTGGGCCATGTGGATATGTGGCTGGAATTAGGGCGGCTCAGCTTGGCCTCAAGGCATGTATTTTTGAAAAAGACAACGTAGGCGGGGTATGCCTTAATTGGGGCTGTATACCCACCAAGGCTCTTTTAGCGTCGGCCAATACGCTTTACACGATAGAGCACGCAGCTGAGTTTGGAATAAATGTAAAGGGTTTTGACCTGGATTTCTTAAAGGTATATGAAAGAAAAGAGGCTATTGTAAAAAAGCTTTCGTCAGGTATAGAGATGCTGATGAAGGCGAGAAAGCTTGAAATAATAAAAGAAAAAGCGGAAATAAAAGATAGTGGGCGAATAAAAGCAGGCGATTTAGAGATAGAGGCCAAAAACATTCTCATCGCAGCAGGCTCGATTCCTTTTGAACTTCCGGGCTTAGCTTTTGACCATAGGGATATTTTATCCAGTACTGATATCCTGGGATTAAAAACCATCCCGAAAAACCTTATAATAGTAGGCGGCGGCGTGATAGGATGCGAATTTGCGTCCATATTCAGGTCTTTCGGCTCAGAGATAACGATAATTGAGGCAATGCCGCAGCTTTTACCTGGCGAAGATGAAGAAATATCCCGCAAGATAGAGCAGGTCTTTAAAAAAAGAGGCATAAAAGTATTAACTAATACTAAGATTGATAAAATAGATAAAGGCGATAAAGCGCTTATTGCTGTGGGCCGTTCTCCTAATTCAAAAGGCCTTGGCATTGAAGCGGTTGGGATAGAATGTAATAAAGGATGGATAAGAGTAGATGAGCGCTTCAGGACAAATGTAAACAATATTTATGCAGCTGGAGACATAAAAGGCGGAATGTTATTAGCTCATGTGGCTTCAAAAGAAGGCATATCCAGCGTAGAGGGTATTTGCGGAAATAGCCATGCTATTGATTACAATGTTGTGCCAAGTTGTATTTTTACCCTCCCGGAGATAGCGAGCGTTGGTTTGAATGAAAAGACTGCAAAGAATAAAGGCATCAACGTAAAGGCAAGGAAGTTTTTATTCTCCGCCATTGGCAAATCTCACGTGCTAGGCGAGACAGACGGTTTTATAAAATTGATAGTTGATGGCTCTAGCGACAAAATTTTAGGCGCTCAGATCATAGGGCCGCACGCTACAGAGCTCATAGCGGAAATTTCTCCGTGCATTCAGTTCGGTATAACATCCGAGAAACTCGCAAGCGTAATCCACGCTCATCCAACGCTGTCAGAGATAATCTGCGAAGCAGCAGAGGCTGTGCATAATAAGGCGATACATTCGTTGTAAATAACGTGCGGCTCAAGGCTCCAGGCTCCAGGCTCAAGGCAAAATCCTTCAGACTTCAGCCTAGAGCCTAGAGCCTAGAGCCAATATGATTACTCGAATTGGTGTATTAGGCGGAACGTTTGATCCAGTGCATGAGGGGCATATATACCTTGCTAGGAAGGTTTCGCAAAAATTAAAACTTTCCAGGATAATATTTATTCCGACATATAGCCCGCCCCATAAAAAAGGCATTAAAGTAACCCCGGCAAAGCACAGATACAGCATGCTCAAGCTGGCGATAACAGGCAATGAAAAATTCAAGATATCTGATATGGAGATAAAAAGAAAAGGCAGGTCATATTCCGTAGAAACCCTGAGGCGCTTAAGAAAAAGATACGGCCATAAAACAGAATTTTTCTTTATAACAGGCTCAGATTCCTTAAGAGAGCTTGGTAAATGGAAAGCCCTGGAAGAGATACTGAAACTTTGCAAGTTCGTCGTCGTAGAAAGGCCTGGTTTTGAGATCAAGCACTTGCCCGAAGATATCAGCTGTCTTAAGGTAAAAGCAAAAGATATATCTGCTACGGAAATCCGCAGGAGAATAAAAACAGGAAAAATATTGGCCGGCATGATACCCGATAAAGTAGGGCGCTATATACGTAGAAATAAATTATATATTTGACAATTTTGATTTATTGTGTTAAATTTATCTCGTTTAACACAATAGATATTACTAGTTAACCAAGGAGGATGCAAATGGCACAAGGTTATTGCGTGAAATGCAAGGCGAAGAAGGAAATGAAAGACGCAAAAGAAGTAACAATGAAGAACAAAAGAAAAGCAATGAAGGGCAAATGTCCTACCTGCGGTACAAATATGTTTTGTATCATGGGAAATAAGTAAAATCATATCAATACGTGAGATCTAAAGAAAAAGCGCTGCTTGTTGCGGAACTTGCGAAGGCAAAGTTAGCAGAGGATGTTGTAATACTGGACATGAGAAAGGTGTCCAGTATTACGGATTTTTTTGTCATAGCGAACGCATCTTCGACAAAGCGGTGCCAGACAATAGCAGAAAATATAGAAATAGGCCTGTCTGAAAAAAAAGAGTTGGTTTCTAAAATAGAGGGCTATAAAGAAGGCCTGTGGGTGTTGATAGATGCCTATGATGTCGTGGCCCATATATTTTACGGGGATATCAGGAAGTTTTACAATCTGGAAGGCTTATGGGGCGACGCTCCTAGAATCAAGTTATGCCACAAAAAGAAAAAAACTCGCTCAAAGAAGATCTTAAGAAAAAAATAGAAGAATTTTCCGCGCTTTACGAAGTAGGTAAATTCATAACCTCAACCCTTCATCTCGATGAAGTCCTGTCGCTTATAACAAAAAAAGCAGCAACTATAATGAAGGCTTCTGCCTGCTCTCTGAGGCTTTTAGATAAATCAGGGTGCGAACTTCTTTTGCGTTCTTCATACGGCTTTACAAATAAAAAGTTTCAAAAGATAAAGAAAAGCCTGAGGGTAGGCGAAAGCATTGCCGGTAGAGTCGTTAAGAATGGGAAGCCTTATGTAATAAACGACCTGAGCGTAGAAAAAAAATACAAATACCCGCAGTTCCCTATAAAAATAGGGCTAAGGTCAATGGTGACAGTACCTCTTATACAAAAAGATAAAATTATAGGCGCTCTGAGTATCTACAACGTAAAGGTGGGAGAGTATACGCCTGAAGACGTAAAACTTTTATCAATGTTTGCCAGCCAGGCTGCGATAGCTATTGAAAACGCCAGGCTGTTTGAACAGGCGCAGACAGGTTATTTAAATACAATAAAGACGCTTTCAAATATCATAGACGCCAAAGACAGCCAGACCTTTGGGCATTCCGAACGCGTAATGGAACACTGTATGGATATCGCAGGGATTTTAAAGCTTCCTGATTCACAAAAAGAGATATTGAAATACGCAGGGCTTTTGCATGATATAGGTAAGATAGGGATAGATGTAGGCATATTGAGGAAACCGTCTAATCTTACGAAGGACGAATGGAAAATCATGAATATGCATCCGGTGGTAGGTTCCGGGATTGTAGAGCAAATAGGATTTTTGGATGACCTTGCTCCTATTATATTGCATCATCATGAGAGATATGACGGCAAAGGCTATCCGTCCGGGTTAAAGAAAGAAAAAATCCCTTTAGGCGCCAGGATACTTTCTGTTGTGGATGCGTACGAGGCCATGGTTTCAGACAGGCCTTACAGGAAGGCGCTGTCTTTTAAGAAAATCAGGCAAGAATTATTAGAAGGCGCAGGCGCTCAATTTGACCCTGACATAGTGAAGGTTTTTTTAAAAATACTAGATAAGAAAAAAACGTAAAACCCAAAAAAAATCCCAATAACCCCGCCAAATCCGCCTAAGGCGGATTTGATCCTTAGTATGCGACTGAGTAAGGAGCGTGCGAAGGACCTGTTCAAGGCTATTCTAATTAAATTATGATCAAGATCGAGATAGACCTGATAGCAATAGTAAAAAAAGCCGCGAAAAAAGCGTTTCCTGAGATACCGGAAGGCGTTTTTGAAGGCCTTTTATTAGAGGTCCCGAAAGAGAAAAAGTTTGGGGATTTCTCCAGCAATATAGCTATGAGATTATCCAGGGAGTTAAAAAAAGCCCCCATGGATATAGCGGCAGCCCTTATAAAGCATATTGAAAAATTAGAAATTATTCAGGATGTAAAAGTTGAAAAACCCGGGTTTATAAACTTTTATATTTTAAATAAGGCTGTCATAGCCACTCTCAAAGATATTATCAAGGAAGACGCTGGATTTGGAAGCTCTTCTCTGGGAAAAAATAAAAAGGTGCAGATAGAATTTGTAAGCGCGAATCCCACGGGCCCTTTAACGGTAGCGCACGGAAGGCAGGCGGCTATAGGGGATTCTCTTGCCAGGATTTTAAAGTTTTGCGGTTACGATGTGACTAGAGAGTATTATATAAATGACGAGGGCGTGCAGATACAGGCTCTCGGGAAATCGCTTAAAGCAAGGTTTATGGATTTGATGGGCGAGAAATCAGAATTTCCGGAAAATGGCTATAAAGGCGGTTATGTCTCTGATATAGCTCAGAGATTAAAAGATAGTAATCCTGGCGGGCCTTTGTCGGATGATTTTTTCATGGAATACGCCGCCAAAGAAATAATGGGCGCGATAATAAAAGACCTGGAAGATTTCGGGGTTCATTTTGACGTGTGGTACAGCCAGAAAAAGCTTGCCGCCTCAGGTAATGTGGAAAGGGCGATAGAAGATTTAAAGAAAAAGGAATTTTTATACGAGCAGGATGGCGCAATCTGGTTCAGATCGATAGATTTTGGAGACGATAAAGACAGGGTTATTGTAAAAAGCGACGGGTCACATACATACCTTACCCCTGACATAGCTTACCACAGGGAAAAATTTGAAAAAGGGTACGAGAGGATAATAAATATCTGGGGGCCGGATCATCATGGATATATAAACCGGATAAAAGCAGCCTGCCAGGCGCTCGGTTACGATAAAGAAAAGTTATCAATACTTATAGCCCAGCTTGTAACACTTTACAGGAGCGGTAAGCCCGTGAAGATGTCTACGAGAGAAGGCGAATTTATAACATTGCGCGAGGTTATGGATGAGGTAGGAAGGGACGCGGCAAGATTTTTCTTTATTATGAGGCGCGTAGAAAGCCATCTGGATTTTGACCTGGCGCTCGCAAAGGCCCAGACCCTTGACAACCCTGTTTATTACATACAATACGCCCATGCCAGGATTTCCAGCATTATTGAATTTTCTGAAAACACAAAACAAAACTTTGATAACTTGGAGCTTCTGGATAAAGAGCAGGAGATGAATCTAATAAAAGCCCTGATGAATTATCCAAAGATAATAGAGGTAACAGCGTCTAATCTGGAACCTTCCATACTTTTAACATACCTGCAGGATCTAGCAGGCCTTTTCCATTCCTATTACAATGCTTATCGTATAGTCACAGATGATAAGCCTCTCACCGAGGCAAGGATCGTTCTTATTCATACAGTTAAAAAAGTTTTAGCAAGCGGGCTTGATTTACTGGGCGTAACTGCGCTTGAGAAAATGTAAACAAGAATTTGGCTCTAGGTTGAAGGCATTATTTTCTCCTTGAGCCTTCAGTCTATTTATGTTTGAATCAATTAAAATCTATAAAAGTGAAAAGCTGGATTATAAAGCGCTTGCCGCTCAATTAGTGGACTATGGCTATGAGAGGCGGGAGATGATTTCTGAAACAGGAGATTTCAGCATGCGAGGCGGCGTAATAGATATTTTCCCGCCTACATATGAAGGCCCTGTCAGGATTGAATTATCAGGCAATATTGTGGAATCCATAAGAAGTTACAGCCTGCTTTCTTCGGAAACGCTTGAAGAGCACGCAATGGTTATAATCCTTCCCAGGCTAGGCGTTTACCCAAAGAAGAGCAAAAAATATGACCTAGGGGAGAAGATCCCCATAACCTCATTTGTGGATATCCAGGTAAATGATTATGTTGTCCATGTGGACCACGGCATAGGCGTATTCAGAGGCTTTAAGAAAATAAAATTCGGCGAAGAGGAAAAAGAAAACATAGTAATAGAATACGCTAACAGCGACAAGCTTTATGTTCCAATAGATGAGATGCATTTATTGCAGAAATATATTGCGTTTGAGCGCAGGCCGCCCAAGCTTTATAAACTCGGCTCTAAGATGTGGAAGGCGGTGAAGGAGAGGGTTAAAAAAGGCGTTCATTCCATGGCCTTTGAATTGCTGGAAATAAATGCGATGCGTTCCAAGGTGGAAGGTTTTCAGTTCTCGAAAGATACGGATTGGCAGGCGCAATTTGAGAGTAATTTTCCTTTTAAAGAGACCCCTGATCAGCTTCGCTCTACAGTTGAAGTAAAAAAGGATATGGAAGCTAAAAAGCCGATGGACAGGCTTTTGTGCGGAGACGTCGGATACGGCAAGACAGAGGTTGCGCTTCGCGCGGCTTTCAAGGCAGTCATGGACAATAAGCAGGTGGCGATACTTGTCCCGACCACGCTTCTTGCCGAGCAGCATTTTACGACATTTAAAAACAGGATGAAGGATTTCCCTGTAACAGTGGAGATGATCAGCCGTTTCAGGACGCGCGGTGAATCGAACAGGATATTAAAGCAGGCGGAAGAAGGCTCTTTGGATATCCTCATAGGCACGCACGCAATACTCAGGAAAAGTATAAAGTTCAAAGATCTTGGGCTTGTGATAATAGACGAAGAGCAGAGATTCGGGGTAAGGGATAAAGAGAAGCTTAAAAAAATCAGGCTTACGGTAGATGTCCTGACTCTCACCGCTACGCCCATACCAAGGACTCTTTATATGTCTTTGATGGGAGTAAAAGACATGTCTATCATAGAAACGCCTCCTCAGGACAGGCTTCCCGTAGAAGTAGTTGTTTCAGAATACGACGACAATCTTGTAAAGAAGGCGATACTTTTTGAAAAGAAGAGGAATGGCCAGGTATTTTTTGTGCACAATAGAATAAAAGGTATTGATAAAATAGCCGAGAACCTCTCAGGCCTTGTCCCGGGCGTAAAGGTGGCTTTGGCGCATGGCAGGATGCATTCAAAAGAATTAGAAGGTATAATGAGAGGATTCATGAAAGGAAGTATTGACGTTTTAGTATCAACGGTTATAATAGAGTCAGGCATTGATATACCTAACGCCAATACCCTTATAGTTAACCGCTCGGATATGTTTGGCCTTGCTGATTTGTATCAACTGAAAGGCAGGGTGGGCAGGTTCAAAAATAAGGCGCATGCGTATTTCTTTGTTCCCAGGGGAAGCGTATTGAGCAGGGAGTCGGAAAGAAGGCTCGATGCGCTGGAAAGGTATAAAGACCTGGGCTCCGGGTTTAAGATAGCGATGGAAGACCTGGAGATAAGAGGCGCGGGAAATTTGCTGGGTAAAGAACAGCATGGTTATATATCCGCGATAGGCTTTGATTTATATTGCAGGATTTTAAGAGAGGCGGCAGATGGGCTTAATAAGTTAAAATAAGCAATAGTGTTCGAGCGGATGTTGTAGCTTATTTAGCAGGCCCGGTCGAGAGCTACTTATAGATTCTTCTCGACTCTTCTTACATGTTTTGCTCTCGTGACCGCTCAAAGAATATTTATGCGAAGAATTAAGATTAGTATAATTTCAATTGTTTTTTTTATGCTTGGTACTTTGACGCAGGCAGCTACTATCAACAAATTCGTGGCTATTGTGAATGACGAAGTTGTAACCCAGCAGGATGTAGATCAATTACTGTCGGTATTATACGCCCAGTACAGCCAGGAATATAAAGGCGATGAACTATTGCAAAAGATGGAAGGGGTTAAAAAGGATATATTGAACCAGATAATAGAGGACAAGCTTGTCCTCAGCAAGGCGAAAGAACTGGGCATAAAGGTCACTGAATCGGAGATAAACGAAAGGCTGGATTACATCAAAAAAGGATTTTCTTCGGAGCAGGAATTTTATAAAACCCTTGAGACCCAGGGCGTTACTATGGCTAATCTGAAAGACAGATACAGGGACCAGATAATGATGAAAAAACTCGTGGATTACGAGGTTAAATCAAAGATCTCTGTTTTGCCGTCAGAGGTAAGTGAGTATTACGAAAAACACAAAGACGAGTTCAGGGAAGCGGATAAATACAGAGTAAAAAATATACTGGTGAAGGCAAAAGACGATGTCGGCTTTGAACTGGCAAAGGTAGAGATAGATAATGTTTACGCTAAACTTAAGGAAGGAGAAAACTTTGATGATCTCGCTAGGCAATATTCCAAAGGCCCTAACGCGGAAAATGGAGGGGATATGGGATATATTGAAAAAGGCCAGATGCTCGAGGTTTTGGATAAAGTTATATTTAAATTGAAACCAGGCGAGTTTTCCGAGCCTGTTAAAAGCGAGATAGGATACCATATTTTTAAGGCAGAAGATATAAAATATGGAAAACAGGCAAGCCTCGAAGAAATGCAGAAAGATATTCAGATGGTTGTTTTTCAGTATAAATTTAAAGCAATGGTAAGCGAGTGGTTGTCAGGCCTTAAGGAAAAAGCGTATATTTCTATAAAATGATCAAGCCTACCGCAATAATTACCGCAGGAGATCCCAAAGGCATAGGCCCGGAGATTACAAGGAAAGCGCTGGAGGATCCAGGAATAAAACGCCTGGCGGATTTCTTTGTAATAGAGCCGGAGAGCGAAACCGGTTTTGACGCAATCGAAAAAGCCGTTAAGATCTTAAAAAAGCGAAAAGCATGCGCCCTGGTAACGGCCCCTGTAAATAAAGGAGCGATAAATAGATCCGGAGTACCTTTTCAGGGCCATACCGAATACCTGGCGGAAGTCACCGGTACGAAAAAATTTGCAATGATGCTTTGCGGCGGCCCGCTGAAGGTTACAACCGTTACCCGTCACGTGCCTTTAAAAAAAATTTCTAATATTCTCACGCAGGAAAAAATAATAGACGCCGCGAAATTAACGGACTTCGCCTTGAAGAAGTATTTTGGGATTAAGAAGCCCAGGATAGGAATATGCGCATTAAATCCGCATTGTGGAGAAGGCGGAAAGATCGGCAGCGAAGAGCAGGATATAATTATACCAGCTATTAGAAAAATCAGGCGTTTTGCGCCTGGGGCCATGGGCCCGATTTCCGGAGACGTTATTTTTTATAAGGCTTTTCATGGAAAATTCGACGCTGTTATTTCAATGTATCACGATCAAGGCCTTGGGCCGTTAAAGATGGTGGCTTTCGAAAAAGGCGTGAACGTTACATTAGGACTTCCTTTTATCCGCACGTCTCCCGATCACGGCACAGCCTACGACATTGCAGGCAAAGACATTGCTGACCCAAGTTCCATGAAAGAAGCGATAAAGCTCGCTGTGAGGATGTGCCTTGAAAACAATTAATATTGTCCCAGCGAGCCTGCGCTTTTATCTTCTCGACAAGCTCGAAGAATAAAAGCGCAGGCAAGTCGAGAGCTATGTTAAAATTAAATGAAGTTAAATCCATCCTCCGGGAATATAACATCCGCCCCAGTAAACGACTTGGCCAGAATTTTCTAATAGACCAGAATATTAAGAATAAAATAATTGAAGCTGTTGAACTGGACAGCGAAGATACGGTGCTTGAAATAGGGCCTGGCCTGGGCGCGTTGACGCAAGATTTATGCATAAAAGCGAAAAAAGTCATAGCCGTAGAAAAAGATAAGCGATTGTACGATTTTTTGCTAAACAAAATGGATATTTTATCCGTTCGCCGATCGGAATTAGAACTAATAAACGGCGACATATTAAAGTACCAATTTAAAGATATTTCTTCTAAATTAGTTGTTGTTGGAAACCTTCCGTATTCAATATCCAGCCCAATCCTTAATCATATTATAAATAATAGGGGTCACGTAAAGTCTATTTATATCACTGTTCAAGCGGAATTCGGAGAAAGGCTTGTCGCATTGCCCGGATCAAAGGATTGCAGCTCTTTGTCTTGTTACGCCCAATTTTACGGAGACCCGAAGATTTTATTTAAAATCCCGAGAGGCGTATTTTTACCTACCCCTGAAGTTGACTCAAGTTTTTTAAATATAAACTTTGAGAAGCAGATAGACGAGTCCATTGACCAGGAAATGCTTTTTAAAATAATACGCTCATCTTTTGAGAAACGCAGGAAAACCATTCTTAATTCCCTGTCCTCTTCCGGCATATTTAAATCAAAAAAAGATGCGCTTATCTGCCTGACAAGGGCCGATATCCTACCTGCCCGAAGGCCGGAAACCATATCATTGCAGGAATTTATAAACTTATCGCGCCAGCTAGCATTGCAATCTGACAATAGTAAGGCGTAAAGTTGTTTAGCGTTGACAATAAGCTATATATATGCTATTTTAATCTAAATTATGGCTATAAATAAAGATACTGTCAAATATACGGCTAATCTTGCAAGGATAGAGCTGTCTGATGAGGAATTGGACCAATTTACAGGGCAACTTGATAGGATTTTAGCTTATGTAGATAAGCTAGATACGCTGAAAGCCGATGATCTTAAACCCACAAGCCACGTCCTGAAGATGAAAAATGTTTACAGGGAAGATGTTGTTAAAAGTTCGCTTTCAGCTTCCGATGCTATAAAGAACGCCCCTCTTGCGGAAAATAATTTATTTAAAGTACCTAAGATCATAGATATAGAGGCATGATGGAACTGAATACCCTCACTGCGCATAATCTGGCGGATCTTTTAAAAAAAGGCGATATCAGCCCTATAGATATATGCAATAATATCATTGATAAAATAGAGAAGACAGAGAATAAACTGTGCGCCCTGGCGCATTTTGATAAAGAAAAGGCCCTGGAAAGGTGCGGAAATCTCGATAAAGCTGCTGAAAAAAATCTTCTATGGGGCATTCCTTTTTTTATAAAAGATAATATCTGCGTTAAAGACGAGCTTACCACTTGTTCTTCAAGAATTCTTAAAAATTTCAAACCTCCTTACAATGCTACCGTAATAGGCAAGCTTACGGATCTCGGCGCAGTACTGATGGGCAAAACAAATATGGATGAGTTTGCTTTCGGTTCTTCTACCGAGACGTCTTGTTATGGCCCTACCAGGAACCCCTGGGACACGGAAAGAATCCCGGGAGGCTCATCAGGAGGGTCTGCCGCAGCTGTGGCAGGAGATGAGGCGATATTCGCGCTTGGGTCAGATACAGGCGGATCAATAAGGCAGCCAGCCAGCCTTTGCGGGGTAGTGGGGCTTAAGCCTACATACGGAAGGGTTTCCAGATACGGCCTTATAGCGTTTGCCTCTTCCCTGGATCAGATAGGCCCGATCACGAAAGATGTAGAAGACGCAGCTATTTTATTAAAAGCTATATCAGGGCACGATGAAATGGATTCAACCTCTGCTGACGTGCTTGTTCCGGATTACCTGTCCGGTATGAAAAAAAGCGTAAAAGGATTAAAGATTGGCGTTCCAAAAGAATATTTTATTGAAGGCATGGATAAAGAAGTGAAAGATTCTCTCAAGATTGCCATAGACAAGCTGGAAAAATTAGGAGCTGTCTGTGAAGATATGAGCTTACCTCATACGGAATACGCGGTAAGCGTGTACTATTTAGTTGCAACAGCTGAGGCTAGTTCGAACCTCGCAAGGTTTGACGGGGTTCAATACGGCCTTAGGGCGGATAATGTAAAGTCGATGATGGATATGTACAAGAAGACGCGCAAAGAAGGGTTCGGGGATGAGGCAAAACGCAGGATTATCCTCGGGACGTTCGCTCTTTCAAGCGGCTATTACGACGCTTATTATGCAAAGGCGTTAAAAGTCAGGACGCTGATAAAGACGGATTTTGACGAGGCGTTTCAAAAATTTGACGCCATAGTTACGCCTACTTCTCCCACAGCCGCTTTTAAAATAGGGGAGAAGACAAGGGATCCTCTTACCATGTATCTTTCGGATATATTTACAATTTCTGCGAATCTGGCAGGTATCCCGGGTATATCTATACCATGCGGGTTTACAAAAAATAATCTCCCGATAGGGCTTCAGATACTGGGAAAACCTTTTGACGAAGAGATGATTTTAAGAATAGCGTACAATTACGAACAGAATACAGACTGGCACAAACGAAAACCAAAATTATAATCTATCCCGTTCTCCGATCGGGATAGGTCCAGCGGGATCAATAATATGTCATACGAAATTGTAATCGGGTTAGAGGTTCACCTCCAGCTGAACACCAAGAGCAAAGTATTTTGCGGTTGCAGCACGGATTTTGGCTCTGCGCCCAACACCCAGACTTGTCCAGTGTGCCTTGGTTTTCCAGGGAGTTTACCTGTTTTAAACAGGCTTTCACTTGAACTTGGGGCAAGGGTTGCGATTGCCTTAAATTGCCAGATCGCAAAAGAAATACGGTTTGACAGAAAAAATTATTTTTATCCGGATCTCCCGAAGGATTACCAGATTTCCCAGTTTGACCAGCCATTAGCCCAGCGCGGCGTATTAAATATTATTACAGATGAAGCAGAAAAAAAGATAAGGATAAGAAGGGTTCATCTGGAAGAAGATACTGGAAAGCTTTTTCATCAAAAGGACTCCAGCCTGATTGATTTTAACAGGTCAGGGATACCGTTGTTGGAAATAGTAAGCGAGCCGGATATGAATTCTCCGGAAGAGGCGTATTTATATCTTACGGCTTTAAAGTCAGTGTTGGAATACCTGGATGTTTCTGACTGCAATATGGAAGAAGGCAGCCTTAGATGCGATGCGAATATATCTATAAGAAAAAAAGGCGACAAGGAGCTGGGAACGAAAACAGAGATAAAAAATATGAATTCATTTAAAGGCGTTAAGGCCGCGCTCGAATATGAATCGAAGCGCCAGATAGATTTACTGGAAGACGGGAAAAGAATTATCCAGGAAACCAGGCTTTATAATGTGGAAAGATGCATTACAGAGCCGATGAGGTCAAAGGAAGAGGCTCACGATTACAGGTATTTCCCGGAACCGGACCTTGTGCCTTTTTATTTTAAGGAAGATTTTTTAAGGGATATCGAGAAAGGCATACCTGAGCTTCCGGAACCGAAAAGGAATAGATTTATAAAAGATTACCAGCTTTCAAATTACGACGCCGCCGTGATTGTTTCCGATAAAGATACCGCGGATTATTTTGAGAAATGCGCCAGGCTGCATGGTAATCCTAAAACAGTCGCTAATTGGCTTATGGGGGATATCTCTGCGTATATGAAAGAGAATGGCATAGTAATAAAAAATTTAAACTTGAAACCGGAGCGCCTCTCGGGTATGCTTAGAATGATCGATAGCGGGGTTATTACCGGGAAGATTGCTAAAACGCTTTTAATAGAAATTATCAAGACAGGCACCGATCCCGAAGAACTGGTTAAAGAGAAAGGACTTGAGCAGATTTCCGATATAAATTTATTAGAAAATGCCGTAGACGAAGCAGTTGCTGAAAATCAAAAATCTGTGGTTGATTTTAAAAATGGAAAAGATAACGCTGTAATGTTTCTTGTAGGAAGGGTGATGCAAAAGACAAAAGGAAGAGCGAACCCGAATAAAGTAAATGAGATGCTGAGGGAAAAACTGAAAGGGGCAAAATGAAAAAAAGAATAGTGATATTGCTGATTATAGCGAGTTTTGCAATAGGCGTCGCGGCGCACAATATAAGTTTTGCGGAGAAGCAAGAGCAGCTACAAAAACAGAAAACAGATGACCTTTATAAAGAGCTGGAACTTTTTTCAGACGCTGTAAGCATAATCCGCGCGGATTATGTAGAAGATAAAAAATCAAAGGACCTCATATACGGCGCCCTGAAAGGAATGCTGGCTTCCCTGGATCCTTACAGCCAGTTCATGGACCCTGATATGTATAGCGAAATGAAGGTGGAGACGGAAGGGGAATTCGGAGGCATAGGCATAGAGATTACTATTAAGGATGACCTTTTGACGATAATATCCCCTATTGACGATACGCCTGCGTATAAAGCCGGGCTCAAGGCAGGAGATAAGATTGTAAAAATAGAGGGTGACACTACAAAAGACCTCACGCTTATAGACGCTGTTAAAAAACTGAGAGGCAAGCCTGGCACGGATGTGAATATTATAGTGCTAAGAGAGTCTGAGAAAAAACTGCTGGAATTTAAAATAACAAGAGCCATAATCAAAATAGCCAGCATTAAAAAAGCAGAGATGATAGAGCCGGGCATTGGCTATATCAGGCTTTCTGAATTTCAGGAAAATACGCCAAAGGATTTAGCGGAGGCGCTAAAGAAATTAGAAGCAACGGGCTTAAAAGGGCTCGTATTGGACCTTAGAAATAATCCAGGCGGGCTTTTAGACGTGGCAGTTGACGTGGGAGGAAAATTTCTTGAGGAAGGTAAGGTAGTCGTCAGCACAAAAGGCAGGATTGAATCTCAAAATCTGGAATTTAAATCCCGAAACAATAATAATCATTTAAAATACCCGATGGTGGTAATGATAAACGGCGGGAGCGCGTCTGCGTCTGAAATCGTGGCAGGCGCTTTGCAGGATTACAAGAGGGCGATTCTTTTGGGCACAAAGAGTTTTGGCAAGGGCTCCGTGCAGACCGTTGTGCCTATGCTAGATGGCTCTGCAATAAGGCTTACCACAAGTAAATATTATACGCCAAAAGGCCGCTCGATTCACGGGTTAGGCATAGTGCCCGATATTATAGTTGAATACGAAGAGAGGCCGGTAAAGGATAAGGAACTGGACAAGGAAGCGGCCTTGCTTGAAAAATTGATAGAAGACAAAGAAAAGACAGAACAAGAAAAGGCGGATGAAAAAAATAAGAAAGAGCTGGATAATCAGATTTTAAGGGCGGTGGATGTGCTTAAGGGCATTGTGATATATAGCGAGAGATAAAGCATGTTAATTCTAGGCATAGAAACTTCCTGCGACGAGACAGCCGCGAGCGTTGTAAAAGACGGCGTGAAGATCCTATCGAATGTAATTTCATCAAGCCTTGAATATCATAAGAAGTTTGGCGGGGTCGTGCCTGAGATAGCTACCAGGCATCATGTAGAAAATATAGACAAGGTAATAAACAGCTCTTTACGCGAAGCAGGGCTTAACGTAGAAGACGTAGACGCCGTAGCTGTTACGGACGGGCCTGGACTGGTAGGCGCGCTTTTAACGGGTATCTCGTGCGCTAAGGCTATAAGCTATAGCCTTAATAAGCCTCTTATCGCCGTAAACCATCTGAAGGCTCATATATATTCCGCCATAATGGTAAAAAATGCGCCCAAATTCCCTTTCGTGGGCCTGATTATTTCAGGGGGCCATACAAGGCTGTATCTTGTGGAAGATTTTAGCAATTTTAAATTACTCGGGGATACGGTTGACGATGCAATAGGTGAGGCGTACGACAAGGTCGCTAAGATCCTAGGGCTTGGTTACCCCGGAGGACCTGTTATTGACAGGCTTGCAAAAAAAGGAAACCCAAGCGCAATAAGATTTACATGCAAGGCCGTTAACGGCACCTTGGATTTCAGTTTTAGCGGAATAAAAACAGCGGTGCTGTATTATGTGAATAGTCACAGCGCTGAACTGGAGGTTAAAGGTTTTAAGTTCAAAGCGGATGTTTGCGCCAGCTTTCAGGAAGCGGCGCTAAGGGTTATCGTGGAAAATTCTATGAAGGCTTTAGAGAAGTATAAAATAAGATCTTTTGTTGTGGGCGGAGGAGTGAGCGCAAACTCCAGGTTTAGGGAAATGATGAAGAGGGAGGCGGTATATAGAAATTTTAAATTATATTTTCCGCCTCTAAATTTATGTTCGGATAATGCCGCGATGGTGGCAGGTCTTGGGTACAGGCTGTTTAAATCAGGTATAAAAGCAGCTCTAGATATAACAGCCAGGGTGTAAAAGGTCCTTCGGCTTTGCTTCGCAAATTTAGGAGGTTACGCATGATTACAGACATTCAGGTTGCATCTCGATTATTTCTTGCTGCGGCGCTTGGCGGGATCATAGGTTTTGAAAGGCAGAAGCATAACAAAAGAATAGCCGGCCTAAGGACTCATATACTTGTAACCGTAGGCTCTGCCCTTATAATGCTTGTTTCGATATATCTATTTGAAGCCTATGCTGGAAAAGCGCCTGTGGATCCTGCGAGAATAGCCGCAGGAGTGGTGACTGGTATAGGATTTTTAGGCGCAGGTACCATTATCCGTTCTGGTGAAAACGTGCAGGGGCTTACTACAGCGGCAAGTCTATGGACTGTCTCAGGCATAGGATTGGCAGTAGGATGCGGTTTTTATATAGCAGGCTGCACCGCCAGTATTATTACGCTCGCAACCTTGTATCTATTGAGAAAAATCCCGATAGAGGACAAGCAATAGAGAGGAGGGAGATGTATGCTAAGACGCGATAAGCAGGAAAAAAAGATTTTAGATGTTGATGCCAGCATGCAGGGAACTCTAACGTTCAAAGATCCTGTGAACCTAAGGATAAACGGCAGTTTCGAAGGCAGGCTTGACACAAAAGGCAGTCTGGTGATAGGCGAAGATGCTTCTATTCTCGCGGATATACATGGCGACGAAATGATAATAGGCGGAAAACTTACAGGCAATATTGTTGCTTCAGGCAGCTTGAAAATTCTTTCTACGGCCCATATTGTAGGCGACATAACTACGCCTAGCCTAAGTGTTGATAAAGGCGCTGTTATTCACGGCAAGTGCCAGATGCTCACAGGCAAGGGTAATACTTTTAATATAGAAGAGCTCGCGAGATATTTGGAGGTAGAGGTCTCTAATATACTTGACTGGGCAAAATCAGGCAAGATCCCTGCTTTTAAAGAAGGCGATGACTGGAAATTCGAACGGCCAAAAATAGAAGAATGGATAGCTAAAGAAAAAACGAAGTAATAAACGAGATTCTTCTAGACCGAAGAATAACATGACCTGAGCTTGTCTAAGGATATTGTTCGAGCGAGGTTCCGAATATACCAGGTCGGGAAATGTTGAAGCTATGATGAAACGATTTTTGACAATAAAAGAGGCGGCGGGTTACCTGGGTATTTCCGAGGAAGAGATGGGTAACCTGTCAAAGACCCGTCAGGTTATCGCTTACAAGATAGGAGGCATATATACCAGGTTTAAGGTAGACGACCTGGAGGCATATCGCAGGAAAGGCATAACCAAAGGCAATAAGGAGTATAATAAAAATATTTTTGACAGCGCCAAAGATTTTCTCTATTTTAATGATTTTTACATATATTCCAGTATCGCAATAGCCGTAATACTTTATTTTATATTCAAAAAACCATAAAAAATGCATTCCGCAAAATATTTAAAAAAAATACTGACAAGGCTTTACGCTAAAAAGATATCTGCGGCAGAGGCCTTTATAGAGCTTAAAAATCTGCCTTATCAAAATATGGAATTCGTCAGGCTGGATCACCACAGGGCTATCCGTAAAGGTTTTGGAGAGGTTATATATTGCGAAAATAAAACTCCGGAACAGGTAAAGAAGATAACAGAGGTCCTTTTGAGGCATAAGAACCCTCTTTTGCTCACGCGCGCCGCTAAACCTCTCTATGATTACTTGAAGAAGTATTTCCCGGTATTAAAATATAACGACGCAGGAAGGATTATATACTTAAAAAGAGGCGGATTGAAAAATAAGAAGATGGTTTTAATATTGACGGCTGGCACAAGCGATATCCCCGTAGCTGAAGAAGCCAGGATTACCCTGGAGGTCATGGGGAACAGGGTGAAGGCTATTTACGACGTGGGCGTTGCCGGGATACACCGCTTACTGGACAAGCTTCCTGAAATTTCAAAAGCCAATGTTATCATAGTGGTGGCAGGCATGGAAGGCGCGCTTGGAAGCGTGATAGGAGGCCTTACCGATAAGCCGGTTATTGCAGTGCCTACAAGCGTTGGCTATGGCTCCAGTTTCAAAGGTATTGCG
The DNA here is from genome assembly GCA_030649895.1 of Candidatus Omnitrophota bacterium. GTDB lineage: Bacteria > Omnitrophota > Gorgyraeia > Gorgyraeales > Gorgyraeaceae > UBA10183. Next base: position 20,669 of record JAUSEX010000058.1, read on the forward strand.
CCTTTATTGACAATGATGAATTCCTGCTCGCCGGGAGTTACCGTGGTGAATATAGACAATGGATTCGGCGCCGGTTATTTCGCCAGTTTGATAAATAAATAAACCATATCCGACTCCGTGAGTCGCCGTAAGCCGCTTTCGGAGTCTAGGACGCTATGAAAAATAAATTTTTGAAAGACGCCATATACGTTGTAGAGACTAATATTGACGATATGAGCCCTGTTATATACGAGACGGTTTTTGAGCAATTATACGGGGCTGGCGCGTTAGAGGTGTTTCTTACGCCTGTCCAGATGAAAAAAATAAGGCCGGGGATTTTACTTACGGTGCTGACCCCAAAAAATAAATTGGCGAAAATAGCAGAAGTGATTTTCAGGGAAACAACCAGTTTCGGCATCAGATACCATGAAACCGGCAGATTGAAGTTGATTAGAAAAACAGAGGTCAATAGCGCGCGCTGCGGAATAAATATGAACAAGGGTTATATCGGAAAAGAGCTTGTCAGGGTTTCTCCTGAATATAGCGATTGTCGTAAAATAGCCGCCAAGAAAAAAACCTCGCTTAAGAATATTATATGATAAAGCAAGCCGAGATCGTAAAAGAGGTTGTAAAAAATATAGGGCTTCTCGACGATCAAAAGATCCAAAAAGCGCTTAACGAGCAATTGGATACCAAGGAACGGTTGACGAAAATACTTGTCAGGTTCGGCTATATAGCAAGCGAAAACGCCGGAGGCGCTTTAATCTCTCAGTTAGGGATATTTCCTGTTGCGATTAAGATAGAAGATGTAGACTTAAATGCGATCAATATCATCCATCCCCAGATTGCCGTCAGTCACAGGATAATCCCTTTTAAGGTCCAGGCAAAAACAGTTTTTCTGGCTACAGACGATCCTCTTAATTTTCTTTCAAGCGGGTTTTTTGAAAAGATAACAAACCTTAACGTGGATATGGCGCTTTCCAGTCAGGCTGATGTGGACAAGGCCTTATCTGAATTCTATTTATCTAAACATAGCGAAAAAGCGCCTGTTGACTTAAGCAAATTAGCTGAAGAGATCAAGGATGTAAAAGGCGATGATGACGCGCCTGTTATAAAATTGGTGAACATGCTCATAGAAGAAGCATTGAAAAGAAGGGCGAGCGATATACACGTGGAACCGTTAGAGAATAAATTCCGTATCAGATACAGGATTGACGGGGTATTGCATGAGATCCAGGGCCCGCCTAAAAGACTGCAGGGCTCAATCATAAGCAGGTTAAAGATAATGGCAGGTATGGATATAGCGGAAAAGAGGCTTCCCCAGGATGGCAGGATAAAGCTTCGGCTGGAAAACAAAGAACTGGACCTCAGGGTCTCTACTCTGCCCGCGATACACGGGGAAAGCGTCGTGATGAGGATCCTTGATAAAAGCGGGTTTATGGTAGGCTTGGAAGATATGGGGTTGTTGCCTGAAAACAAGAAAGATTTTGAAAGATTGATAAATCTTCCGAATGGGATGATCTTAGTTACCGGCCCTACCGGAAGCGGAAAAACTACAACCCTGTACGCAACGCTCAGCCATATAAATCAAAAAGAGAGAAAGGTTATTACTATTGAAGACCCTGTGGAATATCAGTTAGACGGGATAAACCAGGTTCAGGTGAAACCGCAGATAAATCTTACTTTTGCCAGCGGCCTGCGTTCGATGTTAAGACAGGCGCCTGATATTATAATGGTGGGAGAAATAAGAGACCTTGAGACAGCTGAGATAGCGGTGCAATCAGCGCTTACGGGCCATCTTATTTTCAGTACCCTTCACACAAATGATGCGGCAGGGGCTGTAACAAGATTGGTGGATATGGGTATAAAACCTTACCTCGTAGCTTCAACGGTCCAGTGCGTAATGGCCCAGAGGCTGGTAAGGACAGTATGCCCGTCCTGCAGAGAGGCGCATAAGCCTTCAGAGGAAGAGATTGCCGTGCTCTCTCTTGATCCCAGTCAATCAGCAGATCTTGAGCTCTATAAAGGCAAAGGATGCCCTGTCTGCAGCAACACAGGCTTTAAAGGTAGGATGGGCATCTACGAGCTCTTGGTTTTGAACGATAAGTTAAGAGAATTGATATTGGAAAACGTACCAAGCACTGTCCTGTGTAAAAGGGCTGTAGAATTCGGGATGAGGACATTAAAAGAAGATGGCGTAGAAAAAGTAAAACGCGGGTACACAACCATTGAAGAAGTTTTGAGGGTGACTCAAGATGTCTGAAGACAAAGAAACAGTAGATTTATCAAAAATAACCATAGAAAAAAGCGTTATAAATAAGGTCTCGGCTTCTACCGCAAGATTTTACAATATAATGCCTATTAAGATAGAAAGGGATTCTGTTGTAGTAGCTGCCCATGATCCTTCCGATACGAAGCTTTTGGATGACCTGCGTTTTGCGTCAGGACTGATCATCAGGATGGTAGCTGCGAAAGAGGATGACATCAGGAAGGCTATAGAAAAATATTACGGCAAAGAAGAGGAATCTCTCGGAGAGGTCATAGATGAAGCTGAAAAAATAACACGCAAGATACCTGGGGCAGGCAAAGCAGAAAGCGCAGCTGATAAATTAAAAGAGATAGCTTTATCCGCGCCTGTGGTAAAGCTTTTAAATATGATCCTTTTGCGGGCTGTAAGAGAAAAGGCGTCTGACGTGCACTTTGAGCCTTTTGAAAAAGACTATAAGATACGCTACAGGATAGACGGCATATGTTACGACGCAGCGCATCCTCCAAAGGACCTGAGCCTTGCCATCAGCTCGAGGATTAAAGTCATGGCGAATCTGGATGTAGCGGAAAACAGGCTTCCTCAGGATGGTAGGATTATGATGGATATAGAGGGCAAGGCAGTGGACCTCAGGGTTTCCACATTGCCTACGCTCTACGGAGAAAGTATTGTAATGAGGGTCCTGGATAAGAGCGTTGTGAGTTTATCGCTTGACCAGATAGGAATGGACGAAGATATTAAATTAAAAATCAGGGAGATAATAAAAAGGCCTAACGGCATATTTCTCACAACAGGCCCTACAGGGAGCGGTAAAACTACCACGTTGTATTCCTGTCTGCGCGAGATAAATAAAATCGATTACAAGATAATAACTACCGAGGACCCTGTTGAGTATGATATAGAAGGTATAATTCAGGTCGCTATTAATACGAAGATAGATCTCTCTTTCGCCAGGACGTTAAGGCATATATTAAGGCAGGATCCTGATATCATAATGGTGGGAGAGATAAGAGACGCTGAAACAGCGGAGATAGCTATCCAGTCAGCGCTTACGGGCCATCTTGTGTTCAGCACTTTGCATACTAACGATTCTCCTGGAGCTGTTACGAGATTATTAGATATGGGCGTAGAGCCATTTTTAATAACATCCACTGTCAGGGCGATTCTAGCTCAGAGGCTTGTCAGAAAAATCTGCGTTAAATGCAGAAAAAAATACAAGCCTTCGGAAAGCGAGCTGTCAGAGTTTTGCATGTCAAAAGAAAAGATAAAAGGTATGGAATTTTATAAAGGGGAAGGATGCTCAGAGTGCAATAGCTCCGGCTATAAAGGCAGGACAGGTTTATATGAGCTGCTTTTGGTAGACGATAAAATCAGAGATCTGGTAGTAAAGCATGAAAGTTTGTCTACTATAAGAGACGCAGCGCGTGAGGCGGGGATGAAAACCTTGCGGGAAAACGGCCTGAAAAAAGTTGTGGAAGGGATTACGACCATAGAAGAGGTTTTGAGGGAAACCAAGGAATATATTTAGGAGGGGGATACCATGAAAAGAAAAGGCTTTACCTTAATTGAACTTTTAGTTGTCATCGCTATTATATCAATACTCGGAGGCATGGTGATTAGCGGCGCTCAACAGGCAAGAAAGCGCGGCGCAATTACTAAAACAAAAGCTCAAGTGGCAAGCCTGGAGACGGCTATAAGCATGTATGAAACAGATATGGGAAGCTATCCAGGCGTTGATAACAAGACCCTTGTAGAAGCCCTTACAGTAGGTCCTGAAGATCCGGATTGGAGTGGGCCCTATGTCAATATCAAGAAAGATGAACTGGACGCAAACGGAGAATATTCCGATGCGTGGGGCAATGCGTTTGTATATGTGAACCCAGGCAAAAATAATGCATCTTTTTATGACCTTTATTCCAAGGGCCCGAATGGCGTAGGCGAAGGAGAAGATAAAGATGATGTTAGAAACTGGTAACAATAACTTGTCTCGAGGTTCAAGGCTCAAGGGTATGGATTTCAGACTGGGTTTTTCCCTTCAGCCTTCAGCCTTCAGCCTTCAGCCTAGAGATATGCGCGCGTTTACTCTGGTTGAGATGTTAATAGTGCTGGCGATAGTAGGGATGATTATGGCTATATCAGTGCCATTTACTTCAGGTTTTGGGAAAGGCCTCAGAATAAAAACAGCTACCAGGGCTGTTGCGGGAATTATAAACGTGGCAAAAAGTAACGCTGTAACGTTTAGAAAGAATTATTCAGTTGTATTTGATGTTAAAAATAGCCAGTATTGGATAGAGGATGACGCTGGCCGGATTTACGAAAAAAAATATTCTCTTCCAGGCTCTATAGCGTTTAAAGTAGAAGGCGAAGAAGAAATAGACCCGGTTACTTTTGAAAACGACAGGGTAACGTTTAATGCTTCAGGATCAGCTGGCGGGGTTAGCGGCTCAGTTGCTTTGACTGACAAACAAGGCGATTCCAAGGTCATCTCTGTAGCGGGGGCTACAGGTAAAGTTGCTATAAATTAATATATGAACGATAATAGCAATAAAGCCATAGAAAGAAAACGCTTTATTCGGATAAAAATAAAGCTTTTAGTTGCCGTGTGTTTATTTTTAGGATTTTTTGCAGGATTATTTCTAGGAATTAATTATTACAGGATACCTACCAGGAACGAGGGGCTTGGGATGATACGCTTGAGGGGATATAAATTCATAAGCCCGTTACTTGACTATGAGGCAAAATCTGAATTAGGAAATAAAGAGCTAGTTATTTTAAAGGTAACTCTTGAAAAACTTGTAAATGCTAAAATCGAAGAAAATGAAGCTATTTATGTTTCTGTATATTTTCGCGATCTGCTTAACGGGCCATGGTTTGGAATCAATGAACACGATAATTTTGCGCCTGCCAGTCTTTTAAAAGTGCCTGTAATGATCGCATATCTTAAGCAGGCTGAACAAAACCCTGAAACACTGCAACGTAATATTGTTTATAATAAACTAATAGATGATATAAGTCAAAATATACATCCGGATAAGACGCTAAAATTTGAAGAGTCTTATAGCATTGAAGAGTTGATCCACAGGATGATAACGTATTCTGACAATCTAGCGAAAGACCTGCTTATGAAAAATATTAACGAAGACGCTATTGATAAAGTGTATACCGATATGGGAATGATTATTCCCGGTATCAGAAAAGAAACAGACTTTATTTCCGCGAAGGAGTATGCTTCTTTATTCAGAATACTTTTTAATGCATCTTATTTGAATAGAGAAATGTCTGAAAAGGCGCTGGATATTTTAAGCAAAAAGTCTGATTTTGAGCTGGGGATACCGTCTGGAGTGCCTAAAGATGTAGTTATTGCCCATAAATTTGGAGAAAGAAGAAATCTGGAAAACGGAACGGTTCAATTCCATGACTGCGGTATTGTGTATTATAAAGAAAGACCGTATTTATTATGCGTAATGACCTATGGCAGGGATCTTAAGGAGCTAAACGCTATTGTTGAACAAATCTCAGAGATTACTTACGAAACAATAGACAGATACTATAAAAGCGGCTGCTATAAAGTCTGAGCACTAATCTTTTTTGACATAAGCGCGGCTTAGTGTTAAAATGATTAAAATGAAATTTTTTACATTGGGACAAAAGGAGGGTTTGGTTTAAATGAAAGGTAATTTAAAGTTTACGATACTTACGATAGGAATAGTAGCGATATTTTTTATTATGGGAAGAGAAATAGTAGAGACCAGGGTAAAACTCAAAAATACCCAGTACCAGATAGTTCAGGAGAAAAAAGAAAAGGTATGGCTAACGGATGAATTGAACGCTGCCAGGGCAGGGCTTACAAGAGCGGATAGAGATCTGAGAGCAGCTAACAGCAAATTAGCTTTTGTAAACAGAAAAATTCTCAGTATCAAGGATGGAAACCATGAGTTGGCAATGGAAAAACAAGGGCTTGAATACAAGATAGCTTTATTGCAGGAAGAAAAAAGAACCATGGAAACAAGGCTTCATTCTTTAAGCGAGCTTAAAGAGGCGATACGGCAGGTCAAGATAGAGATGAGAGATAATAAGATAAGCCAGCGCCTGGAACATATCAGGCAGCAGAAAGAGATAGACAAGTGGGAAACAGCCCTTGGTAACCGCGGCTTTTTCACAAAAGACGGGCAGGATTATTATAAGCCTAAAGTAAACGTAGAAGTAAGGTCTGCGAACATAAGCTTGAACAAAAAATAAAAACTTATGGAAAGCGTTCCCATTTGTTTCTGAGGGGGGAGTAGATATGTTTAGAGAAAAAATTAAAGTGCTAGATTGCACTATTCGCGACGGCGGGTTGATGAATAACCATAATTTTGATTTCAGGTTTGTGCGGGAGGTATACAAGGCGGTATCAGGGGCTGGCATCGATTATATGGAAATAGGATACAAGAACTCCAAGGAGCTTTTTTCTCCAAAGGAATACGGGGCGTGGAAATTCTGCGACGATGAAGACATTAGAAAGGTAATAGAGGGGGTTGAGTCTAAAACAAAGATATCTGTCATGGTGGATATAGGCCGAGTGAACATAGATGATGTGAAGCCAGCAAGCGAAAGCCCTGTGCGAATGATACGTGTTGCCGCATACGTCAAGGATATTGACAAGGCCATATTTATGGTAAATCACTTTGCTGAAAAAGGCTATGAGACCACTATCAATATCATGGCTATTTCCAGAGACCAGGGCGTTGAGTTGGACGAAGCGCTGCGGCAGATAGAAGGGGAAAGTAAAGTAAACGTGGTTTATATAGTGGATAGTTTCGGGAATCTTTACCAGGAGACCGTTGAGATTTTAGTGAAGCGCTTTAAAGCGATCTTAAAAACGAGAGAGGTTGGTTTTCATGGCCACAATAACCAGCAGCTTGCGTTTAGCAATACCATAGAAGCAATAATACACAATGCAAATTATCTGGACGCCACTATATATGGAATCGGCAGGGCCGCAGGAAATTGCCCCCTGGAGCTGTTGATAGGGTTTTTAAAGAACCCTAAGTTCGATCTCAGGCCGATTCTAGATATTATTTCTCAAGAGTTTATTTCTCTAAGCGGTAAAATAGAATGGGGCTATGTCATACCTTACGCCATAGCAGGCATGATGAACGAACACCCAAAGGCAGCTATGGCCCTGCGCGACAGCGCCAAAAAAGAAGATTACAGGAATTTTTACGAAAGCATTAAAAATACCGACCTTGATTAAATAGCCCAAACTTTTATAGGAGGGCGCGCATAATTTGAGCTGCTTGTATTCGGTATCCTGGCAGGTAGGAGTTATCGACCAGAGATATTTTTAGGTAGAAGAAAAGATATAAGCATCAAAAGTAGCCAGTACTTGTAACTTCAAGGTTTGCTTGACTTATAGCCTGCAACAAGGTATACTACTTAACAATACATAATATGTATACAAAATAGGGCCATGGGAGAAATGGTCTTTTTCTGTCTATTGATAAGCAATACTTTTTAAAGGAGTTTAGTAGGTAAAATTAAGGACAAAAAGAAGTATGCATAAAAAAATAATCAATTATTTCCTAATATTTATATTTTTTTTCTGTAGCGCGAGCTACGCGGAAAATCTCCAGCTAAGGGTTCCCATAGGCGATTATTTGCGCATAGAGGAAACCTTGCGCTCAGAAGATGCCTCACAGTCTCTATCGGAGAGGCGTTTTAAAGAAGCGATGGGCGCTGATTTCAGCGGCATCAGAAATTTTTATATTGATGAAAAAGCTGGCAGGTATGTCTTCCAGAAAGAATTAAAATCCAAAAAAGACGCAAGGATAACATATTATTATGAAAATTCACTGCCTGTTGAATTAGATGGAAACATTGATGATCTTTTAGTGCTTTATAACGAGACTTTAAGAGAAGACGAGAACAGCGTGGAAACCAGATATTTGGTATTCAAGAGACTGGCCAGATATAGGGAAAGCGCTTTTCGCGTAAAACTAAACCTTGAGTGGTTATTAAAAAATGAGAGGTCCGAAAAAGTTTTGGGTGAAATACAGGTTGCCATAAATATGGTGTCCGGCAATGCTGTTGATGGCGGAAAAAGATTAAAGACAGCGTATGTTTTTTATGAGCTTTCTCCTTTTGTCGCAAAAGGCGGGGTTAAAGATGTGGCAAAAGAGCTTCCAAGGACTTTTCGTAATAAGCGGGGGCATGAAGCCAGTGTTTTTATGCCTTATTGGCAAGGTATTGTAGATACAGCAGTGAAGGAAAATAATGGAGGTGTCAAGATAGAGGAGGTAGAAGAAGGGTCTTTTGAACTGGATGGAGAAAAGGTGCAACTGTATTCCATTGTTGCGTTTAATAGACTTACAGGTAAATTTGAGCCCATAGACGGAGTGCCTATATATTTAATAAAATGCGACAAGTACTTTTCAAATATAGATAAAGGGGATATTTACAGGCAGGATCTCGATAGGAGCATGCCTGCCGGCTCCCATTTAGTGCATCCTGAAAATGCTATGACCGCCATATTTTTCTCAAAGGCTGCTTTAGAAGCAATGAAGGTAATGAAATTGAAGCCGGATGTTATCAGCACAGCTGATTGGCAGACAGCGCACGTTTCTACATTGTTAAAAAAATCAAAAAATCCGGATGCCTACAGATTTTTTGAAAACACAAGAACTCTGCACACTATACATAATATAGGCCCAAAAGGGCTGGTTTCAGCTTCTCCTTATGCAGCCAGCGCTAGCGACGCTAAAAGGATGTGGGATTTTATGGGCATCACCGATGACGCGTATCAGCTGCCCGATCAGAATGGCGTAGAATTTCATGGCAACGCGTCTTTGCAAAAAGGGGGCATTGTTTATGCGGACAAAGTTAGTACGGTAAGTATGAGCTACGCGACTGAGCTGAAGACAAGGGTTTTTGGCTCCGGATTTGAGGGAATAAACGCGGCTTTCAATGTCATTGGCGTACCTAACGGTATATCGTTAAGGGAATGGAATTCAGCAACTAGTTCTTCTATAAGCCATAGATTCGCGAATAGCCCTTCGGAAAAAGATAGAAGATTAGGTGTTTTGGATATAAGGGAGGGCAAGAGGGAAAACAAAAAATCTATGGTAATGATGATAAATGAAATCAGAAGGCAAAAAACAGAATTACAGGAATTTACCTGCGATGAAGATACTCCTATTTTTTGTTTTTTAGGCAGATTTGATGATCAGAAAGGCTTGAATGTATTATTGGCTGTATTGGAAAATGAGCAGAAAATTAAAGGCTTGCTGAAAGGAGGCCGAATAAAGATAATTTTTGCCGGGACAGGAAATATTCAATATATGTCAAGGGTAAAAAAGCTTGAAAAGACATATCCTGGTAGCGTTGCGTATCTAGGCTGGGTAGATGAGACAGCAGTAAAAAAGTTATTTGCAGGGGTAGATGTAAATATAATGCCGTCTATATTTGAACCAAAAGGCATAGTTCAGATGCAGGCAGCGCGCTTTGGAGTTGTAAATTTGGTAAATAAAGTAGGTGGCTTAAAGGATGATATAACAGATTTTTTAGAAGGAGAAAATGGAAACGGCTATGCAGTAGATTTTGCTCAGGGAGAACCTGTTGGATTATTGCGGGATGCCATGATTCGTGCAATAGGCGATTTTGACGGAAGAGACAAGGTGGGCTGGGATACTAAGGTCAGAAGGGTTTTAGCTGATTCTGAAAAATACGGGTGGGATCTTTCTTGCTTAAAATATGAGCTTTTATTTAATGCATTAACCGGAAACTATGCTGATTTATTTATCCCGCATAGGGTAGATCACTTTGAGATGAGCGATGCGGCTTTTGCAAATATAATGACAGAAATAGGCATTGGGCAATTACAATCCGGTATTGCCACTAATCCAGCAAGACTGGCTAGCAATGCAAGTTTAACTTATGGAGATTATTTACTTAAAGGCAGGGAGATAGACTCTATAACGAAGACAGTTATGTTAACAGGCAGTGATGCAAAAGAATTTCTGGTTAATACAGCCCAATTTTATCACGAGACAACTGTTTGTAATATTGGTCCAAGCCGCCTAACAGTAGAAATAGACGGAACTTCAGTAGAACTTGATGACATAGGTATTGTGGTAATAAGGCCTCAATCCAAAGTATCTTTTAAAGAAATACCAGAAAATATAGTGGTAATAGTAACACAAAATCCGGAAACAGTCAGTAATTGGTATAGGCCTTACAACCCAGAGAATTTTCCAAATTTATTTGCAGATAAAAGATATAATGAATCAGGAATAATTTCTCCGTTTGAATGGCGCCTAAAGGGAGTGACAGTTATAGATTATAAAGCGAGAATCAATCAATGGACTCTTCAGCATGAGCCAGAGTGGTTAGTTGATTCAATGGCTTTTGGGTCCAACTTGGTAGGGGTTTCAATAGTGAGATCTAACATAGATACCGGTGACAAGTGGATCAATTTTAATCAGATAAGGCCGCAGGAGGCTTATCATCGCCATCCAAATAAACCTAATGGCAATTTTATAGAAGTTTATTATATAGCTGAAGGCATGGCAGCATTGGCATTTGAGGAAGAAAGTTCGCCAAGAATAAATATACTGAGAGCAGGGGGTATGTTGATAGCAAAAGACGGGGTGCCTCATACAATATTAGCAGCCAAAGGGCCATATAAGCATTTGGCCATACAGATACCTAGCACGTTTCAATACGGCTTTGAATACAAGCAGAACTTAACAGCACCCCCAGTTATACAGAAAATAAGCGATTCTGCCTACCTTAACGAAATCCTCAATCAAGAATGTGAAGCAGCTTGTAGTATATAAGCAATAACCAGAAATTCAACAGTGTTGATTTTCTGGTTATTTGAGGCCAAAACCATATAAACCGGTCTATTTGAGGCAAAGCCAAAGCGCCTATAATGTATCTTATGTTAACTTGGCTATATTTGAAAATAAGCCATAAGTATATATGGCTCAACGAGTTACGTCGTTTTGTGTAAATGCTGTTGATAACTATTATCTTTGATTTCCATCCCCTGCCAGAAACAAACTTGTATTAATCATCATACTTGATAAACCCTATCTGCGGTTTTGGCTTTGGCGGCGATATTAGTGCCGGCGGAGTTGCTTAATAATCTCGAATATCTCTATTATTAGCTTATTATGTTTACCAACTTCGCCCTCAAGTTCTTTTATAGCTCGTTCGCTATTAAGAATCGATTATTAGTTATTAGTTAGTAGTGTTAGTAGTGCCCTATAGGTCTCTTTAAAAGCTCGTTTCAATGTAATTATATCTGCCCATTTCATCCACTCTGAATCCAGGATTATCTTTCCATTATCATAACGAGAGCCCCCTTTTATTGCTAAAATTATCCCGCCTTCTTCTTCTAATCCTTCTGGAAAGCAATCTACATAAATACCGCTATCGGTCAATACATAAGCATGTCCTGTAAGGTTATCTCCTACTAAAAAATTCTTTCCCACAACTTCGCAATCTATCCCATTAGCTCTTAACTTTATCGCCAATGTAGAAGCATAGCCATAACACTCGTTTTCGAGGTTTATTATGTTTCTTACTTCTTGACCTAGGGCATATATAAGAGCTTCCTCGTTTACAGCGGCTATTTTTTTCTTAAGGTTTTCAATGAAGTCCTTATTTTTTCTAACCGAGAAAGTGGACTCACCTATATTGAACAACACAAGCTCATAATCCATATAACCCAAAGGAAGTTTCTGTATGCCTAGATACTCTACACCATAGGATTTGCATATCTGCCTGTAATAGGCTTCTTCTGCTCTTTCTTCTGACACACCCATTGGAATACGCAAAGCCTGTGCTATATCAATGTCATTAAAATCTATACCATATGCGATATTGGTTAGTAAGAATACGCAGGCTAGTATTGATGAGATAATTCTTAGATTGAATACTTTGTTAAACTTTATCATAATATAAGCAAAAAAATAGCCTTTCCTCTTTGGTTAAAGGCTTATATA
>JAUSEX010000059.1 GCA_030649895.1 Candidatus Omnitrophota bacterium
CGGCGTAAGTTTTATGCGTTCTTTCTTTATATTCATAAGTTCCAATGTGACCTCCTTTGAGCATTATACTCTTTTTAGGTATAATACACTTAAAGTTAATTAAACCTTCTGTTTGAGGTCACTGTCGCTGAAAAAACGGGGCAATAATTTAAATAAGTTATGAAAAATAGCTTTTGGAAACTTGCGTACTAATACGAAATAACTGTGATATGGCGATTCTTTTTGTATTACAAAAAATTTCTACCTTTTAAAATAGCCCTTAAGGTTTCCCTATTTAAAAAATACTGTCTAAATGTGCTGGAATATTTTTCCTTAACTAGGTTCCCTATCTTGCTTATTAAAACAAAATCTGCGCTTTCAACAGGGCGAGGATCAACCTGATCCCTTAGTCTTCTATTAATATTTTCTGCGGTTAAATCCGTGACTGCAATGCATAACGTAGAGAATTCCCTGTTAGTATTCTCTGCGGAATAATGATACGCCCCTTTTTCATCAAAACCTGGCTCTTCATTTGGCTCGCCTATCTTTATAAATCCGTTTTCTTCATTAACGATCATTAAATTTGAGATTTCATCCGCGCTTATAGCCACTTCTTCGCGAATCTCCTCGTAAGCTGTATCCTTCCAGCTTCCGATAGAAATATGCCCGGCGCTAGAAATATCAAATAGCCCTTTTGAAGTACGAGCCTTGGCGCCTCTAATGGTACGAAGCATTTCGCCTTTTTTGTTAAAGATAAGCACGTGAACCGTCCTATGCCAATCTCCATCTCTATGTATAGAACTTCTTTGCTTCAATCTTCCAGTCGTATTGCCTCTTTCGTCAATAACTTCAAGGTATTCTCCCACATCGTACTTTATCTTAATTAACACATTGATCGCATCTTTTGTTTCCAAGCCAAATCTCCTTATAATATCTGATAGAATAAATTCTTCTGGCTTTTCTGCTCTCAAATAAGCTTCAAATTTATCTTTTCTGGAAGCCAAGGATAGTTCTCCACTCTCATGGATAGCGACGGCTTCAACTCTTTTCAGTGTATCCTTATTAATAGGCACTCTAAGGCAAGATTTATACCCCGGCTCAATGCCATATGCAAAGTTACTAAATAAAAACACTGCTATTAATATTAAAATGAAAGGTTTTTTAATCTTTATCATGATCCAAGTAAAAAATTGTTTGATTGTCTCCTTTTGGCCCCCATAGCAAAATACCCCTACAAGAGAAACGTCCGGATTTGTAATAACCGGCCTTTTCATTTTGGCGCGCCCACCCCGGTTCGAACGGGGAACCTACAGCTTCGTAGGCTGGCACTCTATCCAATTGAGCTATGGGCGCGTTTTTGATAATATACGTTGAAATATAAAGTTTCTATCGGCGAAGGCGGGAGCGAAATTCTGTCCACGGGAAATTTTTCCCAGGACAATCTGTCTTGGCTCCGTTTACCTGGCCATGCCCCAGGATATGCGAATCAGGTATGTTATAATATTTTTTAAGTATATCCACCAGATACGCTAACGAATCCATCTGCTCTTCTAAGACCTTTTCATCATTAAAATTACCCACAAGGCAGATACCTATACCCCTATAATTCATCTCATCCGCTTTGCAGTGCGCCCCGTACTCCTGGTGAAGCCATCTCGGAGATACCTCTATATGGCCGTCCCTGGTTTCGCCTGTCCCGTTATCTATCACAAAATGATACCCAAGGCCTTTCCAAAGCCTCTTATGTGAATGCATATAATCAAAAGACAGGGCGTTACCCACGTCAGTGGCGCTATGATGTATAATAATGTATTTCCACATATCATTAGGATACAACGGCACTATGGATCTCATTGGCGCAGCCTTGGGCACAATGAGGCGCTGGCCTTTTTCAAGTTGAGTGGCGTCGTTGAGATTATTAATATTGACGATGTCCTCCATTGGAACATCGTACATTTTGCTTATACGCCAGACAGTTTCTCCCGGACCGACTTCATGCACTACGTCCTGCCTGAATATCTCAGGAGTTATGGCTGCGTTTCCAGGCAAAGCCTGAGGCAGATCCGGATTATGCGCTGTAGGGATATTCCTTATAGGGGCCCTTGCGCATGAAGATAAAAACAATGCCAGGAATAAAGCCGGTAAGATAAATTTATTTTCCATGTCTTCTCATTAATATTTTCAAAGGCACTATTTTTATGTTTTCTTTTTCTATGTCTGGAATACTTTCTTTTATAACCTCAAGCGTAAGCTTTTTATCATGGCCTATGGCTATAGCGCTCCCCTTTATCCTGGCTATAGCTATAAGATTTTTTATCTGCTTTTTTATATAGTCTCTGTACTGTCTCTCTTCTTTTTTTTGCACCAGGTCTAAAAATACGTCTCTCTCGGCATGCCTCAGGCCTATCTTGCCGGAAATATCCCCGCACACGGAAACAGGAGTTGTGCGGCTGTCTAAAAAAAACAACTTTCTCTTTTTTAATTCTTCCAGTATTATTTTCATGGTGTCTTTATTTTCCGTGGCCTTTGAGCCCTGGTGATTCGAAACCCCTATTATCCCCGAAACCCCTCCTATGTCATCATTTAATATAGAAAGCACCCTTTCTTTCTTCATATTACGCCGTATAGTATCCTGTTCCTGCGCCTTACCGCTTTTTGATTCCAGCGGTAGATGCAGGATCACATCGTATTTATCGCCGTGCTTTCTTGCCATTTCGCTTATCTCCTGCGAATAGCGCAGGTGCGGCAATATAGCCAAGGTAACAGGCCTGTCTATTTCCTGTAAAATGTCAATATTGTTCAGGCTGTATCCCCAGTCGTCTATCACAAACGCGATCTGCCCCTGAGACCCGCGATGAGGCGCTCTATAAAGTATAATGACGGAAACAACTATTGCAAATATCAAAATTAACGCTAATAGGAATATATTCTTGGATAGGCCGTGTTTCACTTTATTATTGCTTCAATGCAGCGTATTGCTCTTCTATGTAATGATGTATGCGGGCCCAGTCTTTTTCCGGAGGTTTGATAAAAGATACGCCTACCTGGCGCCTGAAAATATTGTTGGAATTTCTCTCCCACGCAATATTACCTTCTGTTTCCACGGGAGATATCGCGCCTGGCATAAATATACTGAGGTTCAATTTTCCTTTTAATCTTTTCAGCCTGTTGCATTCAAAGCTCAACCCTCCGTAACCAATATCCATGGGAATAAGGCCAAGGCTTGTCTTGGACTCGGACGAATCCAGCTTTATATAAATACTCTTGTCTTTGAGAGGCAGAAGATTATGGCGCCACCATTTTCTTTTTTCATAATGAGAAGATGTCTCTTGTTTTTGCTCGCTAACCAACTTTTCTATCAAATTCCTCCACTCTTTCGGCCTAAACCATAAAATGTAAACGCCTGTTAATAAAAACGCGCTAAGCCACGCTAAGTTCAAAGCCTTTGAAGTTGTCTTATTTACAGCGTTGGAAATCGGGGCGTCGTATATTTTGCGAACGCTGGCTAACAGGGCATTCGCTGCTTTATCCTTAGAATCGAGATCTATTGTATTTATAACGCTGGAGATTTCTATCTGTTTTGCTTCCGAACTTACCGTAGGATTTTTGAAATCAACGAATATCTTATTATTGTTATTCCATACTTTATAAACGGTTTTCTGGGTAAGCCAGAAAGTCAGGAACTTTACCTGCTTCCTGTCGGAACTCAACATCTTGTCGGGATAGTAGCTTACTGTTATGCTTTTTATCACGCCCTGGTTTAGCGATGTATTTTTTATTAATTTACCAAAGACGTTAGGAGTCTTGAATTTTACAATAAGCCTGGGAGGATTATCCATCCACCTGGATTCATATTTAATGGAGTCCGAGCTGGCTATTGAAATCCTTGTAAGCTTCTCCTGGGACTCCACGGCCTGCGTAAAACTATGAACAAAAATAAAAATACCTGCTAATATAATTATTTTTATTTTCATTATAATACCCCTTTTGTATTCAAGCTTATTTAACCGTATCGTTTATTTCTACTTTTATATCTTTAGCGTTATTTGCCGGAATAATCATAGCGGCTGAAATTTTATCCTGGGCCTTTACGATTTTAGCATTCGCTATAAAAGCGTTCCCTCTATAAATAGAAAGATTATCTCCACTTTTTAGATTATTCATAGCCCCCAGGTTTATTACAACAAGGTCGTTCTGCTTGTCAACTGCCAAAACCTTGCCTTCCACCTCCAACAATGAAGACACGATGATCTTTTCAAGCTCAATAGGCTTCTTAGACAGGTCTGCTGAGGCGAATCTTCTGGAGGAGCGAGCCAGGTTTTCAGTAAGTTTCGAAACTATGATCCTTTCTTTGGAAAGGCTGGCGGTTAACTGCGAGATGAGTTTTTCTTTTTCCCGTACTTTTTTAGTCATTATGGCTTCTATCGCGTCTCTTTCCTTTATGACCGAACCGAGCATATTTTCCGCTTTTACGCGCGAGCTTTTTTCTTCCTGCATCTGCGTAAAAAATCCTATGGCCAAAGCTATAGCTATTATAAAACCCATTACCACGAATGCCTGTGTTTTTTTCATAGAATATGCCTCCTTTTTGTTACATAATTCTAGTTGTTTATTATAAATTAATTTTATATAAAAATAAAGAACTATTTCTCTTTTTATTTGATTTTATTTGATAAGGCTGGAATACGCTTAGCAGGTATTAGAGGGCAACACTATTACTTAAATGGAAGACTGAGAAGTATTCCTTTGAGAAAAGCTGGGTATAAGCTCTCGATTAGGCACTTTATCATCCGGCATCGCGCCTAACGCATTTACTGCTTTTGAATTCTTTTTACCAAGTATAAAACCTTCCTGAGATTCATTAATATCAACAAATCTCCATCGTCCGTCAAATTGAAGCCCTGGAATATGGCTGAACATTTGTTCAGCAGTGCGATATTCTTCTGATTCACTTGCGCCGCCATTACCAAAGATAGCGAAGCCGTTTTCTTTAATCAGTCTGAAAAGTTTTTCGTGTATCTGCGGCAAAGACATAAACATATCAGAATTAGCCACCCATAAAACATCATATCCTTTATCTATTTCCTGCGGGATGAACTCTCCCGCATCTACACCGCTATAATAAATAAGCGTTCTCTCTTTCAATCTGCCATCTTTCGATGGAAGTTTAAATTTAATTTCGCATCTGCCTTCCCGGCCTAGAGGCGGAATATATTGTGAAATTATTTCTCCTTTTACACTTTCTATTTCTTTAATTATTGCGGCAAAATTATCTATCCTGCCTTGCTCCATAAAATCTCTTGTTAAGTCAGTATAAACTAATGTCGTTGCGTCAGTTGAAGCTAAGACTATAGCTATATCAAAGCCAGCAGCAGGGTAATATACCGTTAGGTCGTTTCCATTCGGATTAACTACGGGCAATACGTTATCGATAGCGCACTCTATATTTCTATGCGCCATAGCTCTAAACCTTCTTTCATCATTTCTTTCAGGCGCCGACTCGCCAAACATTAGCGTCATATGGGTCGTTACGCCAGCGTTCATTCTATCTCTAAAGCTATTGAGAGCAGTAGCTGATTCATCTTCAATCAAAGAAACCATCTGTCTAAACAAGCCTAGTCTTTTATCGGAAAGATTCAATTGTTTAACAAGGAAACTTTGTGCTTCTACAGCACTAGCTAAGTTATAAGAATACGGATACTGTTGTTTGAATTCCTCTAACTCTGCAGGAAGTTCCGTAGCTTCCAGCATATAACCTAATCTGCTCGGCACTGTTCCGTAAACGCGTTGAATATTCGGCCTGCCTGCCTCAGAAATCCCCCAGCTCTTCATAGTTTGCTCGGCAGGCCTAATCCATACCTCTCTAATTCCGCCTTGTGCTGCGGCATAATCCTCAAGCGCAAGCAGCATAAGTTCTTCCCAATTAACTAGCCGGCTACGGCTGGCTGCGGGTAAGTTGCGGTATACTGCCTCCTGTATTTCTGTAACAATTAGCCGGTGCCCTAAGCGATAAACACGCACAAACGCAAAAGGCGTATCTGTGTCAAAATTTTTAAACCAACCATTGTATTTTGCGCGGAGTTCATCTACACCAGTCTGACCAATGCGGCTAATTTCATCAGAATTTAAACGTAATATTAAGTATTCTGGGCCATCCTGAGGATTTTCTGGTATATAATTACCTTCTTTCTCCCAATTTATTCCGGCCACGGGTTTCACTACAATCTCTCCGCTAAAGACCCTGATCTTAGCTCCTTCTTCTGTAACAAACTGCTGGCTGGCTAGAGTAGGTACGAGCTTCTGAATAAGCATCTCCAATTCTTCTTTGCTATAAAAATCCTTGTCTAAAACTTCTTCCAGCGTCTTTGAATATGCTCCATAACTAGGATTGGATGCAAGGTTAATGATATTATTTCTAGAAATGGTGCCGTTTCTAGCAAAATTCTCAAAGTCTCCTAATATAATATTTAAAAATTTATAGATTGCAGGGAGCCGCTGTGGATCAGAAACATTTAATAAGGAAATCTGGCACCAATATTTATAATATGCCTTATCTTTAACTCTTGCCTTTTCCAAACCTTGCAATCGATATTTTAGGCTTCTTGTCTTTTTTTCATAATCTTCTTTGACATAACCAGCAAGAACAAGGCTTTCTTTATTTAAAATTTCCTCAATTGCGCTAAGGCCAAGGCGACATTCCTCAATAGCTTCGTCTATTTCCTCTAAAGGCTTACCTTTATATATTCTATAGGTTCTCTCGATTTCTCTCTTTTCTCTCTCGGCAGTTGCATTGCGAATCAATTCAAGGCCTCCCTGCAAAACAGTGTAAGCTTTTTTTGCCTCATCGGATGATATTTCGTCAAAAGTAAATCTTTTAGTCTCTGTAGAGTTCAATCTGAAAAATCTTATCGCATTTAATGCATCCAGCTCAGTTATAAGATCATTATACGTTCTTCCTCCTTCAGTAAATAAGTCTAACACGCCATCCTTCATCACTATTACCGTGGCAAAAAAACCATAAATTTCATCTCCCCACACTAAAATAACAGGCGCGCCGGAATTAAGATACAAAAGATCGCTTTCGCCGGGTAAAAATACTACTACGGCTGGGTGAGTTAAAGGGTGGAATTGGGTATTCCCGTATTTACTCTTGATATCTCTCACGCCGTTTTGAAATCCTATCTTTACCTCTCCAAACTCGTTATCTTCCTGCAAAGCAAACCCGCTTTCGACGCCAAAAATGGTGCTAGCCTCTATAATATCTTCTAACTTGCGCTGAAACTCTTCGTTACCGAACAATTGATCAACATCAGGACCGGTTACCGCTTGCCTATCAACCCCCAAGTCTTCCAGCGCCACTTTCGTCAGGTTCTCTTTTACCGCATCTATGAATTCAGTATCTGCCAGATAAGGCTGCAATATAGTTCTAACCTCGTCTATATCAAGGCCTTGTTCTTTTATAAGCTCAGCAAAAAGCCTTGCATCGAGTAAGAGATTTTCTTCTGTCATTCCCGCTTCATGGCGCAGTTCGTGGGCTAAGCCGACAGTGAATAAGATTTGGGCTAATTTGGGATTGTTTCTCGCGATCTCTAAGAAAGTGCGATTTATTCCTATAAGATTATTTTCTCTGTGATCTTCAAATAGATGCTCTGAGGCATTTTCCTCAAGGAGGGCAATGAGGATCTTTGCATCTCTGATACTATCTGTACTAATACCAGCTCTTTCCAACATAGAGAAGGCCTTGCGTATAAGCGCGCCCAATGCTTCTTCACTTAGCTGTAAGGCATCTGCAAGTTCTGACAATTCACTCTGCGTCATCTCGAAGACATCCTCGCCTTGGACATTCTTTATATTCACGCCGGGGACAAGGATTCTTTCTGTCCTTTTACCTTTCTCACCCTCTGCATCAGATTCAGTGAAAGAGTTTCTCTCGCCCTTAAGCGCAAGTGCTTCAAAATGGAAGAGCTGAGCTTTGACTCTCGCTCTTTCCAAATCTTCTTGTTTACGTTTTATATCCGCCCTCATTTCTTCTGTAATTAACCCTATTAAGACAAAAAAATCTAAGTCCTCATCTTTTAAAATTAATCCAAAATCTTCAAAGCCATTTGTTTGTTGACCTCTAAGAGCCATCGTAAGATAATAAGCTAGACCTTCCGTTCCAATAGCTGTGTCCTGACCTTTATATGCTTCTAATTCAAATAACTTAAGCAATTCTGGATGGCTTTTTTTAAAATACTCATCCACTTCTTCTTGCTGGCCTTTAGAAAGCCTCTCTTCAAAAATAAGATGAATAAATTCATGCACAAATCCCTCTAAGTCGTCGCTTCTTAGCATCCCTCTACTTATAAAGTTACGCTGAGCAATTGCCCCCATAAAGAACTTTGTAAGAAAATATTGGTTAGTTATCCTTGGGGCGAACCCTTTTGACAACCAGAATAAAATAAAGTCTCTTATCAAAGAATTTGAATCAAGCGCTCGCTCAAAATAAACTCTGTCTTCATTATTTCCTATCCAAGGTCCTACAACAACCAAGCCGCTTGTTCCCTCTTGGATATTCTCATAGCCTCTGAGCCTTTCTGTAATTAGATTAGCTAAGTTATCTGAAAACCTAAAATATTCAGCATTTTTAATAACACCCATGGTTGAAAAGCTTACAGAGACTACCTTACCACCTGATACTATCACTAATATGTCTATAGCAGACCACCCTCCTCTTGCATTTTTGCATTTATATATAATAGCCTCGCTGCCTCTTTCTGGATAGTTATATAAGTATTGCGCGCCGATTATTTCAAGACTATCTAACCATCGTGCTACTTCTCTATCTGCGAGCTCTCTCTCGCTATCATCCGTTCGTATAAGAAATTTTATCTCTGCATCAACAACGTCATTTCTATATAGTATTTCAAGTTGCATATTTTTTATACTATTCGTCAACCCTTTTCTGTCTGAATTAACTTCCCTGCCGGCTCCCAAGTTTAGATCTCTATCCTCTCCATAATAATATAGATAATCTTCCAAGAAGGCTTCCATAAACCTTATATCCATAGTTTGTACAGGCCAGATTTGATGTTTCAAAATCGCATTTATAAGTTGATCCGGGGTCGTGTGTTTTTCTCCAAAATCCAGATGCATTTGTGCAACCAGATCAACAAGCGCTCCTGCTTTCACCTTTTTTGCAAAACTTATCACATCTTCATAGCTTAATCCTGCCTTTGTCAAAATTTCCGCAGCTTGTATCCAACGGGCTAGTTCTAAGTCTTTTTCCTCAAGGTTCTCCAACCCTAATGTTCTTAATACATATCTTAATACATCATCTGCTACTAAATGAGCTATTTCATGGGCTAAGATGGCCGCAAATTCCCCATCAGTAATTATGCCATTCTGGACCAGATCAAATAAGCCTTCTGCAATATGCACTTTTCCATCAAGATTAACAAAAGCATAAGATGGGCCTGTTTTTTCAACCTCAAACGCGATATGCCCGCTTAAACCAGCAGCTTCTGCCAAGAAGTCAAGCAAACCCTGCATCCTACGGCTTGCGGCAAAGAATAATATATCTAAACGAGGCGCTTCGTTATGCCATTGTTCCGCTAAACGTTTAGCTTCTTCTAAGTTATCCAAAATCCACTGCCGCATTTCTTGAGGATTGAGACCTAATTCCTTCCGTTTAGCTTCCCATTTGGCAATTTCATATAACTCGTGCATTAGAACTATCTGGTTCTCTGCATAATCGGCATCAATATATATTATTGCCTCTTCATAAACCTGGCCTAAACCTATATGCGCAAACTGACCGGTAGCACTAAATAATCCTCTTATGGGGATAGCCCTTGCCTTTGCGCCATAGCCTTCAACCTGCTTATAATTCCTTATGTTCAAAGGGCTTTCTCTTAAGTCTTGAGGTAGATTATCTCTGACAAAATCATTTACTCTACTATGTGGAATTTTTTGCTGACGGCCCGCGGCTAAGTTTATATCTTGAGGCCTTATCGCTCCGGATATTTCAGCTTCTTCGCCCATTGCCTGCCCTGTTGCAGGCGTACCTGGGCCTTGGCTTGTTCCTTCGCCATTTTCAGTATTAGCAGAAAAGTTTTGCTTTCCTATAACCTTAATGGCCAACCCACCTATATTTGTATAAGTTTCTTCTCCTATAGACACGCCTTCTAGCTTAGCTATGCTCCGCAAAAATTCCAACATCTTGGCCGTTGCTTTTATATCCGGTTTTATATGCACTAAAGCGCCTACTTTGGCTACACGCAATATTTCCTTCACGGCCTTTATCTGACTTTCCTGTGGCAAATATTTAATTACATCAATAAAGACAATCTTATCAACTGTGTTGGATTCCAGAGGTATTTGTGTGGCGCTATCTAAGGTAAATGTTACATCGGAAAGAGGTTCATCTATTATCTCATCTTCCTCTTCAGGCGCATCGTTTAATCTGCGAAGCATATAGTTTATTTTTTCAATATCGCCTTCTATAAGCAGATTCTGTATATGCCTATTTCCGCTATACTTGAGTAATCTTTTAGCAAATCCTATTTTAAGCTGCTGGGCATCTATGCCGATTACCCTGGCGCCAAACAAACCAGCATAAATGGAATGCACACCCGTGCCACATCCCAAGTCAAGAACCGTGTCGCCCTCATTTATATCCCAAGGGAAATATTCGGACGGGGAATAATTTGTGGTCAGAATAACATGCCTGCTTATCATTTGTGAAGCTAACGGTTCATCCGCATTGCTAGGGAAAATGCTATTTACTGTACTCGCGTTTAATACTCTGTTCATGCGGTCATAATTACCCATAGGGACTCTCAGAAGGCGTCTTTCAGGCAGATCTATACCATATGCGATATTGGTTAGTAAGAATACGCAGGCTAGTATTGATGAGATAATTCTTAGATTGAATACTTTGTTAAACTTTATCATAATATAAGCAAAAAAATAGCCTTTCCTCTTTGGTTAAAGGCTTATATA
>JAUSEX010000031.1 GCA_030649895.1 Candidatus Omnitrophota bacterium
GAGATAACAAATCGCCCTTGCAATTATTGAGAGAAAGAGCCCCTAAGCTTAATGAAGGAATACTTAATTTGCCGCCGATAAGACTGGAGACGTTACTCATAGAAGAGAGTAAGGGTGGATACCATGTACCTGGATCAGCCCCTGGATTACAATTTTTCTCTTGAATATTGCGTTTATCAGTGATATATTCATAAACAAGATGAGAAGTATTAAATATGGATATATTATTATATCAGCTATATTAATATTATGCGCCTCTTTAAGCGCTGAAGAGAATTCCGACTTTACTTTAGGTAAAAAATCTTTCCAGGATGGTTTCTACGAAATAGCTGCAAAGTCATTCCAGAAATTCTTATCTGAAAATCCGGCAGATGTCAATGTCTTAGAAGCAAGGCTTCTATCAGGGGAGTCTTATGTGTATTTGAATAGATTTAGCGACGCTATGCAGGAGCTAGCAGCTGTTATAAACTCGGACACAAAAACAGAATTCAAAGATGAGGCCATGTATTGGAAGGCGGAGATATATTTCAGGACCAGGGATTTTGAAAAAGCCAGAGAGCTTTATAACGTTATCTTGATAGAATTTCCAAAATCAAATTATGCGGCTTATGTAAAATACGCGTATGCCCTGTCTTTATATGAAGAAAAAAAATATCAGGAATCCCTGGATAATTTTTCCGCATTCATGGCGGCGTATCCGAAAAGCGAATTAAGGGAAGATTCTGAATTAAAAACAGGTGAGATTTTTTACAGGCTCAAGAAATACAATGAATCCAGAGAGAAATTGTCCGGATTTGTTAAGGAGGCTAAGGATGTCAAGAGAATCAAGTTGGCGTATTTTTATATAGGGGAAAGTTATTATTACCAGAATGATTACAAAAATGCGTTAGTCTTTTTTAAAAAATCCCTGGAGATGGCCCCGGACGTAACCATAGATTTTTATGCCACATACGATATCGCCTGGAGCTATGTGAAATCAGAAAGGTATGAAGACGCTGTCATGGAATTTGGGCGACTGGAAGATATTAAAAAAGATGACAGCCTTATGGATTCTGCGATAGAAGGCAAGGCCCAGGCATACATGAAGATGAATAAATTTGACGAAGCTTTAAAGTGCTTTACCGAGATTGTAGAAAAATTTCCAAAGAGCGCGATGATAGCAAAAGCGTATCTTGGCAAGTCAGAGGCGCTTTACAGGCTGGGGCTGTACCAGGATGGCATAGAGGTTCTTAAGGATGGGATAAAAAAATTTCCGTCAGCCAGCTATGCCGTGGATATGGAATACAACCTTGGCTGGCTTTATTTTAAAATAGGCAAGTATAATGACGCCATAGAAGAGTTTGGCAGGGTGATCAGGAATACCAATGAAGATATTTATCGCATAATGGCATATTGCAGGATGGGTGACGCGTATTTTCAGCTGGATCGGTTAGACAGGGCATCAGAAGCTTATGATATGGTTTTAAAAGAGGCCAATGTGAATCCTGACGCTATATTTGGCTATGTGGATTATGCGCAGTATCAGATAGGCAGCATACAGTTTAAATCGGAAAGATATGAAGGCGCGGTCCTGGCTTTCAGGAGTTTATTGACAAATTACCCTGATTCAAAATATACAGAAGAAGCTAATTACGGCCTTGCCTCCTCATATTTTAAGAAAGGTTCTTATCAGGAAGCCGCCCAGGAATTTAAGGCGTTTCTTGAAAAATTTAAAGACACAAAATACAGAGATGACGCTGAGTTTCAGATGGCAAGTTCTTTTTATAATAACGCTGATTATAAGCAAGCCATGGAAGCGTTCCAGGATATATTTTCCAAGCATCCTGATAGCGAGTCCGGCCGCAGGGCATTATATGAAACAGGATGGTGTTACTATAAAATCGGAGATAGTAAAAAGGCCTTGAGCCAGTTTGAAGAATATATAGTCAGATATCCGGTAGACGAGCTGGCGGAAGACGTGAGATTCTGGATCGGGGAATATTATGCGAACAGGAGAGATTTTAATAAAGCAGAAAAATATTTTAATGAACTGATTAAAGTAGCTCCGAACAGCAGACTTACGGATGACGCCAGTTACAGGCTGGCTATAATATTTTATGAAAATGGGGATTTGGACAAGAGCATGGAAGCCCTGGAAGATTTTAAAACAAGATATCCAAATAGCGATCTGATGCTTATGGCTGAGCTTAAGGCGATAGATATTCTTATGAAAAAAGATGATTCAAGCGAAGCGAAAAACAGGCTTTTAAAATTTATAGCTGATCATAAAAATACAACTTTTGTAAAAGTGGCTTCCAAGTATCTCGGAGATGTGATGAAAAAGGAAGGAAATATTAAAGATGCAATTAATTATTATAAAGAATCTCTGGATGCCAGGCGCGGAGATTTTAATGCCGGGATACAGCTTGCAATAGGGCAACTTTACGAAGAGTCGGGGGACGCAGATAACGCGATAGCGGAATACATGAAAGTAGGGTACATATATCCTGACTCTACCGGGATAGTGTCTAGCGCTACTATTTTATGCGGAAGCTTATTGGAGAAGCAGGGCAAGATAGCCGAAGCTATAAAGCTTTATAAAAAAATATCAGACGTGGATACAAAAGAAGCGGAGCTGGCAAAAGAAAGATTAAAAGTATTAGAGCAGAAAAATTAAAAAAGAAAGGAAACGTAACGCATGTTTGAACTTATACAGAAAAGCGGGGCAATAATATATCCCATTATACTGTGTTCTATAATAGCTCTTGGCATAATCCTGGAGAGGCTTTATTATCTTCGTAAAATAAAGATAGACGCAGTAGCTTTTATGAACAATATAGAAGCCGCTCTGAAGCGCAATAAAATCGCAGAGGCGGTGAAGATATGTGAAGATACTCCTGGCCCTATAGCGCGTATAATAAAAGCAGGGTTGTTTAAGCACGATAGGCCCAGGCAGGAAATAAGAGAGGCGATAGAAGACGCAGGCCATCAGGAGGTGCCAAGGCTTGAAAAATATATTAAAATTTTAGCCACTATAGCTCATATATCCCCGCTTCTCGGGCTTCTTGGAACCGTTGCTGGGATGGCAAAGGCCTTTCAGGTTATCCAGATGAAAACAATAGCCCTTAACCCTGTGAATACAGCTGATCTGGCAGGCGGGGTGTGGCAGGCGCTTTTGACTACAGCCGCAGGCCTTATTGTAGCGATACCTGCAATAGTGGCTTATCATTATCTGGTTAGCAAGGTTCAGGATTTCGTGCTTGAAATGGAACGCAGCGCAACAGAGCTGATAAATATAATGTCACAGAGGGTAGAGGGGTATTAAATGAAATTTAAGCGCAATATCTACATAGAAGACGCTCAACCGGATATGGTGCCTTTTGTAAACTGCGTTTTCCTGCTGTTAATGTTTTTTCTATTGACCTCAAATTTTATTTTTCAATCAGGTATTAAGATAAGCCTTCCAAGGGTAGTGACAAGCGAGGTTTTACAAGAGAATACCGCTATAATCGTTATTACTCCTGATAACAGGTTTTATTTAAATCAGACGCCCGTGACTTTAGTGGAGCTGAAAAGCAAGCTTGAAAAAATGTCCACCCTGGAGCCAATATTGATAAAGGCGGACAGAGACGTTACTTTAAACAAGGTAGTTAATATATGGGATTTTTGCAGGGGCATTGGCATAAAGCAGGTTAACATAGCCACCAATCAGGAGGTAGAGTAGTATCTTTATAACAAAATAAAGTTGTAAGCTATAAGTCGTTCTTACAGCTTACAACTTACAGCTTAAAAATGCAGTTACTTAAAGACCGCAATCTAAATAGCGCAATATTAATTTCAGTTTTATGGCATTTTTTATTGATAGCTTCAGTCAACCCGGTATTTAAAACCGGTCATATGATGGAGCATGATACTTCAATATCATTTCTTGGGAGCATTCTTGAGCGGGTTGTCCCGGGAGAAGAAAAGCCTCTTATGCCTGGTTATGTCCCAAAAGAAAATAAGATGTATAAATCAGGATTAGACGAAGCGGATTTTATCAATATGCGTCCGGAAAAGATAGAGGTTCTTTATTTACCAGATATTCGAAGTTTTTTGAGTTTAAACGTGTTTCACAAAAAAGAAGCAGCCAGGGTTGATTTTGCGGATTTTTTTATTAAAGGAGAAGCTAGGGACAGGGTGATTATGTATAAACCTGACCTTAATAAAGTTACGGTTTTGCCTTCGGATTTTAATTCAGATTTCAGCGCGAATGTTAAATTTAAAATATCAAAAGAAGGGTTTGTTAAATATGTAGAATGCATTACATCAAGTGGTTTTCCTGAAATAGACCAGGCAGCTATAAGGTACATAAGGAAATGGCAGTTTGTTCCTAATCCAAAAGATGACCAGGAGGGGATTGTGCGGGTTAGTTTTAAATAATGTTAAAGATAGAGTTTTCTGCCGCAATCGCATGGTATCTTATTTTAACAACGTGCCTTGTATTGCTGGTCCTTGTATTTGAAAATAGGAAAGGGCCGAAGCAGTTTTCTTCCGAAAAAAGTTTTTTATGGCAATGTTCTATATGTACTTACGTATATATAGATAGCAGGCATGCTAACATATCTCAGTGTTCGCGATGCGGGAGTTACAATAAAAAAGAAGAGGTAGAGAAAGGAGGAAGTGCTTATGCCTGATGAAAAGATAGTAAATGAAGAAGAAAAGCTGCCTATAGCCCCGCCATTAAAAGTACTGGATTACAGGACTATCAGCAGGGGTTTCGGGTGGTGGTCGGCAGTAGTCCTGGTTGAATCATGGGGCAATAAACGCCTATGTATGTATTTATGGCAGAAGTCAGATAATGGCTGGAAAAGAAAGCAAAAATATACAATACATAGCCAGGAGCGTTGGCAGCTGATATCCGGAGCAGTTGAAAAATTAGTAGGAGAATTGCAATAAAGGCGAAGGCCGAGAATAGGCACGGCTCATAAAGACCTTTGTGACAATATTGCAGGACAGAGACTTTAGTCTGCCAAAAACAATGTTAAAGGTATAATATGAAAACACATAATAATAAAGGCATAGCTATTTTTATAACCTTAGCGCTATTATTTTTGCTGTCTTTAATCGTCACGGCAGTCTTGTTAACAGCGTATAATTATGCCAATATAAGCGCAGGCCAGATAAACAGGCTGAAAGCCCTAAAACTTGCAGAATCAGGCGTTAACTACGCTTATTGGAAAATCAGGATTGGCAAAGACGATGCAGGCGATGATATAACTTATCCGTGCACGTTGAATCCGGATCCGTCTAATCCATCTCTGGTTCCAGCCGGCTGGACTCTTAATGTAGATGTTACAAACGATAACCCGCGCAGGATTCAATCGAGAGTTACATACCCTAAATCTGGGGCGCTATAATTTTATAAGTATCTGTATTTAAATATGTTAAGGAAAAACAACAGAAACTTGGATGTTTTTTCTTATTTTTTTTATTCTGCGATTATTTTTCCATAACTCATTTGTTTTAAATGAGTTGCTTCAGCCTTCAGCCTTCAGCTCGTTACTTGACAAAGTAAGTTCTTTATGGTATATTTTGTTCCACCTATAAAATAGGTAAATCTATTAGGAGGTGTTATAGATGTCAAGACTTATGGATACAGATGAATTAGCCAGATACCTCAAGCTGGAGAAGCAGACTATCTACAATTGGCTTCATCAAAAAAAGATTTCAGGCATAAAGGTAGGCCATGTCTGGAGATTTGATAAGAAGTCAGTTGATGAATGGTTGAATTCTCAGATGGTAGAAGCTAAAGCTAAGTAGGAAACGGTTTAAAACCGTTTCCTACAACGTAGTAAGGTTTTTATAATGAATAAAAATATATTATCTATCATTAATCCTAAAAAGGTCGTTGGCTTGTATATCAGCCATGATACTGTAGACCTTGTTGTGCTTAAATCAAGCATTGGAGGCCCTAAGCTTATAAAGTTCGGTCAGGCGGCTATATATCCGGCGAAGGCTGAGCATGGCGGAGAAATTATACCCGAGGCTCAGGCATCCTGCTCTACTCTTTCTCAACCCTCTTCCGAAACGCCCAATAAAACTGGAACCAGAGAAGAGTATGTTATAAGAGCAATAAAAAAGGTTCTTTTGGAAAACGACGAGAAGCCTGGAAATATAGTTACAGCTATTCCAAGCGAAGAGGCCATGGTCCGCTATTTTCAAATGCCTAAAATCCCGAAGCAAGAAAGAGCGGTTGCCGTTAATTTTGAAGCAAAACGATATATACCTTTTCGCGTGGAAGATGTTGTTTCTGATTTTCAAGTGTTACCAAGCAAGGCTGTGCAGAATGCGATGGATGTAGTGTTTGTGGCAGTTAAAAAAGATACCCTGGAACAGTATTTAAATATTTTTAATACAGCGGGGCTTAATCCTGTTATCATAGAATCCGCGCCTTTTAGTTTAATGAGGGCATTTAACGCAGCCCAGCAAATAGACCCCAAAGTCAATACCGCAATAGTTAGCGTAGACAGCAATGCCCTTAACATCAATATTCTCAGGAGCGGGGTACCGTACATAATAAGAGATATACCTATATTTGATATGGAAACCGAGGGCAAATCATTAGAGCCTATATTTGAAAAGATGCTGGCAGAGATAAAGCTATCTTTTGATTTTTATGAAAAACAATTTCCGAGCGAAGTTATAGATAAAATAATTATATACAGTAAATTGCCTCTGGAAAATTGGCATGAAATAGTAGGCAAAGAATTGCAGATACCCGTAGAGGTGGGGGACCCTTTAAGAGGAATAAAGATAGCATCAGGGGTTGTACCTGCGAGGGTAGCTATATGTTTCGGGATAGCGCTCAGAGGCCTGGCAGAGCCTTTTATTGACATAAATCTAGGCAAAGAAAAACTGCTTGTTTATAAAAAGAAGGAGTTTTTCTTAAGGGTAATACTTCTAGGGGCTTCTCTGGCCGTATTTTTATTGATAGTATTCAAGATTCTTGCAACAAGGGCTATGGTGCCTCTTATTAACGAATTAGATAAGACATTATCCGAAAGGCCGAAGGTGGAGGTGAATATAAAGAGTGATAATATAGCTGATCTCGAAAAAATAAAAAATGAGATGGAAGCAAAAAAAAATATCATGGAAGATCTGATATCCAGCCGGACTTATTTGACTCCTAGGTTGCAGGATATTGTAAAAATAATGTCTAAGGATATGTGGCTCTCTGAAATAAGTTTTGAAGAGAAAATAGATAAAAAAAATACTTCCAGGACTACCAGATTCCTTAATATAAGAGGTTATTGTATTACAAGCGATAAGATCGGCGAAAAAGCCGATAGCGTGAATATCTTTCTGGGTAAACTAAAAGAATCAAAAGGCGTTAATAATGGAATGCCCAAGGCTGATATTATATCTGTTAAAAAGATGGATATGGAAGATAAAAAGGTTTCTAGTTTTGAAATAGTATTAACAGGGCCATGAGCATGAAAACAAAAAAAATAGAAAAAAATACCGTTAATAAACTTTATATAGCTATGGCTGTTATTATAGTCCTGACGCTAATCACAGGAATTCTTTTTATTTACACGCCTTTTGCAAGTAAAAATAAATCCCTGAGGGCCGATATATTAAAAGAAAGGGATAAAAATGTTCTGATAGGCAGGATAAGGGCCCTGAGTAAATATATAAAGATATATGATAAAAAGATTCCAGAGGGCGGAAGCGTTTCATGGCTTTTAGGCGAGGTTTCAAATATTGCTTCAAGCGAACAAGTAGAGGTGTCTTCTATAAAGCCCGGGAATCCGGAAGGTTACGGGTTGTATACGAAACTATCTGTGGCAGTTGACTTAATTTCTACGTATAGTCAGCTTGGAAACTTTGTTTCCAGGATAGAATCTTCAGAAAAGTTTCTCAAGATAGAAAGTATTAATATAAAGAGGATGGATCTTGACGGGAAACCTGAAAAAAGTTCAGACAGATTTAAGGCATTTGACGTAAAGGTAAATATTGTTATAAGCACTATTGTGCAGAAGGAATAGTTTATGGCAGAGACAACGCCCAAAAAACAGCATATCATAGAATATGTAGCAATAGGGGCGCTGGTTCTGGTGGCCCTTATTATAGGTATGTCCAGATTTAAAAAGGGAGATGTCGATGATGAAGTTTTTTCAAGAAAGGAATTTACAAAGAAATGGAAAGAGGTGGAAATATTCGAAGCCAAGCTTCCAAAGAATGAAAAAACGGTAACTTTTACTCCGGAAGGAGAAATGCTCCCTTTTAAAAGCCCTTTTGATAATGTAGAGGAGAGCAGGCAAGCGGAGGGAGAAAATGTGGTTCTCCCTGAGATGAAATATCAGGGTATGATTTGGAAAAGCTCTCGGCCTCAGGCGATCATAAATAATAAGGTATATGATATAAAAGATATTATTAACGTAGATAAAGACGGAGAAGGTATCGAGGTCAAGGATATAAATAAAGACGGTATTCATTTAATATACAAAGGAAAGGAATTTATCGTAAGGCCGAAATAACCGCGGAACTACGCAGAAACTGGCTTTTGGTCAGACGCGGAACAGCGCTGAAACTTATATATAATTTCAGCGATAAATATGGGAGGTTATGATGAAAGCAATCAGAGTAATTACCGCTATTATATTTACTATTTTTAGTTCAGTTCCGTTTTCGTTTGCCGCTGATATGCACACTAAAGACATGTCCCCAGGTAAAATCAGCCTGATATCTATGGATTTTCAGGACGCAAACCTCAAGACGGTATTGAAGATTTTTTCCCAGCAGTCCGGACTTAATTTTATTGCCAGCCAGAATGTCCAGGAAAGGACTGTCACTGTTTATTTTGATAATGTCAAGATAGAAGACGCCCTGAATTATATAATGAATGCCAACAATCTGATTTACGAACAAGAATCAGGGTCCAATATATTCATAGTTAAAGAGACGGGAAAACCAGAGATAGAGACTATTACAAAAATATATGAATTAAAATATGCTCAATTGAGCGCGCCTGCTAAGTCTTCTGAAGGAGTATCTCAGGATGCAGAAATAGTTTCTATTATTCAGAACATACTTTCTTCGAATGGAAAAGTGGTGGCTGATAAGAGATCCAACAGCCTTATCATAAAAGATGTGCCAAGTCAATTCCCCATGGTAGAAGATTTATTGGCAAGATTGGATATAAGGACTCCTCAGGTAATGATAAAGGTAGAAATCCTGGAAACTACTACAAAGGCAGTAGAAAATCTTGGAATAAATTGGAGCGGCTCATTCGGGCAGTATGCGGGGCCTATCCATAATACTATATTTCCTATGAATAACTCTCTAGGGGAGAATAATTCAAGCGGAGAAGGGATTTCAGCCACAGGCACTTTTAGTATGTCAGGCGTGACTGCTGTTATATCCGCATTGTTAAACAACACTGATACAAAGCTTCTCGCCAGGCCTCAAGTCATGGCTATGAATAATGAAACAGCGAAAATAGAGCTTTCTTCCAAAGAGAAATCCAATGTGACAAATCAAGCTCAAACTGTAAATAGCGTGACTACTACAGGTAATACGTATGAGGAAAGCGATACAGGAGTTATCTTGGAAGTCACGCCGCAAATCAGTAAAGATGGTTATATTACAATGAATTTAAAGCCCAGTTTCGCTGAATTAGAGCTTTCCAGATTTACAGGCGCATATGATACCCATACAAGAGCTACAGAGACTACAGTTATGGTTAAAGACGGAGAAACGGTTGTTATCGGGGGCCTTATTAAATCTAAGCATGAAGGCGGCGTTAAAAAAGTGCCATTTTTTGGAGATATACCTATTTTAGGAGCTGCATTTCGTTATAAATCTAAAGATAATTCCGATAGAGAGCTTGTAATATTTATTACGCCTAATATTATTAAAGATACTTCGTATGCGCTTGGGAATATCTCCGAGAGAGAGCAGGAAAGGCCAAAGGCAATAAGAGAGAAAGAGGTTAATACGGTGTTGGATTTGTTTGGGGGATAATTAAATAAACGGGTTACATGTAAGATGAAAAAATCCAGAGAAAAATTAGGTCATATGCTATTAAAGGAAGGCCTTATCACGGAAGAGCAGTTGGAAAAGGCTATTGATGTCCAGAAAAAAGAAGGGAAAAGACTGGGAGAAACTTTAATAAACCTTGGGATTGTCACAGAAAAAGATATTGTGATCGCAATGGCAAAACAGCTGTCAATTCCCTATGCCTCTTACGCAAAAGGCCTTTTGAGGCCTGCAGAAAACCAGGATCTTGCAAAATTAGTGCCTGAAGATTATGCCCGCAGAAATATGCTTATTCCTATTTCCAGGCATGCGAATTCTCTCACAGTGGCCTTTATGGATCCATTGGACCTCATTACCATGGACAATTTAAAACGCATGACAAACTGCGATATAAATCCTATCATCGCCACTAGAACAGATCTTCAGCGATCTATAGATGAATTTTACGGGAGAGAGGATCTTTTAAAAGATGCTATTAGCGATTCATATGAATTAGAAGAGTTTAAACTGGAGAAAGACGCGGAAGAAGATTTGAGCTTAGATGATCTTATTGCAAGGGCGGAAGAGGCGCCTGTTATAAAACTCGTAGATCTTATATTGATGCAGGCTATAAAAGACAGGGTCAGCGATATACATATAGAACCTTTTAAAGATAAGATTAATATACGATATAGGATAGACGGAATCCTGTATGAGATACCTCCTCCGGCAAAGCATCTATTGCCTGCAATAGTTTCCAGGATAAAGATACTTTCAAATCTGGATATAGCGGAACGCAGGCTTCCGCAGGATGGCGTATTTTTTGTAAAAGTAAATAACAAGGGCATAGATATACGCGTATCGACTATTCCAGCTATATTTGGCGAGAAAGTAGTGCTCAGGATACTTGATAAATCTGCTACGCCTCTTAACCTGGGAGACCTTGGTTTTGATCCTGAAGAGCTTGAAAAATTTAGAAGGGCTATTAACAGTCCTCACGGCTTAGTTTTAATTACGGGCCCCACAGGGAGCGGCAAAACCACAACCCTATATGCAGCGCTAAATGAAATAAAAAGTCCGCGTAAAAATATCTCAACAGTAGAAGACCCTGTAGAGTATAAACTAGAAGGCATAAACCAGGTTCAAATAAAACCTAGCATAGGTTTTACATTTGCAGGGGCGCTAAGGGCATTTTTGAGGCAAGACCCTGATATTATAATGGTAGGAGAGGTAAGGGATCTGGAAACGGCTCAGATATGCATAAGGGCTTCTCTCACTGGGCATCTTGTTTTAAGCACTCTTCATACTAATGATGCGCCAAGCGCCATAGCCAGGCTGATAGATATAGGCCTTGAGCCCTACCTGATAAGCTCTTCGTTGATTATGGTGGGGGCTCAAAGGCTCATCAGGAGGCTATGTCCGGAATGCAAGGAGGCTTATGAGACAACGCCTGCGTTAATCAAGGACTTGGGCATAAAACAAGAGCTTTTGTATAAACCTAAGGGTTGCGATTATTGCAGCCATACTGGTTATAGGGGCAGGATAGCTATTTACGAAATGATATTAATAGATGATAAATTAAGAGAATTGATTTCAAGAGGGGCTTCGCTGGGAGAGATTAAAAATAGGATAAAAGAGCTTGGTTTAAAAACTCTTATTAAGAGCGGGCTGAAAAAAGCAGAAGAAGGCATGACAAGCGTTGAAGAGGTGCTTAGCGTAACGTTGGTTGCGGGAGAATAACAATCAGCGTAAAATATATTCAATGAATAGCAAAGGAGCTGAAGGCGGAGGGTGAGATATGCCATTTTTCAGGTACATGGCCAGGGATAAGTCCGGTAAATTAATAGATGAAAGAGTGGAAATCAAGAGCGAAGAAGACCTGGTTAATAGTTTGCAGGCAAGGGGCCTTATAGTTATATCGATCGGGCCTGCTTCTGAAGTCAAGGTAAAGAAAAAGGGAGATATGAGGAAATATCACAAAGCAGTCAAGCCTCATGACCTTATAATGTTTTCAAGAGAACTGGCAACGCTTTTGGGCGCAGGCGTAACGCTCATAAAGAGTTTGGAGATATTATGCAAGCAGATAGAATCCCAGACTCTTCTCAAGACCGTAGAGCAGATAAAAAAAGATGTAGAAGGCGGTTATACTTTTCAAAGCGCTTTAAAAAAGCACGATAAGATATTTTCTAATTTCTGGATAAATCTGGTAGAAACAGGAGAGGCATCAGGCCACCTTCCTTTAAGCCTTGACCAAGTTGCTGCTTACCTGGAAGAGAATGCAGAATTGAAAAGAAAAATCATGTCAGCGCTCATGTATCCTCTTGTATTGGTGGTTGTGGCAACAGGCGCGATAGCGGTGTTTTTGATTAAGATAATTCCTGTATTTTCTGAGATATTTAAAGGTTTTGATGTGGAATTGCCGGTTCTTACGCAGATAGTTATTAGCGTAAGCAATATAGCGAGAAAATATTTTCTTGTTGTAATAGTAGCAGTCGTAGTGATAGTTGTTGTTATGAAAAAATATATATCTACTGATAAAGGGAGGTGGCAGTTTGACAGTATTATGATTAAGATACCTGTTGTAGGCCAGCTGATTCAGGAGATAGCTACGGAGCGGTTTGCAAGCGGCTTAGGCACGCTTATTAAAAGCGGGGTTCCTATATTACATGCGCTTGAAATATCCGAAAAAACAGCAGGTAATAAAATAATGGAAAAAGAGCTTAAGGAAGTCAGGATGGCTGTAAAAGAAGGCAAGGGAATGGGTAAGACCATGCAAAACAGCAGCTTGTTTTCTCCTCTTGTAATCCAAATGATAAGCGTAGGAGAAGAAATAGGAGAATTGGGTAAAATGCTGGATAGGGTTTCCGTGTTTTATAAAGAAAGAGTGAATACATTTATTTCGAGGGTTACTACAATGTTTGAACCTATAATTCTAGTTTTCATGGGTATTGTAGTAGGCATTTTAGTGGTAGCGATGTTTATGCCTATATTCAGTTTGTCCAGCGCTGTAAAGGCGTCTGGTTAATATAGATAATTTATTTGACTTCTATTATTTATAATGTATAATTAAATAATAGAAAATGTAGCCTGATCGGGGCGAATATACAAAAAAAGGGGGGAAAATGAATAAAAAAGGTTTTACGCTTGTAGAAGTGCTGATAGTTGTCATAATTATAGGTATCCTTTCTGCTATAGGTATACCTCAATTTGCGGCATCTATTGAAAAAGCAAAAGGCGGAGAAGCAAGGGCAGGCCTAGGCCACATTCAGACAGGTGAAAAAGTATATTTTGCTGAAAGCGAATATTATACAACCGTTTTAAGTGACCTTGATATAACTTTAAGTCAGCAATACTGGACTTTTACTATAGCTACGCTTAGTTCTACAACCTATACGGCAACTGCTACAAGGTCGGGCGGAACACATACCGGCGAGACTTTGACTATGGATCAGGCTGGAACAATTTCCGGAGACTGGGAATATAGATAGTTAGATCTTCTTTGTAGTATAATATTGCTTTAGGGCGACTACATAAATTAAAAAAGGAGAGCAAAGATGCATAAAAAAGGGTTTACTCTTCTAGAGGTGCTTATAGTTGTTATAATTATAGGCATTCTTGCTGCTATAGCATTGCCGCAATATACGGCAACTATAGAAAAAAGCAGGTCTGCTGAAGCAGCTTCAAATATTGGAGCTCTTAGGACAGCTGTAGATAGGTATTGGTATCAAAACAATGCTTCTGATCCTACGAATACTGACTTGGATAAGTTAGATATAGATAACCCGAATAACGTTATCGGTAAACTATACACTTATTCAATCTCATCCAATACCAGCACTGCTTCTACAAGAACGTATACTATACTTGCTACACGCACTTCTTCTGGTGGAACTACCTATACAGTTCAATGGGTGCAGACAAATAATAATACAGGCAACCTTTACAGAAGCGCTAATCTTGGCGGTCCTGTGGCGCCCTGATACTATGTTGCGGCAGGCAATGTTTCATATGTAAAAAAAGGCTCTATGTTTTTGGAGTTTTTGATTGTCGTTATAATTAACGGGTAATAATTTTACATTGCTTGATACAGATAGCCCAAATGGTATAGTAAACAAAGTTTAAGTATTTTTTTCGGATAACGAATATTAAGCGCTCAAAGAAAATATAGTTTTACAGCAACGCGGATAGGGAGTGCCGGTACGAGAAAATATATGTTATCCAAAA
Source organism: Candidatus Omnitrophota bacterium (assembly GCA_030649895.1). GTDB lineage: Bacteria > Omnitrophota > Gorgyraeia > Gorgyraeales > Gorgyraeaceae > UBA10183. The sequence goes on from JAUSEX010000031.1 coordinate 14,206, forward strand.
AACGTAAAGTTGCTTTTACTCTTACAGAAATATTGATAGTTGTTATTATTATTGGAATACTTGCCACGCTTGCCCTTCCTATGCTTGTCAAAACGCTTGAAAAGGCAAAGGTAGGAGAGGCGATGAGCAATTTGAATCTTATCAGGACAGGCCAGAAGATATATTTTTTAGAATGCAACCAATTTGCCCCAAGTATAGATAATTTGAATATAGAAAACCCAAATGATGCCTCGTCCCGTTATTTTTATTACGATCTAGACGCTACGGTACCTGTAGGAACTGATTTTAAGGCTAAGGCAACAAGAGGCGGAAGCGGGGCTACAGGTGCGTCTGAGCCTTATCAAGATGACGAATATTATATCCAAAAAGACGGCACTATTCACGGAAGATTTGCAAGTCCCTAAAAATGGCATTATTCTCAGAAGAGTTACCCTCCTATCCTGAAATCACAAAGATATTGAGTAAGAGAGGCTTTACTCTAACAGAAGTGATTGTTTCTACGCTTGTTTTAGCAATGCTCGCTGCGGGTGTAGCTAGCGCGTTTTGGGGCGCGCAACACTTGCTTAATCGCACAAGACATAGGACACAGGCATATAATTTTGCAGTAGAGGCCATAGATAGATTGAGGAGTAATTATCAATATTCCTCGGATCCGGCTATGAATATAAGCAATGATCATGACCAGTCAGAGATAGATTCAGAGGGGATATTAAAAGGAGAGATTGCTGATCTTGGCGGGACGCTTAAATATGATATTGCAGAACTTCAGTCTAACGGGTATAAGCAGGTTAATATTAAGGTGCATTGGGATGAGCCGGCTTTTTAAAAAGAAATCAGGTCTGACAATAGTGGAGCTGATGATGGCCACGCTCCTTATGAGCATGGTGTTTTTAGCGGTATCCAGTATTTATGTCGCAAGCCAGAGATTTTATCTTACTTCAAGCAATAAGGTCATCATAAGTAATGAGGTGCAGTATGCGATACAACATATATATAAATATACTATGATGGCTATGGGAGATAAAAATACAGCCTCTTTTCAAATAACCGGCGCAACCCAGCTTGACATCAGCATAAATGATAGCAATCCTCTTACAAGCGCTAATTATAGCAGCGGAGTGGAAAATTATAGATACCGCTATGACGCTGTAACTAAAAAGATATTTTTTCAAGTTGGTTCCGGAGGAGAAGAAGATCTGATCCCGAAGGTGAATGTTACCGAGGTTAATTTTACAAAAACAGAAAATACTCTGACAGGTTATATAAAAGCTTATTACACAGATCCTACTCAGATCCTTACTTTTTATTTTGGCTGTTATCCCCGCCTGGCAAGCTTCAATTGATGGTCTCTGCGCAGTATTTTACATTGTAAGCTAGCCTGTTTTTTTGGTCGGCCATTTGACACTGAAAAATTTTTCCGTCTACCATGATTTACAGCTTGTTTCGTTTTATTATATAGAAATATTTCAAATGTGCCTAAGACCTTGGCTTGTAGGCAGGCAATAAGATAAAGTTATTTCCAATGCAGCTTAAAAATGGTATAATTAATACTTTAGAATATTATAAGGTCTTTCAGCGCCTACAATGTTTCTGTTCGTCATATTGTTTAGCGGTACTTCAAGATCAAATTTTGCTTCGCAAAATTTGGGCCTGTAGCTCAGCTGGGAGAGCGCTTCGTTCGCAACGAAGAGGTCAGCGGTTCGATCCCGCTCAGGTCCACCAATTCTGCGTCGAAGGCAGAATTAATCTTGAGCAAGTCAAAAATTCTACAAATAGGAGAATTTTTGACGAAGCGAAAGACCTTTGCGGATCTATGAAAGGTCCTTCAGTAGCTAAAATGCGCGCTTTGCTCGCATTTTTGACGTTGCTTCAGAATAGAATTTGCTTTGCGAATTCTATTCTATCTCGCTCATGTTCACCAAAGCATAAGGAGATTTCATGCGCTTTTACGTTCCCCCTGGCTCAATATTCCCGTCAAAAAAATTAATACAGATAAAAGATAAGACAGAAGTTCATCATATTCGCGATGTCATGCGCCTTAAAAAATGGGATATTGTGGATATCTTTGATGGCGAAGGCAAGGAATTCTCATGTTTTATTGAAGAGGTGAAAAAAGAAGAAGTTATTATAAAAATCAAAGAAGAACTAACCCCTAAATCTGATACGCCCTTTAATGTCACTTTGTATCAGGCTGTTCCTAAAAAAACCAAAATGGATTTTATAGTGGAAAAGACTGTAGAATTAGGCGTGGGTCGGATAGTCCCCTTAATAACTGACAGGACAGTGCCTGATATGAAGGATTTTACTAAAAAAGTGGAAAGATGGAAAAGGATAGCTATGGCCAGCTCTAAGCAATGTGGCAGGCGTATTCTGCCTGTCATTTCAGATGTTACGGATTTTAAAAGCGCCTTAATGGATTCAAAACAAAAAGATTTAGCAATTTTTGCCAGTCTGGATAAAGAAACTAAGTCTTTAAAGAATATATTAAGAGGAATAGCGCAGAAAAATATAGCGGTATTTATAGGTCCTGAAGGGGATTTTAGCCCAAGAGAGGTATCTATGGCTAAGGAAAGCGGATGTGATCTGTGTTCGCTGGGCAGACTTGTCCTTAAATCAGAGACAGCGGCTATCTATATATTGTCATGCTTATCATATGAAGCGTAATAAAATAGTTACGGTGCTAAATAGAGATTGGATTATATTCTTTATTTTTTTAGCGGCCATTTCAATAAGAGTTCTTTATGTCTTCCAGATTTTACAGTTCCCGCTTACGGAATATTTTATTAAATCATATACTTTTGATCAGTATACTTATAATACCAGCGCAATAAAAATCATGTCAGAAGGATGGATAGGCTCGCAGGTTTTTGCCAAAGAGCCACTTTATCCGTATTTTCTGGCGATTATATATAAAATATTCGGATATAGCCATATTCCTGTATATATAATTCAAACAATCTTTACGTCGTTAGGCGCGCTGTTTTTATGCAGAATAGCGACTATTCTTTTTAATAAGCTGACGGGCTATATAACGGCGTTTATTTTCGCGTTCTATTCACTATCCATTTATTACGATGCGCTCCTTTTAAGAGAAAGCTTTATTGCATCATTAGGTATTTTCTTATTGTACATAATATTGAAAGCAGAAATTAAGAATAAGGCTGGTCCCTGGTTTTTAGCAGGCATAACGCTAGGCTTTCTGATGATAACGAGGCATAATATGTTATTTCCGTTTATATTGATTTATATATTTACGGCGAAGAAACCTTTTAGTCGGGCATTCAGATTCGCTTTGATATTTACCGCGGGTTTTTTTATAATAATCATGCCTGTATTAATAAGAAATTATGCTGTTTCCGGAGGTGAATATATAGGGATCTCAAAAGAGGTTAATGCATTTTGGGTAGGCAATAATCCAACTGCGTCAGGCGTAGATGTGGATTGGTCTAAGGAGTATGAATACCTTAATAGTAAAGCAGGAGGAAATACGCTCAAAACAGCTGTTGTTTTTTTTGAAGAGATAAAAAAGAGACCGGATGCGTACATCAGGCTGTATCTCAGGAAGGCATGGATGTTCTTTAACGGATACGAAGCGCCTTCTAACACGAATTATTATATTTACAGGGAAGAGTTTCCCACTGCATTGCGATGGCCGCTATTTAGTTTTCAATTTGTCTGCGCTCTTGGCATACTAGGCGTATTCTTGAGTCTATTTATGAAGCCTGCCAGGCCTTATATAGCATATATTTTTTTCTTAGTCCTTAGTGTCTCAGTCATATTATTCCATATTCAAGACAGGTTTAGACTGGTGGTCGTTCCATTTTTCATCATATTTGCCTCGTATTCAATTTATATTATCATACAGGGCATTAGAAACAGCGCATACCTGAAACCGGCTATTGGTATAATAATCTCGGTATTTCTATATATTCTCATAAGACCTGACCTTACATACGGAGGCTTCAGAACAGGGCAGAGTAAAATCAGGCCTAATGACAGGACCAATCTCGCGCTATCCTATGTAAACGCTTATGAGAAAGAAAAGAGCAGCAATTTATTGAAACTTGCTTTCAGGCAGTGCAACCTGGCGCTAAAGGAAGCAAATAGTTTTTATGTGCCATACCTCATAAAAGGCCGGGTATATTTTTTAGAAGGCAGATTAATAAGTTCAATAAATGAGTATAAAAAAGCCGTTATATACAATAATCGCAATCCATTTTTATATAATGAACTGGCAGGCGTCTATTATGCCAGAGGCGCTTATTGGAAATCTTTTTTATGCATAAAACGTGCATTACATCTTTATCCTGGGAATAAAGGTTTTGAAAAAAATTTATCTCTAATACATTTATGAAGATTATCGCTAGAACTCATATATTATTTATAGCGCTTATTATAGTAATAGTATTTTCTAGCTCCCTGAAGAATAATTTTGCGTGGGATGATAAGTTTTTGATAGTGAATAACCCTAATATAAAAGATTTAGCCTGCATACCAAAGATATTTAATAATCAATTATATGAAGGCGACGGGATGCATAGTAATTTCTACAGGCCTATCCAGCTTCTTTCTTTCATGGCAGATTATCGTATATGGAAACTTAATCCATTTGGATACCATCTTACAAGTTTATTGCTGCATATATTCAATTCAGCGTTGGTATATCTTATTGTATTTGCTATCAGTTTATCCCCATATATGGCTTTCATCACAGGTTCTTTGTTTGGAATCGCTCCTGCTATATCAGGCATTGTATTTTATATACCAGCAAGGTCTGATTTATTAATGGCTTTATTTTTATTTCTATCTGTGTGGTTTCTTATCAAATATAGACAGAAAGGTAAAGGCATGCTATATGTGTTATCCATCGTTTCATTCGTACTGTCGCTTTTATGCAAAGAAATGGCAATGATGTTGCCGTTGTTATTATTGTTAATAGAATTAAGCGCAGGTAGTGGTAACGATCGCCCCATGCCACGCTTTAAATATCTAGTGCCTTACCTGGCAATAGTACTAACATATGCCTTACTCAGGGTCACTATATTTAATTTTGCAAAAGGGACTAACTTTATCATAGACTTAAGTTTTTCTGCTACTTTACCGTTATGGGTACGCCTTTTAACGGATTTTAAGATAATATTTTTATATATGAAGATATTAATATTGCCTTTTGGGCTGCATATGGAATGGTTTATAGAGCCTGTTAGAAATGTATTTCATTCAGGCATATTGCCATACATAGCCGGGTTTATTCTTGTGATATTAGGCCTTAAAAAAATAGCCAGTAAAAATAAACTTGTTCTATTTGGTAGTTTGTGGTTTTTATTCGCATTATTGCCTGTTCTGAATATATATCCCATATCGGTACTTTTTGGAGAGGGCTGGCTTTATGTGCCATCAGTAGGCTTTTTTATTGTTTTCAGCGCCATTTTTCAGGATATTATAAGGCTCAAGCTGGGAAAAATATTCAGTGGAATCTTAGTTGCGTTGTTCTTAGTTTATTATGCATTTTTTACTATTTTTTACGGATCAGTATGGAAAGATTCCGTGAGCGTGTTTAGCAACGTATTGAAATACGAAAAAAATAGCCCTTTTATTTATCTTACCTATAACAATCTAGGAATGGCATATTATGATAAAGGGGATTTTACAAGGTCTATCGAATATTGCAAGAAAAGCATATCTTTAAACCCGAAATATTTTGAAGCTTATAATAACTTAGGCGTTGCTTATGTCGCTACAGGTAAAACCGTAAGAGCCATGGAATCTTTTAAAAAGGCTATTAGATTAAAAAAGGATTTTGTATCCAGTTATTGTAATCTGGGCCATTTGTATGCTTTTATAGGTTTTGAAGATAAAGCTGTGGAGATTTTAAACGCAGCAATAAAGATAGACCCAAATTCTTACAGGGCATATTGCAATCTAGGGTATGTGTATACGGAGAAAGGCGACATGACTAAAGCAGAAGAGTTCTTTAAAAAAGCCAGCCAGCTAAGAGAAGGAGATTATGAGCTGCATTACTGTTTGGGCACCGTGTATATAAAAAATAAAAATTATAAGAAAGCCCTAGATGAATATAAAAAGGCATTGGGGCTTAGATTATGCGATTTTGAGATTTATAATAAATTAGGTTTTGCTTATATAAAGAACGGCAGATTTAAAGAGGCCGAGGCCGCGTTCAGGCATTCATTGGCATTGAATAAAGAACAGAGTGAGCCGTATAATAATTTAGGTAATCTTTATGCTGTGTTTGGCTATTTTGGTTTAGCTATTCATGAGTATAGGGAGGCTTTAAAAGTGGGATCGGTAGATAAGAAAATAGTCGATAATATTAATAAAGCAAAATCCGGATGGAAGCGAGCGTTAACGAAGCATAAAGCGAAGAGTATAAAATAAAGGCTTGAAAATGGAAAAACCTTTTGTTTCGGTTGTAATACCAACTTTTAATTCTGCGTCAACGCTTAGCCTGACAATTAAGGCATGCCTAGATCAGGATTATCCTAAAGATAGATTTGAGATAATAGTCATAGACGATGGCTCATGCGATAATACGAAAGATGTTGTAGCGGAGTTTAGGATAAAGTATCTATATCAGAAGAAAAGTGGGCCTGCTTTAGCCAGGAATAATGGCTGGAGGAATTCAAAAGGCGACGCAATATGTTTTACTGATGCGGATTGTATACCTGACGGAGACTGGGTTTCAAAATTAGCCCAGCATTATAATATGAATGACGTAGGGGCCGTGGCAGGTAGTTATAGCGTGCATGGCTCACCTTATCTGCTGGATAAATTTGTTCATTATGAGATACAGGATAGGCATTCAAGGATGCCTGAACATATAAGTTCTTTTGGCACTTATAATGTAATGATTAAAAGGGTTGTTCTTGAGGTTACGGGCGGATTTAATCCCGAGTATTATAATGCAAGCGGAGAAGATACCGACCTTTCCTATAGGATAACAGGAGCAGGCTATAGGATATATTTTGCAAAGGATGCCTTTGTGAGCCATAAAAACATATTAAGGCTCTGGAAGTATCTTTTTGTTCAGTTCAGGCATAGTTACTGGAGGATGAAACTTTACAGGGGAAATGCCCATATGATAGTTAAAGATAGATATGGTTATTGGAAAGATTTTCTGGAAGCGTTACTGGTAATGACATTGATTAGTTCTTTGTTTTTTAATTTTGGTTATAGGGCCATGTTAATAGCTGCGCTTTTTTTGATTCAATTACCAGTAGTTTTTAAGATTTTTTTTCAAGGCAAGAGTATTTTGTATCTAAGTTTTTCGCTAGTTACTTTTATCCGCGCTTTTATTCGCATTGTAGGAGGCATATTTGGGTTTATCAAGTTCTGGATTTTCCGCATGGGATGATTTCTGGAGAGCACGTGGAGCAGAAAAAGCTGTGTCATGGTCTAAAAAGCGCATAACAGGCATAGTTTCTCGCTATCTGAGGCCTGGTATGGATATATTGGACGCAGGGTGCGGCGCAGGATTTTTCTCCTCTTATTTTATATCCCGCGACTGCAATGTCCATTCCCTGGACTATTCTGAGAAGGCTCTTAGTATTGCGAAGAACGCCACTGATAATAAATCCAGGATGTATATAAACGCTGATATTCTTAAAACTGGCGCATTGGCAATGCTTGATATAAAATTTGATATAATATTTACTGATGGGCTGCTGGAGCATTATTCAATAGAAAATCAGGATGCGATTATACGCAATATGAAAAGCGTAAAAAAAGAGCAGGGCTATATTATAGATTTTGCGCCGAACAGGATTTCTCTTTGGAATATTATAAGGCCTTTTGTAATGAATATAGAAGAGAGGCCTTTTACGATGAGCGAGTTTGTAAGCTTACATAAGAGGAATGGTTTGAGCGTTGTTGCTTCAGGAGGCATAAATGTGTTGCCGCTCAGGATTTCGCCGGAAAGATTGTTAGGCAGTTATTTTGGAATGCTATTTTATTGCATAGCGGCGTAATATTAATTTTTCTTCGGATCCGGCAGGCTGTTTGGCACTGAAAAGTTTCGTCGTCCACTACAGTTTACAGTTCGCAAATTTGGAGGAATTCCCTTGCCAAATACATGAACAATAAGTATGTGGAAAAGCAGACTCAGTCAGTTTCGCCATTTGCTCGTTGTAATCCCTTGCGGACTTTTGCCGAAACTTTTTTTGATGTGCCTCAGGCCCCAGCCCGAAGACAGGGCGAGCGGCCCTTCGACAGACTCAAGGTTTTTAGTCCCGAGTGAAGCCGAGAGGGCATTTTTTCGTAGGCTTGTTAGGCTAAGAATAAACTAGATAGTTAAAATTATATGAAAATATTGTTTCTTAATCCATCTTATGGGAAAGGATTTTGTAAGACTGCACGCTGGTTTGCGAAGTCCAGGGCAAGGGAGCAACGGCACCCTGATTATATCTGCGTAGCTATAGCTGTGCTTGAGGAAGGCGGTCATACATGTAAGTTTATAGATGGAGCAGCCAGGGATATGTCTTTTAAGGAAACAAGGCAAATATTTAAGGATTTTAAACCCGATATGGCTGTTATAAATGCGACAACGCCTTCTATAGATTCTGATTTAAGTTATGCAAAGATGTGCAAGGAAGAGGGTGATAATAAGGTTATTACTGTTATGATAGGCGCGCATGTCAGCGCTGAACCGGAAGGTACCTTAAAAAAAGGTAACGGATTTTTGGATATAGTTGCAAGAAGAGAGTATGACTGGACATTGAAAGATATTGCGGGTGGCAATGAGTTTTCAAGCGTTCAGGGAATATCTTATTGCAGGGAAGGCAATATAACCCATAATCCCGAGAGGCATTTTATCCGGGATCTTAATGAGTTGCCTTTTCCTGCATGGCGACATATAAATCCGCGCGATTACTATAGCCCTGCAAAAAGAAATCCGTTTCTTACCGTGATTACAGGGAGAGGATGCGAGGGCAGGTGCGTATTTTGCCTGTTTCCGCAGGTAATGTATGGCAGGCAATATAGGCACAGGAGCGCCGAGAGCGTCCTAGACGAGATAGAATATGACATAAGGTTTTTCCCTTCTTTGAAAGAAATAATGTTTGAGGATGACACCTTTACTTTTAGTAAATACAACAGCAGGCTGGAAAGTATATGCAAAGGTATTATAGATAGAGGTATAAAAATTTCATGGTGCTGCAACGCAAGGCCCGAGATACAGGATATTTTGCTTTTGAGACTCATGAAAAAAGCAGGCTGCAGGATGATGTGCGTTGGTTTTGAATCAGGAGACGATGCCATATTAAAGAATCTGAAAAAAGATATTACTGCTGATAGAATGAGAAATTTTGCCGATCTCTCCAGAAACGCAGGCATTTCTGTGCACGGGTGTTTTGTTATAGGCGCTCCAGGCGAAACGCCTGATTCAGTTAATAGGACTATAAAATTTGCCGCTAAGCTTCCTATAGATACGGTTCAATTCAGCGGATTGTGCGCTTATCCGGGAACAGAGTTTTATAATTGGTGCAAGGAGAACAGTTATATTGTTGCTAGAGACTGGAAAGAATGGGTGGATGAGAAGAAAGAGCAGAGGGCGATAATAGATTACCCGGCTCTTTCTTGTAGCGCTATGAATAAAGCCGTAGACAGGGCGCTTTACAATTTCTATCTTAGGCCTGGCTACATATTCTCGCAGATAATACATCCAAAGTCATTCCGCGACATCAAGGCCAGATTAAAAGGGCTTTCGAACTTTGCCGCTTACCGCTTAAGGAATTGAAAATGAATAGTAAAAGCAGATTTTTTATTATTTTTAATATGGATGTGTTTTCTTTTCAGATTTATTTACCTGGCGCGTTTTGTGCCTGGATTTAATGGTAATGAGGCGCTTTATGATATAAAAACTTATATCATAAAGCATGAGTCGTTTATATTGATGGGGTTTAATATACACAGGGCCTTTGATAGGCTATACGAGAACTTTGTTCTATTAGCTTATGGGTGTTAATATTTTTTTCATTAAGATTTCCAAGAATAAAGAGAATACGAGTTTAAATAATTAGCATGTATTTTTGCTTATAAAACAGGCTGATCGGCAGATAAAATATGAGACTTGATATTATGAGGAAGATAGATTTTTGGGTAGGCACGCCGCTATGTTTTATTCTTTCTTTATTTAAGCGTAGAGGGGCGAGGTCCGCAAGGTTTAATAAAATATTATTCATAGAGTTGTCGGAGATGGGAAGCGCCATATTAGCGTACTCCGCCATCAAAAGAATAAAAGAAACTTTGCCTTGCGCCGAGTTATATTTCTGGGTGTTTGAAAGGAATAAAGAAAGCGTGCAGGTATGTGGCATAATACCAGAAAAGAATATTATTACGATGAATGATAAGACATTTTATTCCATTGTAAGAGATTCTGTCAGGAATATCTGTAGGATACGGTCCGAAAAAATAGATGTAGTAATTGATATGGAGCTTTTTTCTAGGTTTACCGCAATATTAAGTTGTCTTAGCGGCGCAAAAACAAGAGCGGGTTTTTATAGATTTTTTCAAGAAGGGCTTTTCAGGGGCTCCCTTTCTAATATAAGAGTGCAGTATAATCCCCATCTTCATATAAGTTCGAATTTTATGGCGCTTAGCGAATCTTTGTTGACAATGGAGCCGCATATGCCTTTTTATAAAGGAAGAATAGAAAGCGCGAAGATAAGATTGCCGGTATTTGAGCCGGATAAGGCGTCTATGGGTAAAATAAGAGCCTTGCTTGATAGTAATTCTGGGATGCGCTTAACAGAGAATAGTAAAATAGTAGTTATCAATCCTTTTGGAGGAAACTTGCTGCCTATAAGGAGCTGGCCATTGGAAAATTATATGTTTCTGGCAGAAAGGCTTCTTATTCATGAAGATACTTTTGTAGTCATTATAGGCATTGAATCAGACAGTAAAGAAAAGAGTCGAATGCGCAGGATAGCAGGCCATGGAAGAGTTGCTGATATCACAGGCAAATTGTCTCTTGCGGATTTGTTAGCCCTTTTTTCCATGTCAGATATTTTTATAACCCATGACAGCGGGCCTGTCCATTTCGCAAGCCTTACAAAGGTTAATATGATAGTTTTGTTCGGGCCTGAAACTCCGATTTGTTACGGCCCGCTAAAAAAAGACGTTGTTATGTTTTATTCCGGTTTTGCATGCAGCCCATGCCTGTCAGCTTATAATCACAGAAAGTCGCCCTGTAAGGACAATAAATGTCTTAAGGCGATAAGCGTGGAAGATGTTTATAAAACCGCAGTAAGATTGATAGAAAAATAGCGCTAAGAGGATAATCGGTAGTAATGAAAAAAATACTTATTTTCTTTACATTCGCGGTTTTGGCATTGTTTTTAGTGCATCCTGTGCAGAATGGAGATACATGGATGCACCTTAAATCCGGCCAATTAATGATAGAAAGAATGCAAGTGCTTAGCATAGATGACTATTCATACACTATAGCCGGCAAGGAATGGCTAAATCACCAGTGGTTATCGCAGGTTATTTTCTATTTTGTGTATAAACTTTTTGGCGTCAATGGGCTTATATTCTTCTTAGCTATTGTAATATTTTTCGCGTTTATCTTATTATTTATAAATACATACAGAAGGAATAGTTGGTTATTGTCTGTTTTTCTAGTATTGTTAGTCATGTTATTTTCGCTAGAGCAATTTTTGATCCGGCCGCTCATATTTTCTTTATTTTTATTTTCACTTTTCATATTTATTTTACATAGATATAAGTACGTATGGCCTCCGGAAAAAGAGAAATATCTGTATGCGTTAATCCCGCTTCAGATTTTTTGGGTAAATTTACATGGCGCGGCTATAATGGGTATTTTTCTTGTATGGGCTTATATAGCCGGCGAATTTATAGATAACAATATAAGGCGCAATTTCAAAAACTATTTTTACATAAGAAAGAGTAAATATAAAAAACTGCTATATGTTGGAATACTAGTGGTTGTTTCAGCCGGTCTTACCCCATACGGATATAGGGCAATTTTATTTCCTATAAATGAGTTAAAAGAAATGTATTTTTTAACTGAATGGGCACCTGCTTTACATAAGGATATTTTTCTTAATTTTGGCGCAATGCCATATTACCGGTTATTTCTTCTGATCAGTATATGTGTATTTATTTTTAGAATTAATCTTATTTCTTCAGCTAATATTATTATCTTCGGATCTCTTTTGTACCTTTCTTTAAGCGGGAAAAGGCATTTGCCATTATATGGCTTTGCAATAGCCCCGTGTATCAGCGAATATTTAAGAGGGATAGAGCTTAGAAAAGTGCCGTTATATATAAAAAAGTTTTTTATCGGTGCGTTATCCATAGCATTGGCTTTGTATTTGGTATTATTGGTTAAAGATATCATTACCGGAAGGTATTATGTGAGAAAAAAGATAGAATCGTGGGTTGGTTTAGGTAAGGTAGGGTATCCAGAGAAAGCGGTAGATTTTTTGTTGAAATCTGGATTAAAAGGAAATATGTTTAATGATTTTAGCAGTGGTTGCGACCTTATATGGGGATTGTATCCTGAAAAGAAGGTTTTTATAGACGGCAGAAATACTATTTATGGCAGTAAGTTTATAGAAGATAATTATGTAGGGCCTTTAATAGACACTTTTCTTTTCGAAAGAGTAGTCGATAAGTATAATATAACTTATGTTTTTTTGAACGACTATGTTTCTAATAATATAGAAAAAATTGTACCTTATTTATATCATAGCGAGAATTGGAAATTGATTTTTTTTGATGACATGGCGTGCATATTTGTAAAAAATACAGAATCCAATTTTGAAATAATAAATAAATACCATGTAGATCTGCGAGAGAAAAAAGAAGTTATCAAATTAAATAAATTCAAGTGGCAAATATTTTATCCTAAAGGTTATATAAATAGAGCTGCTTTCTATGAGAAAGCCGGCTTGCTAGATATGGCAATAGATACTCTCAGGGATACCCTTTTAATTGCGCCAGAAGCGGAAGACGGTTATTGTAATTTGGGCATTTTATATTTAAAAAAAGAAATGTGGCTAGATGCTGTTGAAGAATTCAAAAAGGCAATAAAGCTTAATAAAAAGAGTCTTACGGCGCATAATAATCTTGGGGCTGTATATATAAAATTAGGCAGATATAAAGATGCGATAGATCAATTCAAAAAGGTTTTATGGCTGAATCCATTATACGTAGAAGCTATATATAATATTAGAATAGCTACGAGAGGTTATAAAAATCAAAAGCTTTTATATAAAAACACTGGGATGTAAGGTTAACCAGTATGAGTCGCAGATGATCCGCGAGAATTTTCTGAAGGAGGGATATACTGAAGCCGGAAATAGCGACGAAGCTGACGTGTGCGTGGTCAACACCTGCACCGTTACCTCGACAAGTGATTCCAAGTCTTTAAAATCAATCCGTTCCGGCTTAAGAAAAAAGGATAAATGCGTAGTCGCCACAGGGTGCATGATAAATGATAGAGACCTGGATTTAGCCAAACTTAAAGGGGTAGATTTTATTATAAAGAACAAAGATAAATATAAAATCCCGAAAATTATTCAACAATCCCTTGAGCCTTCAGCCTTGAGCCCTCAGCCAAGCGGGTCTATCACGTGGTTCGAAGGCCATTCCAGGGCGTTCGTGAAGGTTCAGGACGGCTGCAACAATAGATGTTCTTATTGCAAGGTTAGTATTGTAAGAGGCAGGTCCAGGAGCAGGGCTTCCGAAGAAGTGTTTCGCGAATGCGAAACTTTAATAAAAAACGGCTATAAGGAAATAGTGCTTACGGGGATATGTCTCGGCGCTTATGGCAGGGATATTTCAAATAGCGTAGATCTTTCGAGATTAATAAAAGAACTATGCAGGATAAAAGGGGATTGGCGCATAAGACTTAGCTCCATAGAGCCCAAAGACGTGGTAGACGGCCTTATCTCGCAGATGAGATCGGAAGATAAACTCTGTAAACATTTACATATCCCATTTCAGAGCGGGGATGATGATATATTAAAAAGAATGAACAGGCCATATGCCGCAGGCGATTATATAGGCATTGTTAATAAATTGAGAAAAGCTATTCCTGATATCGCTATCTCTACGGATATAATGGTAGGGTTCCCGGGAGAAGAAGAAGCTAATTTTCAGAATACAATGACTTTTATTAAAGAGATAAGGCCTATGCGCTTGCATACTTTCGGATTTTCGAAAAGGATAGGCACGCCTGCGCATAGCTACAAAGATAATGTGGCTAGCGCCATAAAAAAAAAGAGAGAGCACGCTCTTATGGATGCAGTTAAGGGTTTTACCAAAGAGTTTGAGGGGATGTTTATAGGTAAAATTGCAAGGGTTCTCGTTGAAGATAAAAGGGATAAAGATGATTTTCTACAAGGATATACAGACAGATATATAAAGGTACTCATAGATGGGCCAGATAGCGCGAAATCCTGCCTTTTAACTTGTCAGCTGACCTTGACAAATCAGAAAGCGTATGGTATACTTCTTTCATATTCGGATTAATTCCTCAAACTAATTTATGCCTCAAATAAAATTTAACTGGGTTGATATATTTTTCATAATTGTTTTATTTAGAACATGTTACATAAGTTTCAAAAATGGACTTTTACCGGAATTTTTCAGGATTTCAGGTCTTTTTCTAGCGTTTGTTCTTTCGTTTAATAATTATATTCTGGCTAGCGATTTTCTTGCCAAGCACGCCAGATTGACAGGTCTAAAAGCAGAGGCAACAGGCTTCGTATTCATATTTTTAACAGTTCTACTGGTCTTTAAACTGCTGACTGTATTGGCAGTTAAACTTTTGGGCAATTCTGAAAACGTTTCCTTGGCCAACAAGATGGTAGGCCTGATGTTTGGATTAGCAAGAGGAATTCTTTTAACAGGGCTTTTTTACTTTTTGTATACCCACAGCCCTGTTGATTATTTTTATAAAAGCGCGAAAGAAAAATCTTTTTCAGCTCCGTACGCCTCGCTCGTGGCGCCTTTTGCGTATAAGACAGGGATGAGTTTTTATCCCCTCGAGAAACACGAGACACCGCTCGTTAAACTATTAGGAAAATAAAATTGGCGCGTGACGCCAATCACAGGAGGATGAAGTGAAACTTATAGACATCTATAGGAGTGTAGTGTTTTTTGGAATGGAACAGGATCCCAGAGGCAAGGATAAAGTTAAGAAGGAGCTTTTAGGGGCAAAGAATGAATACGAAAAATTGAGCGCCAAGGATAAAGAGTTTTATGATAAGGAAAGACTTGAGAACCCTTACAGCGACACAAGGATCCTTTTCGGTAAACATGACAGTGAAATAAAAACGATCCTGGTAGGCGTGGATATGGAGGTAGGGGAGATAGTCCTTGCTGAAAGGCTAAAAGAAAAAGGCGAGAAAATAGATTTGGTAATGACTCATCATCCCGAAGGCCTTGCCTTGGCGGGATTTTTTAATGTGATGTATATGCAAGCGGATATATTGAGCAAGATAGGCGTTCCTATAAATGTCGCAGAGTCTCTTATGTGCGACAGGATCAGGGAGGTTGAAAGAAGGGTCATGCCTGTGAATCACACCCGTGCCGTTGACGCGGCAAGGCTTTTGGATATTAATTTTATGAGCTGCCATACGCCGGCCGATAACCACGTCGCTACTTATCTGCAGGATTTGATGGATAAGAAAAAACCGGGCACGCTTGGCGATATTATTGATATATTAAGGGAGATACCTGAATATAATGCAGCAGCCAAAGAGAATGCCGGCCCCAAGATAACAAGAGGCGATAATTCGCGCAAGGCGGGCAAGATCTTTGTAGACATGACGGGCGGCACGGAAGGCTCCAAGGATATATTCAAAAAGCTTTCAGAGGCGGGTATCTCCACTATTGTATGTATGCATCTTAGTGAAGAGCATTTTAAAAAAGCGCAGGAAGAGCATATGAATGTTGTAGTCGCAGGCCATATAGCGAGCGACAATGTAGGACTCAATATGATACTTGATGAGCTTGAGAAAAAGTCCAAGCTTAAGATATTGGCGTGTTCCGGGTTCAGGAGATTTACAAGGAAAAAATAAATGGGCAAGATACCGGAAAACATATTGAACGAGATACAGGATAGATGCGATATAGTAGAGGTGATTTCAAACTATATTTCGCTTAAGCCATCAGGTAGAAATTTTAAGGCGTGCTGCCCCTTTCATCATGAGAAAACGCCTTCTTTTGTCGTGAGCCCCGATAAGCAGATATATCATTGTTTTGGATGTAACTCAGGCGGAAACGTGTTTAATTTTATAAAAGAATATGAAAAAATGGATTTTATAGACGCTGTAAAAATGCTGGCCGAAAAAACAGGCGTAAAGCTGCCTGAGTATAAAAGCCATGATGACCAGGACAGTTCTGTCGTAAGCACGCTGTATTCAATCAACGACATTGCGGTGAATTATTACTCTAATTTTTTAGAGAAGGCCGGGTCATCTTCGGATGTGAAGCGGTATATAGTAAAAAGAGGCCTTGACGCAGTCGTGTTAAAAAAATTCAGGGTTGGTTATGCTGACTCTTCATGGAAAGCCCTTATAGATTATTTGTCCGGAAGGGGCGTTAAACAGGATATGATTCTCAAGGCGGGGTTGGTTACTAAAGGCAAAGACGGCGCTTATTATGATCTTTTCAGGAACAGGATTATTTTTCCGATATTTGACGCGAGGGACAAGGTTGTAGGTTTCGGCGCCAGGGTTATGGATGAAGCTATGCCAAAGTATATAAACTCTCCTGAAACAGCTATTTATAAAAAGGGTCTGCATTTGTATGGCCTTAATTTTGCAAAGGCTAATATAAAGGAAAAAAATTTTGCGATAATCACGGAAGGGTACCTGGACGTGATGACGTGCCATCAATATGGCGTTGCCAATTCAATAGCGTCTCTGGGAACCGCCCTTACGACAGAGCAGATAAGGCTTTTGAAGAGATACACCCACAATGTGGTTATGCTTTACGACGCTGATCAGGCAGGAGAAATGGCGTCATTGAGAGGTTTGGATTTATTTTTAGAAGAAGGCATGAATGTAAAAATAGCTACTCTGGAAAAAGGCCATGACCCGGATAGTTTTTTAAGGAAGTTTGGCAGGGAAAAATTTGACACGGCGATAAATAAATCAAAGAGCCTTTTTACGTATAAGTTAGATATATTGAAAAATAAATTTGATAAGAGAGACCCCGAGTCAAAGGCGGAGATTATAAAAGAGATGCTTTCCACTATTTACAAGGTGAAGAATGCGATAGTAAAGGCGGAATATATAAGGCTTCTTTCTTACGAACTTTCAGTCAAAGAAGATGCTGTATGGGAAGAGCTAAAGAAGATAAAAGACAAAAGGCCGTCTGATTTTAATCGTTCCAAGCAGGACGTTAAGAGGCCTATCGAGATATCCCCCGCTGAAAAGATATTGACGAGGCTGATGTTAGAAGATATTAATGTGGTTAAAATAGTAAAGGACGAACTTAAGCCGTCTGATTTCAGGAACCATGATATTCGAAATATAGCTGAAGCGCTTTTTTTAATTGACACAGATGGCGGATTAATAGATGTAGGCAGGTTAATAAATTCAATGGAGAACAAAGTGCCTCAGAATGTCGTATCTTTTATAGTGAACGAGGAAGTGGATATAAAGGATAAAGAGAAAAACGTGTGTGACTGTATAATGTCCATAAAAAAGGAAAACAGGTCCAGGCTGTTAAAGGATATACAAAGCAGGCTGGATATAGCGCAGAAGAGCGGTTACGAGGAAGAAGAAAAGAGGCTTTTAGAGGAGTTTAATCAGATTATAAAGAAGGGGGTTTAGCTATGAAAAAAGAAACGAAGGAGAAAAAGGCGCTGAATATCGAAGGCCAGCTAGATAAACTGGTGGCCATAGGCAGGAAAAAGGGACATCTCACCTATGAAGAGATCAATGGTTTCCTTCCGGAAGACGTTGTTTCTCCCGAACAAATAGAGAAGGTCTTCGCTGTCCTGGAGAAGGAGAACATAGAGGTGGTTGACGCAGAAGAAGAATTAAAACCTGCGAACAAAGAAGAAGAGGCTGAAGAAGGCAAGCAGATATTTGATAAAGACAGGCGGATTGTAGCAGAACCTGGCGAGGCGCGTGAGCCTGTAGTGGATATAGGCATAGAGGATCCCGTGAAGATGTATCTCAGGCAGATGGGTCAAATACCGCTTCTTTCCAGGCAGGATGAAATAAGACTTGCCCAGGAAATAGAAAAGGCGGAAGAGGATTACAAGAGGTCTATATTAAGTTCGCCTTTTGTAAAAGACGAAGTCCTTGCTCTTAGCAACAGGATCCTTTCCAGAAGCGTAAACATGGACGAGATTATAAAGGAAGACCCTAAGATAAAAACAGAAATTCTGATATTTAAAAAGATCACGAATCTAGTGCGCAGAATCAGGGCTGCCAGGAAAGGGTCTAATATCATGGAGTTGTGCCTGGAGTTTAATTTTTGCATTTCCATTGTAGATGATATGGCTAACGGTATAAAGATGGCAATTTCCGAGATTGACGCCATTGACAAAGAGATGCAGAGGATGAGAAAGCGCAGGATAAAAGGCAGTATACAGAGTTTTGAGAAAAGAAAAAAGGACATAGAGTCCAGGTTTGGCAAAAAGATAGACGATATAAAGAAAGATTATGCGCTTATCAGAAAGAAGGCCTTGAGGTTTAATAGGGTTAAAAAGGCCATGGTAGAGGCGAATCTGAGGCTTGTTGTGAGCATTGCTAAGAAGTATACCAACAGGGGTCTTTCTTTTCTGGACTTGATCCAGGAAGGAAATATAGGCTTAATGAAGGCTGTTGAGAAATTTGAATACAGGCGCGGGTATAAGTTTTCTACGTATGCTACCTGGTGGATAAGGCAGGCGGTTACCCGCTCAATAGCTGATCAGGCCCGCACTATCAGGATACCTGTTCATATGACAGAGACTATCAATAAGCTTATAAGGGTTTCCAGGATCCTGGTTCAGGAAAATGGCAAGGAGCCTACGGCAGAAGAGATCGCTCATGAGATGAGGATGGGCGTTGAAAAGGTAAGAAGCATCCTTAAAATAGCTCAGGAGCCTATTTCTCTGCAGACTCCCATAGGCGATGAAGGCGATACCAATTTCGGCGATTTTATAGAGGATAAAAGGGCTGTTTCTCCTGCGAATGCCACTGCTTATACTATCTTAAAAGAAGAGATGGATAACATACTTAATACACTTACAGAAAGAGAAAAGAGGGTATTAAGGCTGAGGTTTGGAATAGGCGATGGTTATCCCAGGACGCTTGAAGAAGTTGGCAGCATATTCAATGTGACCAGGGAGAGGGTCAGGCAGATAGAGGCAAAGGCGCTGAGGAAACTAAGGCATCCTACGAGGTCCAGGAGGCTTAAGAATTTCCTTGAAATAGCTTTTAGCCAGGAGTAAGCCTTGCCGATAGTTAAGAAATAAAAGGGGCTGGATTTTATCCAGCCCCTTTTTCTTGTTCGCTGAACCATAATGAGGGGTTCCGGGGGAACCCCTCATGACGAAAGAGTTAAAATCATGGTTAAAAAGTTTCTCATAGCTTTAATTATTTCCGGATTATTAGCGAAGCCTTGTTTTGCAGATTTCAGGTTTGCTGTTATAGGCGATACCAGGGGCGATAGCTCTAGCGGGATTAATGTCAAGGTAATGAAAGCTATTCTGGAAAAAATAAAACAAGAGAAAGTGGATTTTATTATAGTCACGGGAGATATGATAACCGGATCTACGAAAACCAGCACCCATAGAAGCAGATTAAAAAAATGGAAAGACATTATTGAAAGGTACAGGGTGCCTTTTTATGTAGGCGTTGGAAACCATGAGATAGAATCAGAGCTGTCTCAAAATATAGTGAAGTCAATTTTTGAAATGCCTGAAAACGGGCCACCTGATTTTAAAGAATTGGTATATTCTTTTGATCATAAAAATACCCACTTTATAATGCTTGATACGGAGATTTTTAATAGTTTTCATGTCTTAGGCAAAGTTCAGATGAAATGGCTCAGAGAAGATCTGAAAAAAAATCAGGAAAAACCCATTTTCGTATTTGGCCATGACCCAGCTTACCCTGTCTATAGTCACATAGGCAGTTCTCTGGATAAGGATCCGGCGCAAAGAAATGAACTATGGGCTGTATTAAAAAAATACAAGGTCGGTGCTTATATCTGCGGCCATGAGCATCTATTCAATAGGGGCATTCATGACGGCGTTTATCAGGTGATAACAGGAGGCGGAGGAGCTCATTTATCTGTCCCGAAAGAACAGGGTGGATTTTATAATTTCATAATTATAGACGTGAAGGATGCCGGGGCAACTCTTGTTACCGTCAAAGATATAAACGGTTCCGTAAGAGATATTTTTAAGATTGCTCCGTGATTTACTAAACATTTTTCAAGGAGTGTGTGCGAATCTGGATAATTATATTGCCTTCCGAAGAGATCTTTTCTTTATAATTCAAATTTTGTAATACTGTCAATGTTAGGTAGCGCTACAATGAGCTCTTGCCAGCCCTGGCGCTTACGTAATATGTTACCTGACTCTTCAAATAGTACAGATTCATAGAATTTTACTCTTGTCATAATATAATTCAGGTGGTATAATTTATGACTTACGGGCCCATAGCTCAGTTGGTTAGAGCACCTGACTCATAATCAGGTGGTCCAAGGTTCAAGTCCTTGTGGGCCCACCATGTTATTTTACAATTTAAGATAGGGCTTTAAAAGGACTTGAAGTGAGTCCCGCTAGATGCGACAAATAGGAGCATCTGTTTAGCGGGACGAGTGGCCGACCCTGAGCCCTTCGCTGTGTTCAGGATAAACTCCGCGAAGGGCGCCAAGTCCTTGTGGGCCCACCGATTTCGCTGAAAGCGAAATCGATCTTGAGAATACGACCGAATAGAGAGTATTCGAAGGACCTAAAGGATTAGTAAGCTAGATAGAATAAAGAATAAGCAAGCGTAGGTCCTTCAGTGCCTATGATCTTCCTTTTTGTAGGATTGTTTAACGGCGCTTCAGGATCCAAATTTGCTTTGCAAATTTGGGCGATTAGCTCAGCTGGTTAGAGTGCTGCCTTCACATGGCAGAGGTCACTGGTTCGAGCCCAGTATCGCCCACCGATTTCGCCGGAAACGAAATCGATCCTGAAAAAGCGACGAATAGGAGCTTCTGAAGGACCTGTTAAAATAGGCATAATATAAGGAGATCATTTGGAGCAAAAACCGATTAAAGGGCAGATAGGACTATTGATAGAACTTCAGGCCTTGGATACCCAGATCTATGCTTTTAACAGGGAAAAGGCATCTACGCCAGGTTATCTGAAAGCAATCGATGATATGCTTGAATCTAAGAAGGCAGGCATTAAGCAGGCGGAGGATAGCTTAAAAGGCGTCCAGCTGAAATTAAAAGAAAAAGAAGGGAGCCTTCAGCAGAAAGAAGATCAGATAAAAAAACTGCAAGGCCAGCTTTATACATTGAAGACGAATAAAGAATATTCTACCATGCTTGCCGAGATAGAGGGTATTAAGGCGGATAATTCTCTGATAGAAGAAGATATTATTAAATTTATGGACGAGATAGAGTTTGCCAGGAAGAAGATATCGGAAGAGAAAGAGCTCTACAGGATTGAAGAGGCTAGATCTCAGAAGGATAAAGAGATTATTAATTTAAAGGCCAAAGATATAGAGGCGGCCCTTTCAACGCTTAATGAAAAAAGAAACGTCATAGCCCCTAATATAGAAAAACAGGTGATATCCAAGTATGAGAAGACTCTGAAGAATAAAGACGGCCTTGCAATAGTGCCTGTTGAAAACGGTTCCTGCGGCGGGTGTCATATGGGCCTTCCTCCTCAGGTTATAAGCGATGTAAAATTAAGAGAGGATATAATTATCTGCGGCAGTTGCCTGAGGATACTTTATATGGAGGACAATGTCGAAATCAATTAATATATTTATAGACGGCGCATCAAGAGGAAATCCCGGGCCTTCGGGCATAGGCATAGTATTTTGCGACGATCAGGACAAGGTTGTTAAAAAGTTATTTAAATTTATAGGAAACGCTACCAATAATGTGGCGGAATACTCAGCGCT
The DNA here is from genome assembly GCA_030649895.1 of Candidatus Omnitrophota bacterium. Lineage (GTDB taxonomy): Bacteria > Omnitrophota > Gorgyraeia > Gorgyraeales > Gorgyraeaceae > UBA10183. Next base: position 36,327 of record JAUSEX010000031.1, read on the forward strand.
TATATACGCTATGCAGGAAGCGCTGATAGATAGATATGACGATGTAAAGGTAAAGTCCGACAGCGAATTGCTAACCAGGCAGCTGACAGGAGAATATAAAGTAAAAAATGATAACCTCAGGCCTTATTACGATATGTTTCAGCATATTGCGAGAGGCTTCAATAAGATAGAAGTTATCTCTATAGCCAGAGAAATAAATTCAATAGCAGATAAGCTTGCAAATAAAGCGATAGATTCCAGGTTTGACAGTTCTTTAAAAATAGAATAGGCGTAGGCTGGATGATCGCGTTGGCTTATAACCAGATAGCTGAAAGATCCTTCGGCGCTTTGCGCCTCAGGATCATCGGCATAAATTTTGGCACTAGGGCCGATGAGGAAAGTCCGGGCTCCAAAGGGCAGCGTAGCGGGTAACGCCCGTCGTCACGCCCCTTAAATATACGCGTGATAGGATAAGAGCCACAGAGACGAGTTCCGCTGTTAAAAATTCGGCGGAGGTGAAACGAGGTAATCTCTACGCGGAGCAAGGCCAAATAGGTCCGGCTGAAAGAGCTGCCCGCTCGTAATAGCTGGACGGGTAGGTTGCATGATTCCGGCAGCAATGCCGGGGCATAGATAGATGATCGTCGCAATCAGCGCTTGGCGCTGATTGACAGAACCCGGCTTACAGGCCTGCGCCTATATATTCTTCGAGCGAGGCCGAAGGCCGAGTCGAGAAGTCTGCACCGAGTTATGTTGAAGAGCTCTCGATTCGCGGAGTTTATCCTGAGCGAAGCGAAGGGCTCGCTCGAACACTATTAAAATGCGTAAAATAATAATTTTTTTAATGCTAATGTTAATATCCGCTACTCTTTACGCGGACACTGTTATTTTAAAAAACAGGACAAAGGTAAAGGGGCTTGTGGTAGATGAGTATGTTGACAGGATTGCCCTAAGCACTGCGGAAGGGGAAGAGCATATCCTGCGTAAAGACATAGACAGGGTAGAATACGATACTCCTGAGCAGAATTTTATGCAGCTGGGGAGGGCATATGACGAAAAAGGCTGGTATGACAAGGCAGTTTTTTATTATAAAAAGGCCATGGATATAAACCCGGATTATAAAGAGGCCAGAGACGCTTATGTTGCGAGCCACGCAAAAATGTGGCGCGAAGAAGAAAAAAGGACAAAAAAAGACATAGATCTCCATAATATGGCCAAAGAATGGCAGGAGAGGAAAAGCAGGAAGGAGCCGGTTGTAGTTAAAAGCAAGAAAAATATTGTGAAGGAGAGCCTTGGTATTAGTTTAGTGGAACATGAAGGCGTTTTCAGTATAAACGATGTGGTCGCGGGCTCAAGCGCGGCCAAGGCAGGTATCCAAAAAGGCGATTTTCTTGTAGGTATATGGGGAAGGCTTATACGCTATAGCAAGCTCGAAGACATTCTGGGAGAGTTGATAGGGCCAAAATATTCCGAAGTGAAGATTCTCGCAGAAAGGAACATCCCTGTTCCAGTAGAAGCAGGGGTTAACACGTATAAGGAGTTAGGCGTGTCTCTTGGTTTTGAATATGAAGGCCTTTTGATAAAAGACATCGCTTCAGGCAAAAAAGGAGAGCTGTCAGGGCTCAAAAAAAGCGACCTTGTGATAGCCATCGATAAAAATATTACAAGATATCTCCCGCTGGATAGCGTCATTTCTCTGATAAATAACCCTAAAGGCGATAAAATAGTTTTTACGGTCAGAAGAAATATAAACTTGAGAAGAGAGGGGGAATAATGCCAAGGCCTATTTTCAGAAGAAGAAAATATATAATACAAAAAGGCTTGCAGTTTCGTTACATAGGGTTGGTTTTTGGGCTAGCGCTTATAGCGTCAATAGTCACCGGCTGGACCGTGTTTGCGACAGGGTGGCATTTTCTCGGAGAAAAGCTTGCGAGCGTTTATCCCCAAGGGCGGCTGGTATACGTGCTCAGGGCTACAAATCTGGCTTTATTGCGCAATCTTTTATTGATATCGCCTCTGATTTTCATACTAGGGCTTTTATTTTCCCACAGGATAGCGGGGCCTGTTTACAGGATAAGCAAAACGCTTGAGGAAATTATAAAAGGAAATCTTGGCCTCAAGATAAAACTAAGAGAAGGCGATGAACTTGTGGACCTGGCTGATATGATAAATAGGCTTACGGAAAGTTTCAACAATACCGTGGTTATAGATAAAGATATAGCAATAAAAATAGAAAAGGACTTAGAAGAGATAAAAAAACTTCTCGCCGGACAGCCGTGCGATTATGCTAAAATAGAATTGCTGGTAAACTCTATTCATGCGAAATCTAAAGAACTATCCTCATCATTCAGCAAGTGGACTGTTGCGTAAATAATATTAAATAGACCAGCCTATGCGTTTAGCGGATGCTGTTGTAAGCAGGTGACGCTATGTTGACAACAGGGTATTTTTTTGTTAAACTAATAGATACTTATGCGTATATGTCATGTGATAACAAAGCCTGAACTAGGCGGGGCGCAGCTTTCCACTCTAAATCTTATCTTGAACCTTCCAAAAGACAAATATCAGATATCTGTAATTACTTCTCCCCGGGGTATCTTAAACCCAGACTTTAAAAATCTAGAGAACAGTAAGGCCTATTTTTCGTCTTTTTTAATAAGGCAGTTAAATCCAATATTAGATATATTGGCATTAATACATATATATCTTATATATAGATCTAATGAGTTTAAAATCATTCATACTCATAGTTCAAAGGCAGGGATTGTAGGAAGATGGGCGGCATTTATTTATAATATAACAATATTTGGCTCCAGGCTTAAGGCTGAAGGCTCTAGGGTTGTACATACAGTTCATGGGTGGCCTTTTAATGATTATCAGCCGTTTTTAGTAAAGAGATTTTATATTTTTCTTGAGAGGATCACGGCAACTTTCACTACAAAAATTATATGCGTTTCAAAAAAGGATATAGAAACAGGCTTAAAATATAAAATAGCGCCAAGAGATAAATTTGTCCTGATAAAATACGGGATACCGCTTGATCGGTTCAAGAATTCCAATGGCAACGGAGCGGATAAAAAGAGAGAATTGGGGGTTAATAATAATGACCCTGTTGTCGGGATGATTTCCTGCCTTAAGCCTCAGAAATCCCCAGTGGATTATGTCAGGGCGTGTATAACTGTTTACAGCAGAATGCCTAATGTGAATTTCCTATTGATAGGAGACGGTGTTTTAAGAAACAGGTGCAAGTCAGAGCTTAAAGGGTCATCCCTGAACGGCAGGTTTATTTTTACTGGCTGGAGGAAGGATATTTCTGATATTCTGGATATTATTGACATAGTGGTCCTTACTAGCAAGTGGGAGGGCCTTCCTATTGCTATAATAGAGGCGCTTAGTAAGGGCAAGCCTGTAGTGGCAACTGATGCCGGCGGCATGCGGGAACTGGTTAAAGACGGGATCACTGGATATATTACCAGGCCGGGAGATTACAAGGATACAGCTGAGAGGATATTAAGTATTCTCGAAAATAGAGATTCTTTTTTGAAAATGCAAAGAGAGGCAGCGGAATCAATAGACGATTCATTTGATATTAATGCAATGGCAATCAATATGGATAATCTATACAGGAGGCTGGCATGATTTTATTCTACACGGTATTGTGCTCTTTTATTTTAAGCCTTTTATTGGTCCCCATTACTATAAGAATAAGCGCCAGGTTCAATATATTAAAACCGGCGAAAGATAAGAATGGCAAACCTTGCATAGGAGGGGCGGGTATTTACATGGCGTTCCTCGCAGCGGTTTTAACCAGCCTGTTTTTCATTAAATTGCCTGCTGTGAAATTATCAGGGATTATATTGTCTTCTTCCGTGATATTGCTGCTCGGATTGATAGACGACATAAAAGATCTCAGGCCTATGCTTAAAATATCAGGAGAGTTGCTGGGCATAGGCGTTCTTATATTTTTTGGATTTTTTACTAAAATAGCATTTCTACCAGGATGGGCGAATATATTAATCACAACGGCGTGGCTTTTATTTATAACTAACGCATTTAATCTGCTTGATATAATGGATGGCTTGACGTCAGGCCTGGTAATTATCGTATCTTTGAGTTTACTGATAGTAGCGTTTATAAATAAAGATATTTTTTCCTGCGTTATTCTCGCGGCTCTTATAGGAGCTCACGCAGGATTTTTAAGATATAATTATCCTCCCGCCAGTGTTTACATGGGAGATACGGGCAGCCTTTTTTCAGGATTTTTGCTGGCAATGGTAGCTATAAATATCAGCTACGCTCCCATAGAAAGACAGATCGCGCTTTTTACGCCTATTTTAGCGATGAGCCTTCCTATCTACGATACATTGTTTCTAATAGTCATGCGTATTAAAAAGAAAAAGCCTATTTTTAACAAAACAAGAGACCATTTTGTATTAAGGCTTGTGACTATGGGGTGCAGCATAAAAAAAAGTATCTGGATAATGTATTTTTTCAGCGTATTACTGGCGCTATCAGTAATAATAGTCGCTTTCAGCAATAATTTGACAGGGTTTGTCATGCTGTTGGTTATCGGGCTGGCGTTTATTTTAATGGGGAAAAAAGTCGGGATGGTAAATATAGACGATTAGTGTCTTAGAAAAAATATGAAAAATGAAGAAACTATAATATTAGGCGCGGGGCTTGCAGGCTTGAGCGCAGCATATCATCTGAAAAAAGGCTACGCATTATTTGAAAAAGACGGCGAGATAGGCGGTATGGCCAGGTCGGTACATAAAGACGGGTACACTTTCGATTACGACGGCCATCTTTTGCATTTCAGAAATGAATATACGTTTAATCTTGTTTCAGAGCTTTTAAACGGGAATCTGGCGCCGCACAAACGCAATTCCTGGGTGTATTCAAAAGGTATTTTTACCAGATATCCTTTTCAGGCAAATTTCTATGGCCTTCCGAATTCCGTAGTGAAAGATTGCCTGATGGGCCTTATCAAAGCCAGGGTTCTAAGTGCGTCGCATTTAAATTCAAACGGGAGTTTTGAGAGCTGGATAATAAAAACGTTCGGGGAAGGCGTAGCAAATCACTTTATGAAGCCATATAACAAAAAATTTTGGACAGTTGATCTGAGAGAGTTGACGTGCGAGTGGCTGGATGGCTTTGTGCCTGTCCCGGATCTGGAGGATACTGTAACAGGCGCTATATCGGATAACACGAAGCCGTACGGTTACAACTCCAGATTCTGGTATCCTGTGAAAGGCGGGATATCTGAATTGGTGAAAGGATTTTCAGGAAAAATCAGAAGCGCGCATGTTAATAAAAAAGCCGTTACCATAGACCAGCGCAGGAAAGAAGTGGTTTTTGAGGACGCCACAATAAAGAAATTTAAAAATATGATAACTACTATACCATTGCCTGAGCTATCCGGACTTCTGGTAGATATGCCTTCGGAGGTGCAGCAGGCATTTTCAATGTTGAGGTGGACATCTATATATGTGTTAAATATAGGCATAAAAAGCGATAATTTAACGGAAAGGCATTGGGTTTATTATCCCGAAGAAAATGTGATTTTCTACAGGGTAGGCTTTCCCACAAGTTTTTCAACGGATGCGGCGCCCGAGAACAGGATCTCTATCTATGCTGAGATAGCGTATTCAGATGTAAAGAAGATAGATAAATTTGAGGCGCTCCCCAAGGCTATCAGCGATCTTAAAACATGCGGTATTATTTCAGAAGAATCCGAAGTGGAAATATGCCTGCCGATGGATATCAAATACGGGTATGCGATTTATGATTCCAATAGAAGGCATGCTGTCCAGATTATAAAAAATTATCTGGAAAGATTCGAAATATATACGATTGGAAGGTACGGGAGCTGGAAATATATGTCCATGGAGGACGTGATATTAGAGGGCAGGGCGCTGGCAGAAAAAATGAATTCATGCAATAAGTATAAGGTTGAGGCTAAGGCCTAGGTTAAGATATGGCTGTATATATTTTGGGAATCTCGTGTTTCTACCATGATGCCGCAGCTGCGCTGATAAAAGACGGAGAGATTATAGCTGCGGCGCAGGAAGAGCGTTTTACGCGCAAGAAGCACGATTTTAATTTTCCGGAAAACGCTATCAAGTATTGTCTGAGCGAAGCGTGTATAGAAACCAGGGATTTATCTTTCGTAGCCTTTTATGATAAACCTCTCTTAAAATTTGAAAGGATACTGCTGACATATTTTTCTTATGCCCCTATAGGTTTCAGGTCTTTTAATAAAGCAATACCTTTGTGGCTCAGGGACAGGCTGTGGATGTCCAGCCTTATTTCAGAAAATCTGAATTATCAGGGCAAGATTCTTTTTACAGAGCACCACGAATCGCATGCTTCATCCGCATTTTACCCATCGCCTTTTAAAGAAGCGGCTATTCTCACGATGGATGGCGTAGGAGAATGGGCCACTACAAGTTTTGGCGTAGGCAAGGACAATGATTTTGAATTATTGTATGAAATAAGATTTCCGCATTCTTTAGGGCTTTTATATTCCGCTTTTACTTATTACACAGGCTTTAAAGTCAATTCAGCTGAATATAAGGTCATGGGCCTTGCGCCTTATGGAGAGCCAAAATACGCAAATCTAATCTTAAAAGAACTTATAGATTTAAAAGAAGACGGTTCTTTTAAGCTTAATATGAAATATTTCAACTATTGCGCCGGTCTTACAATGACAAATAAAAACTTTGACAAGCTGTTCAAACGGCCGCCCAGAAAACCTGAGACAAAAATTACGCAACTTGATATGGATCTTGCAAGGTCAGTCCAGGCTGTAACAGAAGAGGCTATGCTTAGAACCTGTAGGCATATTCATAAGTTAACCGGCCAGAAAAATCTTTGCCTTGCAGGGGGCGTTGCTTTGAACTGCGTTGCGAACGGAAAGATTTTAAAGGAAGGGCCTTTTGAGAATATCTGGATCCAGCCTTCAGCCGGAGACGCGGGAGGGGCGCTGGGGGCGGCGTTACGAATCTGGTATAAATATTTAGGAAACAAGCGGAGCGCTGATGATATCCATGATTCACAGAAAGGCTCTTATCTCGGGCCTGAATATCAGGATAGTTATATAGAAAACTATCTGAAAACCAACAATATAGCATATTCTAAGTTAGGCAGACAGGAATTATCAAAAACTATAGCCGGTTATATTAGCAATGAAAAGGTTATAGGATGGTTTCAGGGAAGGATGGAATTCGGGCCCAGGGCCCTTGGGGCGCGCAGCATAATAGGAGACGCCAGATCGCCTGTCATGCAATCAAGGATGAATCTTAAGATAAAATTCAGGGAATCGTTCAGGCCGTTCGCTCCCAGCGTCCTGGCTGAAAAGGCAAAAGATTATTTTAATATAGACTGTGAAAGCCCGTATATGCTATTGGTAGCTGAAGTAGAAAAATCCCATATTTGCTTTCCGATCGCCGATCGGAAAACCATATCCGATCGGCGATCGGAAAAAGAGTTAGAAGGCTTTGACAGGTTGAAAATTATACGATCTGATATACCGGCGGTGACTCACATAGACAATTCAGCCAGGCTACAGACGGTGTCGGAAGACACGCCTAATAAAGCTTATTACGAGCTTATCATGGAATTATATAAAAATATCGGTTGCCCTGTGATAATAAACACATCTTTTAATGTAAGAGGGGAGCCTATAGTAGCCAGCCCCCAGGACGCTTACAGGTGTTTTATGCGGACTGAAATGGATTATCTGGTGATAGGGAGCTTTGTGATTGATAGAAAACAGCAGCCAAAAAAAGACCTGGAAGACAGGCAATATTTTGAATTGGATTGATATCGCGGAACTTATACGGAAGAGATGAATGTATGAAAAATAATATTGTTCGAGCGAGGCCCGAAGAGCAGAGTCGAGAACTGCGGAAATTCGGGTTTAATATAGGTTTAGGTTTGAATATACTCGGATGCATAATGTTTTACAGGCGCAGGGAACATTTTATATGGCTTGCTGCTATCGGGTCCGCTGCCCTGGTTTCAGCTGTTTTATATCCGAAGGCCTTAAAGCCGCTAAAGAAGTTTTTAGACAAGCTGATTTTTATTATTGGCTGGCTCATGAGCGCGATAAGCATGTCGATAGTTTTTTATCTAATATTCACGCCAATAGCAATCTTGCTTAGAATTATTGGAAAAGACCTGCTTAATGAAAAAATGGATAAAAAAGCCGCTTCTTATTGGATCAAGAGAAAGGCAAGTATTTTTTCAGAAAAATCTTATGAACAGATGGGCTGAAGATAGGATGGAGAATGAACTTAATAGTCAGATTTAAAAAAATAATAGCTGAAAGACAGATTATCAGGGGCATGGTAATAAAAAATTTAAAGAGCAAATATATCGGCTCTATATCAGGGATCTTGTGGGCTGTTATAAATCCTTTGTTGATTATGCTGGTGATCACCTTTGTTTTTAGCCAGATAATGAAGACAGATATAAAGCATTTTCCATTATTGGTGTTAAGCGCGCTTTTACCTTGGAATTTTTTTAATAATTCTATAAATGAATCCGCAGCTTCGATCAGCAGCAATGTCGATGTGTTAAGGCAATTTGTGATGCTTAAAGAGACTATCCCTATAGCTACGGTAATAACTAATCTTATAACTTTTTTATTTGGTTTTATAATTGTCCTGCCGGTTTTTATTATGTTTAATACAGGCATTGTAAATTATCTTATCTTGCTGCCTTTTGTAGTGGTGCTACATTTTATTTTTACATTAGGGATCTCCATGCTTCTTAGTATAATAAATGTTTATTTTAAAGACTTGCCTCAGTTATTGAATATTTTTTTAATGTTACTATTTTGGCTTACGCCTGTATTTTATTCCATAGATATGATACCTCAAAAATACCACTGGCTTATTATTGCCAATCCGAGCGCATGTTATATTATTATTTACAGGGCGCTATTATATCAGGGTTTTAGCGGCGGCATATCTATATGGTTACTTGCGATTGGATTTGCTTTGATCAGCATAATAAGCGGGTATTTTTTATTTATGAAAAAAGAATCGGAAATCTTGAAATACGCGTAGATAAAAACGATGGATTGAATATCATGAGCATGATATCTTTAAAAGATGTTGGTTTAAAATATAAGGTAGAGTTTAAAGAAAACGGCAGGATTACAACCGAGGATTTTTTGGCGCTTAAGGATATAAATATAGAGATAGAAAAAGGGGAAATCGTAGGGATCATAGGTGAAAATGGGGCTGGGAAAACCACGTTACTTAAAATAATAGCCAGGATGCTGGCGCCTGATAAGGGTACAGTTGATGTAAATGGCAAAGTCTCTATGCTTATGGAAATAGGGTCTGGTTTTCACAGGGAGCTTACAGGCAGAGAGAATATATATACTATTTCTTCATTATTTGGCTTTTCAAAAGCGGAGATAGAGGCGAAATATGGTGATATAGTGAAGTTTGCAGCTATAGGCAGGTTTATAAATGCGCCGGTAAAGATTTATTCTCAAGGCATGTATATGCGCCTGGCTTTTGCTATAGCGATACATGTGAACCCCGATATCTTGCTGGTGGATGATATATTTGCGGTCGGAGATGTTTATGCGCAGCGTAAATGTATCAATAAAATGTTTGAACTTAAAGAGCAGGGCAAGACTATTATTTTTGTTAACCAGGATATAGAAATACTAAAAAGATTCTGCACAAAGGGTATATTCTTAAGGGAAGGCAGCGTTGTTAAGGAAGGACCTATAGATAAAATATGCGATTACTATATGGAATCAGTGGGTGAAAAAAAAGGAATTGCTATTTTGGAAAAAGGTTTATTAGGCGTAGTTTTTAATAATGGCAGACTTATTCTAAGGTGGAAGAACAACGCTATTACATGTGGTTTTGGCGGATATACTATGGTTTTAACTTCAGGCCGTCAATATCTGTCAAATACTGCTGACTGGGAAGTCCAAAAGTCTAAGACAGGCGATGAAATCATAGCCATAGGTAAATGGCCTGATACCCCGCTTATTCAATGCTGGAAAATAGTTTTCTTAAGTGAGAGAGAATTTTCATGGGAAATAACGATGCAAATGTTTGAAAATATTGCTATAGAGAAATTTTCTGCAGATATTATATTTATAGAGGGATATAAAAAGTGGTTTACTTTGGACAGTGAAACTAGTTTCCCGGAGGCTTTTGTTCACGATGCAGAATGGGAATACAATCTAGTCAGTGATTCTGCCAATAAGCTAATCGGCTTAAAAGGCAATAATCAAATATCAGGCTTTTTACCCGTGGTAATTTTAGACAGGTCTAATGATAATATGGAAATAAAATGTGAAGTTTGTAATACAGGCGCCGATATAGGAGGCAGGGCAGTCCGATATCAGTCTCTTTGTCAGAAGCCGGGATTTGATTATATCCAGGATAAATACAGGTGTTTCCTTAGCACGGTAAGAATATTTGAATCTGAAGAAGGCGAGGGTTTAAAAAATTATATTAGTTGTACAAAACAAATAATAAGTGAATCCTACATTATACGCAAAGGCTTAATAAGCCTTTTTTGCAAGGATCATAAGGTTGAAATTTATTATCGAGATAAATTACTTACGAGCGGAATAGGTTTAAATGTGAGATTTAAATGCCAAGATAAAAATTACAGCCCTCTTGATGGGCAATGGGTTATGCACAAAAAAAATAATGAAGAAATAGCAATAACTATTTCTTGGGGCGGGAAATCGCCACTTATTCAAACATGGAAGCTGAAATTGCAGGATGATAATGTTGTAGCATGGGAAATAGAGATGGAGATTAATGAAAAGACAGTGATAAGAAATAAGGAAGTAGAGCTGACACTTAATGAAGAATATGAGAAATGGATAACTGAGAATGAAAGAGGAGATTTTAAAAAAGCAGAGAAACAAGGCAGCACAGTGCTTTTAAATAAATATATAAATGAACATATCGGCGTAGAGGGCATATCTAAAGTGGATGGGTTAGTTTTGCCTGGTGTAATATTTAATTATAAAGACGCGGCCCCCAAGGTTTCTTACATTTCTAAAATAAAAGAAGGGATAATGGCTACAAAATTACGGTATACGGAAATAGACTGTAAGGATAATTTTTATATTCCATCAGGAAGGTATGAATATTTTAAAGGCGAGATAAAAGTGATAGCTGATCAAGAAAAAAGCCAGGATTTGATAAATAAAAAATCGGCTATTGGTAAGAAGGAATCATTAAACAGAATAGAACTTGGCAGCGTGTCGTTAGTTTTTGATAACGGAAGAGGCAGGATTTTTTGGAACGGTACAGAATTGACAAAAGGATTAGGGCTGTACGCGTCTATTTTTTTTAAAGACGTATGGCATGATTCCTCTCAGGCTTTTTGGGAGGTTAAAAAGTTAGACCAAAAAAGATTATCGGCTGTTGGTTATTGGCCTTGGCTGCCACTGATACAGACTTGGAAGATTTGTTTAGAGGATGAAAATACTGTTGTGTGGGATATAAAAAAAGAAATTTGGGATGATGTTATTTTAAAAAGAGAACAGGTAAATCTTATGCTTTCGGATAACTATAAGGCATGGTCTGCTCATAAACGAATTCATGGAAAGTTTCCCAGTACATTTAGCAAGCATAGTGGTATTTTTTGGGATAGACTGTGGTGTGGGGATACTACCTCTCCTATTAGAGTTGAAAAGCAGAGGATTGGAAATAGGATTTTAGGTGGGCAGCTTTTACCAGCTGTTGCTCTTGATTGTTCAATAGATTGTCCTGCCCGCTATTTCATTATTGAAAATACGGATGATTTATTTGAAGCCCGGGTTCTACAGTGTGAATTTGATTCGAATCAGAAATGCGGCGTTAATAAAGATAGAGATAAATATTTTGAAGGGCGAATCAAGGTAAATATTTAAGATTTATTTTATTAGATAGATAAAATGGACATTAGCACGCAAAATATCAATGCAAATTTTAAAAGAAACGGATCAAATTCTATTTTTCCGAATTATTGCTGTTTTGTAATTACGCTTAAGTGTATAATGAAATGTAAAATGTGTCACATTTGGAGAGATAGTGGAAACATCTTAAACGAACTGACAATTCAAGAATGGAAAGATGTTGTAAATTCTCTCAAGGGTTTTTTGGATACGAAATATGATATTATATTATCCGGCGGAGAGCCGCTTTTAAAGAAAGATATACTAGGTCTGGTAAGTTATATTGCAAAATCAGGGTACAGGGCATCTCTTGAAACAAACTCTTATCTTGTTGATGAAGAACTGGCCAGGGCAATCCAGGATTCAGGGTTGTGGAGAATTTGTATTTCATTGGATAGCTTGGCTGAGGATACGCATGATTCATTAAGAGGAAGAAAAGGTTCGTATGGAAGGGTAATGAGAGGGATTGAATATTTAAATAAGTTTTGTCCATCGGTCGGTATAAATATACAAACTACTATTATGGAGCAAAATTTAGATGAGCTTGCTAAGCTTGCTGAATGGGTAGCTAGTGATGAACGATTAGATTATGTTTATTTCCAGGCAATAGTCCGTCCTTTTGGCACGCCTATGGATGAAAATTGGTTTAAAGGCGATCATTATGGGTTTTTATGGCCTAGCCATACAGATAAAGTAAATCTGGCTATAGAAGAGCTGATAAGAATTAAAGAAAATAATCCTAAAATTGCCAATACAGTTGCTCAGTTTAAGGCGTATAAGGCATATTTTAAAGACCCGGTTAACTTCGGTAATAACATAAAATGCACGATAGGTAACCGCGATATTAATATAAATCCATGCGGCGATGCATACCTTTGTTTTTCAAAAGATTCCATAGGCAATATAAAAAATAGAAGCATAGAAGAAATATGGTATTCAGAAAAGGCTGACAAGGTAAGAAATGAGATCATTGGCTGTAAAAAACATTGCCATTTTTTACTCAATTGTTCTTTTGAAAAGGGAGACTATTTTTAGTAGATTTTTATCTAAAAATTATTATGCAAGATAAGCCATTTAATTTTTTAAAATCTCAAAGCAGCCTTTTAGATATACGAAAACCGGCATTTTGCTGTATAGGTATTTCTACAGGGTGCATTTTGAAATGCAAGATGTGTTCAGTGTGGAAAACCAAATATGTTGCTATGCCACAAGAACCTACTATGGATGAATGGTTTCGTTTTATCGAGCTTGCTGCCGGCTTAACGGAAAATTCTATCGAGATAAACGTTTCCGGAGGAGAGCCTTTATTAGATGAAAGAAATTTAGCGTTAGTTAAATTTAGCGCCAAAAAAGGACTTTCAACTTCTATGCCTACCAACGGTTTTCTCATAGACAAAGAGATGGCTTATAAAATAGCAGATAGCGGACTAAGCGCGATAGGCATATCTTTGGATGGTATCAAAAAAGATACGCATGATTTTTTAAGAGGCGTAGAGGGATGCCATGACAAAGCAATGCAGGCGATTGACTATCTTGATAGATGCTGCGGAAATATAGGAATAGGAATTTTGACAACTATATCAGAGAAGAATATCGATGAAATTATTGAGCTAACCAGGTGGGCTAATGAAGACAATAGAATCGAAACTATTATTTTTCAGGCGGTAACTCAGCCATTTAATACTCCTTTTGACGATGAATGGCATGATAAAAGCGAATATAGTTTTCTCTGGCCGAAAGACATCAGAAAGACCCATGTCTTATTAGACGAGATAATAAAACTAAAAAAAATGGCGTATAAGATATCCAACACAGTTTCTCAATTGGAAACTTTTAAGAAGTATTTTGAAAACCCCTTGGGATTTATTAAAAAAGATGCGTGTAATGTGGATTTTTATATGAATATAAATCAATTTGGAGATGTATATATGTGTCCAAGAAAAAAAGCTGTAGGGAATATAAGAAAATGCACTCCAAAAGATATGTGGTATTCAGAAGGCGCAAATCAAATGAGAGAAGAAATAAAAAGCTGCAGAGTAAATTGTCATCATGTATTAAATTGTTGTTATGAATGAGGATGGTGGTTATCGTATGAACAGCTGGACAGCAAAATTTAAGAATAAAATATATGCGTTCGAAAAGATATTCAAGCAAAAAAGGACAAGCTTTCGCACGATATATAATGGTACCTTAAGGCTCTTTCTGGATGAAAATAATAGGCTTAGGATATATTATAAAGACAATGAGCTTACAAAAGTCTCCGGTTTGAATACTAACATATTATCCGAAGCTAATTGGCATAGTTCGCTTGACTCTATAGTTAATAATATAGAAAAACTATCTTCTGAAGAGATGATTATCCATTTGAAGCATAGTCAGCTTCCTCTTGTGCAAGCTTGGCATCTGAAATGCAACTCAGAAGATACGCTTAGCTGGGAAGTAAATATGCATATAAAAAAACCGTTACGTATAGATTGTATGAAAGCATCCTTGTTCTTATCCAAAGCTTATGAGGATTGGATAATTCCTGCCAAACAAGATACATTTCCTCCTTTTTCTGATTTTCAATGGAAAAGTATGAATTCTTTTGAAGATAAAGCCGGCTTCATAGGCCTTGCTTCTTCCTTAGAAGAATTTCCTGGCATGTCTCTTAAAAGTTCTGATAACTCAAAAGCTTCATTAATAATCCAAAATACCGATATAAATCTTTCTTCCCGTGTTCTTGAAATTCAATGCGAAGATAAAAAAGAATTCTACCAGCCCGGCACCTACTCTTTTCTTAAGGCCACAATACAGTTTTATCCTGATAAGAATGTTTTAAAAAATATTCTCAAAGAAATAAAGGAGCAGGAACAAAAGAAGCAGGACGAGCTAATGCTTCAAGAAGAAGAGCGCCTCAAAAAAGCCAAAGAGGAAGACCATAAGCTCCGCACCCTTCAAAGCGGCCCCTTTAGGCTCCATATAGACCAGCATAACAGGTTTCACCTCTATTATAAAGAACAAGAGCTTACCAAAGGAGTTGGTATTAATATGGGAATACTCTCTGAAGGTAATTGGTATGCTGCCTGTGATTCCAGAATTGAAATAAAAAGGCCGTCTTCTAATAAGATGCTTGTACAGTTTATTTACAATAAGCTTCCTGTTATTTGCTCATGGCAGATAGATTTTAAGCCGGAAGGCGTGTTTACCTGGGTCATTGATATATCTTTTAAAGAATCTCTACGCATAGATCGAAGCAATGTTTCTTTATTCTTATCCAAATCTTACGATAATTGGATTGCTCCTCCTGAAGAAGGGAGTTTCAGCTCTTCATTCGGCCCAGGGTGGCAAAGGATGAATACTCACAAAGACAATGCTGAATTTACCGGATTATATTCTTCTTCAGAAGAATTTCCGGATGTGATTTGTAAAAGCTCAAAGGATTCAAAAGCTTCATTAATAATCCAAAATACCGATATAAATCTTTCTTCCCGTGTTCTTGAAATTCAATGCGAAGATAAAAAAGAATTCTACCAGCCCGGCACCTACCCTTTTCTTAAGGCCACAATACAGTTTTATCCTGATAAGAATGTTTTAAAAAATATTCTCAAAGAAATAAAGGAGCAGGAACGAAAGAAGCAGGAACAGGAACAAAAACGGCTTCAAGAATTAGAAAGGCTTAGACAGGAAGAAGAAAGGCTTAAGCAGGAACAGGAACAGAAGAAACAGGAAGAAAATCACAAACAGAATGAATTTAAAAAAATATACATGTTATTAAAAGAAGACGAAAAAGATTTTCCATTAATCGAGGATAATGATGTGTATGTATATGGAGACTGCGAAGACTTGCATGACAAAATTGCTTCTCAACAAGGAAATTTTAATAATCTCATTTCAAGAATAGAGACAGCCAAAAAAAAAGGTTTAAAGGTTAATATAAAAATAGGCGTATCGAAATTTAATTTTTTTAAGCTAGACACTATTATTCAATTTTATTCTAGATTGCTAAATAGCCGCATAGACCTGCGTTCTGTTTCTTTGAATTTTTTACCCGCAAAGAATATTTTTTATTATTTCGCCGAGTATATAAAACAATTAAATATGCAGCTCGAATCGAGTAATATAGGGCTTTTCTTAAGAGACAAAGAGTTGCCCGGCCTTCTTTGGGCTATTTCTAGCCAAGCAGATCAATATAATGAGAAAGATTTATTGCGATTATTGGGAGTTATAACGGAGCACGCCTTTATTGGACCTCAAACTATCGTTCTAGATATTAATCATAGCTGTAATACTAATTGTATACATTGTTGGATCCATACGCCAAAGCGTAAGGCCTCTCTACAGCTTAGTAATTTAAAGATGGACATCTCTTTATATAAAAATATTATTGATGATGCGGCAAATCTTTTATGTGACGAGATTATCATACAGGGAGATGGCGAGCCTCTTCTAGACGATAGATTTTTAGAAATGACCTGTTATGCGCGGGATAAGGGATTAAAAGTTTTATTTTTTACGAATGGCATACTTTTGGATAAAGAAAAAGCCGGTAGAATAATAGACTTGGAAGTAAACGAGATATTCTGCAGCCTTCCTGCAGGAACAGATAAGACTTATGCCTTGGTTAATCCGGGGCATTCAAAGGATACCTTTCATCATATAGCAGCGAATTTAAAAAATTTAAGCTTGATGAGAAAAAAATCAGGAAAAAACAAACCATTATTACAAATGTCCCATGTTATCCATAACCTGAATTATCATGAGTTAGAAGAAATGGCTGAATTGGACGCTTATATAGGAGCGGATAAAACAAGATTTTATCTTGCCCGCTTAGATGAGAATATAGATTTTTTAAAATTAAGCCCTAGACATATTAAGATAATAAAAGAATCCCTAAAAAAGACAGCGCCCTATTTAAAAAGCAAGCACGTAGAATTACAAGACAATATATATTTTCAGCTAGAAAACTATAACTCTACAACAGGTTATTGGTCTAAAAATGCGTTTTTAAAGTCTGGCTGTCCGGTGGGATGGTTTTTTTCTTTAATATTAGCCAAGGGTGAAGTAAGCATTTGCTGTCATTTGCGCGTTGTTGATCATTTAAAACTCAAATCTTTTGAAGATATATGGAAATCTGAATCTTATAATAAATTCAGAAGTCAAGCCAAGTATTTAGCAAAAAACAAAAATATTGTTTTTAACAATAATATGAAACTATATGATGAATTTTGCAATCATTGCGATACTCATCAGGTTATTTTAAGGATTTATGACTTGCTTCAAAAGTATAATCTGCATAAATTTTTATAAAGGATTTTAGCTATGAAAATAGTCCTTGCTAATTTGCCATGGAATAGTTTTGGAAAAGTAGGGGTTCGGGCAGGTTCGAGATGGCCGCATTTAAAAGGCCGTACTGAAAAGCATTATTTACCTTTTCCTTTTTTCTTGGCGTATACGGCAGCTTTGCTTAAAGAAAATGATTTTGACGTGAAGTTGATTGATGCTATTGCCGAGAAAAGATCGTATAAGGGGTTTTTGGGCGACATAAAAAAACTTAAGCCGCGCATCCTTATCTGCGAAACTTCAACGGTTACCTTGGAGCATGATATAAAATTTTTAGAAAAGATAAAGAAAGAGGTTTCGGGTATTTTTTTTGTAATTTGCGGCCCTGATATCAATATAAGGCAACCTGCTTTTCTTGAAAAATATAGATTTATAGACGCTGTCCTTGCCGGAGAATACGAATTTACAGTTCTTGACTTGGTCAGGTGCATCCGGGAAAATAAGGAGTTAAATAATACGCCGGGCATTATATATCGCGATTCAAATAATGTTAAGGTTAATCCATTCCGCCCCCTGATTAACCTGGATAAATTGCCATGGCCATTGAGAAAAGGGCTGCCTATGGGCATGTATAATGATACGCCAGGGGATATGCCTATACCGTCAGCGCAAATGCTTGCCAGCCGCGGTTGCCCTTATAGATGCAAATTCTGTCTTTGGCCTCAAGTTATGTATCAAAGCAATAGTTACAGGGCCAGGGATATAATTGACGTGGTGGATGAAATGGAATATTTAATAAAAGAGATGCATTTTAAATCAATATATTTTGATGACGATACTTTCAATGTGGGCAAGGGTCGGATGTTAAAGTTGTGCGATGAGATAAAAAAGCGGAAGCTGGATATTCCTTGGGCAATAATGGCAAGGGCTGATTTGATGGATAGGGAAATTTTAGAAAAAATGAGAGAGACAGGATTATTTGCGGTTAAGTATGGAGTAGAATCTGCGTCACAAGAACTTTTGGATAATATAAATAAGAATATGGATATTAAGAAAACAGAAGAAATTATAAGGCTTACAAAGAAGCTGGGCATTAAAACTCATTTGACGTTTACATTCGGCCTTCCCGGCGAAACTAAAGAAACTATACGAAAAACAATAGATTTTGCG
The DNA here is from genome assembly GCA_030649895.1 of Candidatus Omnitrophota bacterium. GTDB lineage: Bacteria > Omnitrophota > Gorgyraeia > Gorgyraeales > Gorgyraeaceae > UBA10183. The sequence goes on from JAUSEX010000031.1 coordinate 54,673, forward strand.
TTAAGATTAGACCCTGCTACTATCCAATTTTCCATAGCTACGCCTTTTCCAGGGACATCTTTTTATGAAGAGATGATGGCGAAAGGCCATATTATTTCCGAAAATTGGACAGAGTATGACGGGAATCATAAAAGCGTCATAGGTTTACCTGATACCACAAAAAAAGACCTTGAATTTGCCATAAGGTCTGCTTATAAAGAGTGGGCTGTTCATTGTTCTAGAAGAAATACATTTAAGAAATTAGGTTATTACCAGTTAATGTCAAAATCATTAAAGGTGCATGGAATTTTTATAACATTTTTTAAGATTATAAGATTTTTAACACGATATTTGTTTCTATATCTCAAAGAAAAAATATTTTTTAAAAAAGAGATAGAAAATAAGACAAAAGAAAATGGCCTTAAAATCGGCAGATTAATATTAATATTTAATGGCAACGGCCTGGTATTGTATTGGGATGATATGCGGTTGACGAAAGGAGAAGGTTTCGCAAGTTTATTTAGTTTTCAAGGAAAATTATCGCAAAAACTTTTTAATCAATGTTGGAATTTTGAAAGGGTAAATAATAATGAGCTGTTACTTACAAGGAGCCAAGATGGCGTTGGTATGGATGAGACATGGAGGCTGAAGATTATAGATGAAAAGCAGATTGATTGGGAGATAGAGATTAATTTAAAGAATGAAATTGAATTTAGCGCCAAAAAGGCCATGCTTATTTTGTCAAGCAGGTATCGTACGTGGATAGATAGCTGGGGCGAAGGCAGGTTCTATCCTATGACAGATTATAGAAATGTAGAATTAAGAAATCCTAGCACCGGTTTTATAGGGTTAAGAGGGCGCAAAAAACTAAAAGGCCAACTGCCAACTATCTTGCTGGAATTATCAGGAAATAATGGCAGCTATTTACCTTTTATCAAAAATGCCAAGTCGATTTTTGGCGCCAGGGTGCTTGAGGCGCAGATAAAAAACTTCAACGGGCATGGTGAAAAATATTTGCCTGGCGCATATAAATTATTTTCTGGAAGAATAAAGATTGTAGAAGAAGATTTTAGCAAGAGATAATGATATGAAAAATATTTTCTATAATTGCACTAACGTTTTTAGAATTAAAAGGCTTTTTGGGAACTATATTGATACTATTAGTGTTTTTGACGGCTTATACGCATATAGAGGCCCTGGTTTCGCACAGATAGATTTAACGAACAACTGCAATAATGATTGCATAGGCTGTTGGTGTAATTCCCCTCTTTTGGAGGAAAAAAAGATTGATCCTGAGATAAAAAAACAAAGCCTTCCTTTCAAAAGGGTTATAAAGTTGATAGATGAGCTCTATAAAATGGGGGCTAGCCACATATATTATGCGGGTGGAGGAGAACCATTTATGCATCCTCAGATTATGGATATTCTCAGATATACAAAAAAGAAAGGGTTTACATGCTATGTTAATACGAATTTTACTTTAGTTGATGAAAAGGCCGTGAAAGAGTTAGTGGGTTTAAAAATAGATCATTTGACCGTGAGCGTTTGGGCAGGAACGCCGCAAGTTTATTCTACCACTCACCCTAGTAAAAACGAAGATACGTTTTATAAAATAAAAGAAATGTTGAAGTTGCTAAATACGATTAAGCATAAATATCCTATAATAAAACTTTATAATGTTATTTTCAATATGAACTATCATAGCATAGAAACAATGGTTGAGTTTGCTGCCCAAACTGGTTCGGAAACAGTAGAATTTACCGTTATAGATACGATACCAGGAAAAACGGATAAATTATTACTAAACGACAAAGAGGCGCGCAGTTTGCTTGATGACTGCGGAAGATTAAAGGAAAAATACGGAGATTTTAAAAATAATGTTCAATTGCTGGGATTTGAGCAATTTATGCGCAGGATTTCAAATATTGATGCTGTATCTGCGGAATATGATTCAAACATTATAGGGAAGATACCTTGCTATGCAGGGTGGGCATTTGTAAGGATATTAGCGGATGGCAATGTTAATTCATGCCTTAAGTCGCATAGATTTCCGGTTGGAAATATACTTGGCCAGGATTTTCGTAAGATTTGGAACGGTTCATTGCAGAGGCGTTTTAGGGAGAAAACAGCGGAGTTTAAACAAGGAGATTCTTTCTTTTCCTTGATCGGCAATGACCCTGATTCTAATATGGGTTGCTATAAAAGCTGTGATAATATAGGACATAACATGAATATGCACGGCAAATTTACTTCACTTAATAAATTAGAGAGAAATGCCTTAAAAGGCATAGCTAATATCATGAAAACCATAAGGAAAATCAAGGAGGCGGCAAATGGCAGAAACTAATTTACAAAAGTTTGTTAAACATTGCAAGGCAGGCGGGTTATTTTATGCTATTAGTAGAGGCGTTAAATATGTAACTTGGCGCAATAAATGTAAAAAAATGGGTATAGACTGTGGAAAATTCAGCAGAGAAAGATAGCTGTATTAAAAAAAGGTGATTTTTGGAATATCTTAAAGAGTTGCTCGGGACTAAAAAATGTTTCGATAGAAAGATATTGGAATTTTCCTGTTTTGGCATAACTGATGATTGTATCTTAAAATGCAAGATGTGCCATAAATGGAAAGAGGATATATTTATTAAAAAAAAGGCAAAGATCCCCTCTTTGAAAGATTGGAAGAATTGCGTTAGTTCTATTAGGGGCATCACTGATGATTCTTTTCAGATAAACTTTGGCGGAGGAGAGCCATTTTTAAATAAAGATATCTTGGAATTAGTCAGGTTCTGTAAATCAAAAAACTTTAAGACAAATATAGCTACTAATGGATATCTTATAGATCAAGAGATGGCTAAAAAGATAGCGGATTCCGGATTGGACAGCGTTATCTTATCATTAGATAGTCTGGATGAAAATACGCATGATTATTTGAGAGGCGTAAAGGGTGTTTTTAGCAGAGTCATGGATGGCATGGCGCATCTCGATAAATATTGTAACGGTATTTATAAGGGCATATGCTGCGCGATATATGAAAAGAACTTAGATGGCATATTGAATCTTATGGAGTGGGTAGATAATGATTCCAGAATAAATTCCATTTATTTCATGGCTTGCATGCAGCCGAATAATACTCTGGTAGATCCGGGGTGGCATAAAAAAGATGAATTTAATTTTCTTTGGCCGAAAGATTCAAAAAAGATCTCTGGTGTAATAGACAAGCTTATAGAGCATAAAAAAAATAATTCCAAAATAACCAATCAAATTTGTCAATTAGAAGCATTTAAGTTATACTACCGGTGTCCGGAGAAATTTGTCAAGAATACAAAATGCAATATGGATAGAGCTGTTCATATCAGTTCTTGCGGCGATATATTTCTTTGCTATAGATGGCCTTTATTAGGCAATATTCAGACAGATGATCTAGCCGAGGTCCTGGGCTCAGAAAAAGCCGGGCGTATAAAGCAAGATATAGCCGGCTGTAAAGATAACTGCCATTTTTTGCTTAATTGTTTTTTTAAAGATGAATATCCTTTTGAATCAGAAACCAAAAAATAAATTATATACGAAAGGAATTTTAAATGAAAAGCAATGTTAAGAATAGCCTTACAAGGCAAGATGTGCCTGCGGTATTAAAACCAGGTTTTTGCTGTATAGGTATCGTTGATACGTGTATGTTAAAATGCCAGATGTGCCACAAATGGCAGGATGATCCTGGCACCATTGGTTTTTCTCAGCCTACTACTGACGAGTGGAAAATGTTTATCAGGCAGTTAAGAGACTTGGTGGATGAAGGGTTTGAGATTGATTTTGGAGGCGGGGAAGCTTTGATGAGAAATGATGTTTTGGATCTGGTATCTTATGCCAAGAGTTTAGGGTTTAGAAACGCCATAGCTTCAAATGGCTACCTTATTAATGAAGACATGGCAAAAAGGATAGTGGATTCCGGGTTAGACAGCATAGTTTTATCATTAGACAGCTTAAAACCCGAGGTCCATGATCGAATGCGCGGTGTAAAAGGCGTTACAGAAAGGGTATTTAAGGCTATTGAATTCTTAAGAAAATATTCAAAAGATATACACATAGGGATATGCACGATAATAATGGAACAGAGCCTTGGCGGCATTATAGACTTGGCTGAATGGGTAAATACTAATAGGGACAAGATGAACTCGATTCTTTTTATGGCTCCCATGCAGCAAAATAATACGCCTTTTGATCCTGGATGGTTCAAGAAAACAGAATATAATTTTATATGGCCAAAAGACAATAAAAAAACCCAGAATGTCCTTGATGAGTTAATAAGACGCAGAAAATTGGGACATTGGATAGGCGATTCAGTGGTGCAATTAGAGGCTTTTAAAGCATATTTTGAAAACCCTGCCAGGTTTGTGAAAAAAAGCCCTTGCAATCTGGACAGGGCTATACATGCGAGTTCCATTGGTGATGTATTCTTTTGTTATCGTTACGGCCTTTTAGGCAATATAAAAAATGGGGATGATATAAGGGAAATATGGCATTCAGGATCAGCCGACAGGGTCAGGACTGATATTAAAAAATGCCAGCATAATTGCCACTTTTTGCTTAACTGTTTTTTTGAAGGCGATTATCCCTTTACGGTAGGAGGAGAGGGGGGTTGAAATGCCTGATTCTTGCGAAGTAAGATCGGAGAAAGAAACTTTAAATGAAAAAAATGTTCTAAAACCCAGTTTTTGCTGTGTAGCTGCTACGGATTATTGTATGTTACGCTGCAAGATGTGCAATAAGTGGCATGAACCTGCCCCAAAGAAAGAGGAGTTGCCTTCTTTGGATGAGTGGAAAAATTTTATAGCCGGTTTTAGAGAATTGGTAGACGAAGGTTTTGAAATGGATTTTGGGGGAGGCGAGGCGTTATCGATGCCAGGCATATTGGATTTAGTAAAATTTGCAAAACTAAAAGGGTTTAGGACAACTATGGCTTCAAATGGGTATCTTATTGATATGGATATGGCTAAGAGAATCGCAGATGCAGGATTAGATGCCGTAAGCTTGTCTTTAGATAGCTATAACCCTGAGGTTCACGATAAAATGAGGGGAGTTAAAGGCGTTCATCAGCAGGTAATGAATGCTATAGATAATTTGACAAAATATTCTCCGCAAACAAGAAAAGGCCTTTGCTGTATTATCATGAACGAAAATTTGGATGAAATCCTCAATCTTGTTGATTGGGCAAATGGCAATAAAAAAGTAGACTGGATATATTTTATGGTAGTAGTCCAGCCTAATTATAGCGGGCCGTTGACAGATAACTGGGTGGATGAGTATCAATATCTCTGGCCTAAAGATAAATCAAAGGTGCTTGCTGTTCTAGACGAGCTTATAATGCGAAAGAAAAATGGCTCCAAGGTAAGCAATAGGGTAGAGCATCTCAGGGCATACAAGGCGTATTTTAACAATCCGCAGAAATTAGTAAATAAGGCCAGATGCATTGTTGGCGGCAAGGCAATAAGCGTTAATGCTTATGGCTTTGTCCAACTCTGTCTTTTTAAGGATTTTATAGGAAATATAAGGCAGAATGATATCAGGGAATTATGGCGTTCTCAGGATGCAAATTTAATAAGAAAAAAAGTAGATGAGTGCAAGACAAATTGTCATTTGCTTCTTAATTGTTGTTATATAGAAGATGAACCGTCTCTCTATTCGGATTAAATATCCTTGACCAGATGAACCAGGACTTTCTCGTTCGCAAGCCTAAATACTGCTGCTGGGTTCTTAATTATCGCTGTATGTTAAGATGCAAGATGTGCTACATCTGGAATATCAAAGACGATAAAAGCCAGGAAACTACCATGGAGGAGAAAAAGAAATTTGTCAAATCCTTGCGCGGCATGGTAGGCCCTGATTTTGAATTTCACTTATCAGGCGGGGAGCCTTTAATGACAGAGGGGGTTTTGGATTTAGTTAGTTTTATTGCTGATGAAGGATATAAGACAAATATGGTTACAAATGGCTTTCTTATCGATGAAAAAATGGCAGAAGATGTTATGAATTCTAAACTGGGGAGCGTTACTATTTCATTAGATGGAATAAATCCAGATACCCATGATTATATCCGAGGCGTAAATGGCAGCTATTCCAGGATAATGGAAGCTATCGAATATCTGGATAGGTCTAGAAAAGATAAAAGCCCGAAAATCTCCATGTTGACTGTTATAATGGAACGCAATTTAGATGAGCTGCTTGAGCTTGCAGAATGGGTTCAACAGGATAAGAGGTTAGAGATGATAAGCTTTCAGGCAATAAACCAGCCTTTTTGCGAAGATATGGATAAAGAATGGTTCAGAGAAAATAAAAATAGTTTTCTATGGCCTCAGGATAAAGCAAAAACCAGCTTTATTATGGAGAGGCTTAGAGAATTAAGGTTAAAAGGGAATAAAATAGGGAATCACCATAATCATTTTTTGCATTTCAGGGAATATTTTAAGGATCCGAACACATTTTTAAAGAAGATAAAATGCAATCTTGGAGATTATGAGTTTCATGTTGATCCGTACGGGAAGATGTTTTTCTGCTCTTTTACAGATTCGATGGGAAATATAAAAAAAGATGATATAAATAAAATCTGGTATTCGCCGGAAACAAAAAAAATAAGGCAGGATGTGTATAATTGCCGCAGAAACTGCCATATAATGATTAATTGTTTTTATGAAGATGAAGCCTGCATTACGTAAAACATTTTTTATAACAGTGCCAGCCGTATTGATTTTTCTCATCGTGCTGGAGTTATGCTTGAGGATGTGCGGGTATTTATATATACAGCGTCACAATCATGAAGCGCATACCAAAACAACGGAATTAAGTAAGGATAAACTCAGGATTCTTTGCTTGGGAGATTCTTTTACTTTTGGCGTGGGGTCTAGTCCTGAAAACAATTATCCAAAGCAGTTAGAAAGAATATTGCAGGAAAATATCTCTGAGAAAATAAGCGTTATTAATGGGGGCCGCCTTGCCAATACTTCATCGTTACTCTTAAAAAATTTACAAGAAAATATTAATAAATATTCTCCGTCTATCATAGTTGTAATGATAGGAATGAATAATAGTTGGAACTTAGAAGGCAGCAGTTATTTTTTGTTAAATAGCAGCATAGGTTTACTGGAAAGACTGGAAAGAATGTCAAGCTCTTTCCGTATATACAAATTATTAAAGATAGGATGGGTTAATTTTAAATATAAAATAGATGGAAATAAGAAAATAGCTTCTGCTAATAATTCGATTCGGAAAATAAAACCTGAATCATTAGAGTTATCCGCTATTGGCAATGAATTATTCTTAAAAGGGGAGTATATCCTGGCTATAGAGAAGTTGCAGGAGTCATTAAAAATAGATAACAACAACTACGATGCGTATTTATTTTTAGCAGGTATGCGAAATACTCAGAAAGAATTTCAATTAGCTGAAAAAGAGATATGGCAAGCTATTAATTCGATAGATGAATGGGACGATCATCTTATCTGCACAGTGCTTCTAGCCATCAATAGGCTTGGCGATAAGAAAGAAGCAGAATTAGTAAAACTGAAATCGTATTTTAAAAGTAAATATTATGGGAATAAAAAGAGCAGGCTACTTAAGATAATAGAGGCAGATTTAGATTTTTCAAAAAAAGAAACCATATCTAAAGTGCTGGAATATGATTTGGAACGGATAGTTAGGTTGGCTAGGGAGAACAGAGTAACGCTTATTTTGCAGACTTATCCAAGGAGCATACTTGAGAATATTACTATAGAAACAATAAGCCGAAAATATAATAGTTGCTTAGCAAACAACGAAATAATATTTAAAGAAAAGGCTCGAAGCGATTTTTTTGTTGCCGATGGCCATTGTAATGAGAAAGGATATGAATTAATTGCGGAAAATGTGTATGATATTTTGGTTAAAGAAGAAATGTTACCTAGAAAAAGAACAGGAGAATAGAATAATGGCAGATAAAATAAAAGAGAATTTAAGCAAGACAATTGTTTTACCCGCATTTTGCCTTTTGGTTGTTTCTAAAATATGCAATTTTAGATGTAAGATGTGCAATATGTGGAAGAATAAAGAACGCGGTATAGACAGGAAAGAACTTACCATGGAAGAGATGAAAGGTTTTGTAGATGATTTGAAGAATGTTACTACAGAGCCTATCTTTATTCATCTTATAGGAGGAGAGGCATTATTAAGAAAGGATTTAACGGAGATCGTATCTTATATAAAGAAAAGCGGCTTTAATAGCTCTATTACTACGAATGGATATTATATTGATGATGAGATGGCGAAAAAGTTAGTTGAATCAGGGCTTAAAGGAATATTTCTTTCTCTGGACGGTTTTGAGGAAGATACCCATGATTATCTGCGAGGCGTTAAAGGCAGCTATAGGCGCGTGATGGATGCTATTGAATTATTGGATAAAAATAGGGGAGACGATAAGTTGAATAGGTTAAGTATCGGCATAACTATGACGCTTATGGAGAAGAATTTGGACGAGGTGTTGGATTTGGCTGAATGGGCAAATAACAATGAAAAGATAAACGATTTATTTATTAATGCATGTTTGCAGCCATTTGACGCCGATGATCATGAAAGAGAATGGTTTAAAAATAGAAAGAATAGCGATGTCTGGCCGCAGGATATAGAAAAAGTTTGCGCTATCTTAGAAAAGTTGGCTTTGTTAAAGGAAAAGGGTTATAAGATTTGCAATCCTCCGAAACAACTGAGGCTGGTCAAGGAGTATTTTAAAAACCCCTATAGATTTATACATGACAGTAAAATAAAATGCCCAAGGGGAGACTTGGCTCCGGAAATAAACGCTTATGGAGATATAAATATGTGTTTTTGTATGCCGCCTGTTGCAAACATAAGAGAGAAGAAGTTTTCAGAGGTATGGTATTCCAGGGAAATGGAGGACGTAAGAAATGAAATAAATAAATGTAAGAAAGATTGCGATATAGCTGTAAATTGCTTCTATAAAATTGAAAATATAACCGATTATGTTAAATAAGAGCCCAAAAACCTGTCTTCTGACTGTAACAAATAATTGTGTTTTGCGCTGCAAAATGTGCCATCTATGGCAGCTTAATACCGCAGAAAATGAAGTTAATATAGATGACTGCAAAAGATTAATAGATTCTTTTAAGGGGTTTGGGCCAGAACCTGTAGAGGTGCATATTATTGGAGGAGAATCCTTGATTAAAAAAGGAGTATTAGACTTGATCTCGCATATAAGCAACAAAGGATCTAGGACTGTTATGACTTCATGCGCATATACTATAGATGAAACAATGGCAAAGGCAATTGCCGGATCTGGTTTAAATATGTTAAATATATCCATAGATAGCTTAAACCCATTAGTTCATAATTTTTTAAGAGGGCGAGATGATTCTTTTCAGCGCGCAATGAGCGCAATTGATTATCTGAGTAAGTATAAAGATAATAGACTGAGATTAGGTATCAACACTGTTATTTCAGCAAAGAATTTAGATGATATAGTTGGATTAAGCGAGTGGACACTAGGTAATAAAAATCTGGATTCTATTTATTTTATGGCAGTAATGAGGCCTTTTGGCTCTAACCTGGACTGGCATTGGTTTAAAAAAGAGGAATATAAGGATCTCTGGCCTTTGGATTATTCTAAAGTTGAACTAGTATTAGATAAACTCATTACTTTAAAAAACAAAGGCTCTAAGATAGGGAATCCTGCAAGTCAATTAGAGGTCTTTAAGACATATTTTAAAAATCCTTTCGATTTTATAAAAGTCAATAGGTGCAATGTTTCTGAGCAAGCCCTTAATATAAACGCATTAGGCGATGTTTATCTTTGTTTTTTTATGGAAAAATTGGGCAATATCAAAGAACATAATGTGGCGCAGCTTTGGAATTCCGATAAGGCGCAAAAGATCCGCGCCCAGATGCGCTCCTGCAGGAATAATTGCGAATTAGTAGTGAATTGTTATTATGAGGAAAAATAATCGTAGAGATACTAATTTTATAGAGTCTAAAATGAGAAGAAGGAATTATTTATTTTTAATATTAATAATATTAAGTTTTCATGTCTTCCTAAACTATCAAGTATTGAAGAAAAGTAATATTATAAGAATGGATGATGAAGGAGGGACTATAATAGCAGGCTTGAATTGTTACAATATAATATTCTTGGATCATAGCATTAAGCTTGTTAATAAATTAGGTTTTATTTTAGGCCTGCATGGTCAATGCCATCCTCGTTTTGTTGAACTCGCAGAAGCGCTTTCTTGGAAGGCGCTTAATTTATTTAAAATTTTAGACATAACTTCAATGATTTTAGTAGTTAATGCTATATTTTTTATTATTTTATTAGGCAGTGTATATGGAATTGGTTCAATAGTTTATAATAGAAATGTAGGCATATTATCTGCAGCGCTGGTTTCAATGTTTCCTTTGGTATTTGGACATTCAAGATTAGCTATGCGAGATTTTCCTTTGATGTGCATGGTTTCTCTGGGTTTTTATCTGCTTCTGAAGGCCGGTAAATTTAGTTCTAGTTTGTATAGCGTATTATCTGGCGTAGTGTTTGGTTTAGCGCAATTGACCAAAGAAACTGCTTTTATTTTTTTTCTTACCCCATTAATTTATTATTTTACTGGATCTTACTCGTTGGACAATAAAAAGAAGGTGTTGCGAAATTTTATTGTTACTTTGGCTTGTTTTTTAATTTTAACCGGAGTTGTATATTTCAGATTAGAAAATCTGCACGCGTTTAAAATATATTTTGGGAAAACTTGTTATATCAGGAATTATCCCAATTTTTTTTATTATTTAAAAAATTTTATAGAAATTACAGGGCCATTTATTTTGATTATATCGTTGCCTTTGTTTGTTCAATACTTGGTTAACATTAAAAGAAGAGAGAAAATTCTATTTGTTTGGTTTATTATCCCGATTATATTGTTTAGCATTACCCCAAATAAAGCTATCAGATTTCTTTTCCCCATATTGCCGGCTTTTGCCCTAATCGTAAGCAGCGAAATAGCCAATATTAATTTATCTAAAGAATTTAAAAAGGTATTTTATATTATGCTGATTTCAATCTCAATACTTCAATATGCGTTTTTCAATGCTGGAATTTTAGATACAAAATTTAAAAACCCGTATTTTGAAGCAGGCATCTTGTCTGTTAGAAAAGATAAATATTTGCCTGAATATATGAGATTATTGGATGTTTTTAAAAAAGAAGCAAAAAATAATAATGTCTCGGGAAATAAGAATGTAGTTTTTTTATTCAATATTCGGGAGATCTATTGGCCGTTTTGGCTGGATACTTGGGTATATAAAATGCCTTTCAATGTATCTAATTCACTGCTGGTAGATGAGGTAGATGTGATTAATACCTACCATGTTGATTGGGATAAAGAAATTTTGAAAGCGGATTATATTGTTAATAAAACAGGCTTTAAAGAACGGCAAGATTATCGGAATCATATTTTAGATGGGTTGGAAAAAGGTTTTATTAAATATAAAGATAGATTTGAATTAATCGCTGACATTAAGCTATTGTTTGATAACTCTGCGGTATACGTGTATAAAAAAGTTAGTCACAATTGAGTAATTTCAGATTCTGTGACATTAAAGCTTTCAATTAAGATGCCTGGTTGAGATCGGAACCAAACTTGAAAACAAAGAATCTAGTTATTTTAAGAGTTCTATTATTTATTTTATTAGTAGTAGGATTTTTAGCCTTGTGTGTTTTTGTAAAAAGACCTTTCCAAGAGCCTGAATTCAATGTTACAGAGAAAACCGACCTATCTTTAGATATTAAAATAAGCCAAGATGACATCTCTTCCTGCAGAGATTTTATTAAGAACAATGAGCGATACCGAAAGCCAATATCAAAGGCAAAATTTTCAAAGCAGATCAACGATGCTCAGGGCTATTTAAAAGCTCACCCTTCGGGTAAGATCGCTAAGGATTTAAGAAAAACAATTATTTCAGAGCTAAATATAGGGTTTCTTTTGAATAAGATTAATCAAAGAGAGTTGGTGGTAAAAGTTGTTACTGTGCAGCAACGCGAAGGATTTACCGAAAATGAGTTGTTATTCAAAGATCCGCAGGTAGGAACTTTTTCTGTTTTGTTTTTAGTTCCTGATAAGAGGAAAGGATCTTGTTCAGCAATTGTTGGTTTACATGGTCATGACGGTTCTAATAAGATGTTCAAAGATGAATATTTTGTAGAAGAGCTAGCTAAAAAAGGGTTTGCAGTTATTATGCCTTCTTTTCGAGCTATGTGTTGTGACAGGATAGAAGAGGCTATTAGCGAGGAATTATATTTAAGCGGCTTTTCTTTTATGGGATGGAGGGTTTACGAAACGTATCTTGTAATAAAATATCTGAAATCCAAAAAGTTTATTAATAAAATAGGCATTATGGGACATTCCGGTGGTAGCGATGTTGCTTATCTGGTTTCTATCATAAACCCAAATTTACAGGCATTGGTTTATGATATGTATCCACTACAACTTAATATATTCAAGGGAGTAATTCATTGCGAAACAATTCCAAATTTAGCTTATTATAGTCCTCAAATCAATAACTCTGCTACTTTAAAGATTCCCTCGCTGAAAATTGGATATGATTGTTTTAACCAAGATGAGTTACGGAAAATGACTATTTTTTTTAAAGAGAAATTAGCGGAGAAATAAATGAAAAAGAACATATTGTATTTAATGTTTATTTTTTTGTTAACCATGGTTATTTCCGAGCTATTTTTTATGTTCCGCACTCCAAGTACATTTACCGAAAAGTGGTCTTATGCTGAGGAGGAAGTCGGGACAACAAAATTTGATGGTCAAATGTTAGGCGGAAAACTCAATTCAATGGGGCTTAGGGATAAAGAATACCCATTTTATCATACTAGCTATAGGATTTTGGCTTTAGGGGATTCTTTTACGTATGGATTTCAATTAAAAAATTCTAATAGCTGGCCTAAAAAGGCAGAGGCGTTTTTACATGCTGATAATTACATTGATTTAGAAATTCTCAATGGAGGGGTACCTGGACGTGATACAAAAGTAGAGTATTATTATTTTGAAAAATACTCTTATAAATATAAGCCGGATATGGTTATTATTGCATTTTTAATAAATGACGCTACTTCGCTTGATTCAAATGGCGGGGCCGTTAAGCTAAAATATAAGTTCGATGAGTTAGTTAAGCAACAAGAATGCAATAGAAAATTTGGTTTATACGCATTTAATTATATCAGGCTTAGTTATCTAAAACGTAAGTTAATCGAGGCAACTGTTAAGGAATATAACGATCCTTATGAGCATAATTCAATGGAATTTCAACAATGCAAAGAGGCGTTTTTTAAATTTAGGGAGATTTCAAAAAAAAATGATTTCCGGCTAATTGTAGTTATTTATCCAATGTTGTATCAATTAAACAAAAAGTATCCCTTTATGAAAATACATGAAAAAATGAAAATATTTTTTAAGCAATCTGGGATTGAAGCCTATGATCTTACGCGGGAATTTTATGGGATTAGAGATACGGATTTGTGGATATCAGATGGCGATTCGCATCCAAATATAAGGGCTAACGAAATTGCTGCTCGAAAGATCGCCGAAATCATAAAAGGGTATCTAAAAAAGTAATTTCGAGATGTTCGGATCAAGGAGCCATTAGGCTTGAATTTAGACAAAGCTTATATTGCTGGATGAAAACTGGCAATCTAATCTTATGAATGAAAATAAATCAGTTCGATTAAAAATAACTTTTTGGCAAAGAACAGCTTTGATAATATTCGGATTGGCATTATCTCTGATTTTGCTAGAAATAGCGTTAGGGCTGGGAGGAGCTGTATTCTTATATTCACAGGAACGTCAAAATGAAAATTCCTTTAAACAAAAAGGAAAATATCGTATTCTGTGTTTAGGTGAATCAACTACTGCTGCTTTATGGGGTCAGTTATCTTATGCTTCTCAACTTGAGGAAATATTAAACCAGAGCGGGGAAAAAATAAGGTTTAGCGTGATAAATAAAGGGATACCAGCAATTAATACTTCTATTATACTAGTTCAGCTAGAAGACAACCTTAATAGATATAAGCCCGATATGGTAATTAGCATGATGGGTATAAATGATTGCGGTTATCTATATAAAGAGCCTGCCTTATCCGTAAAGTTTTTATTTTTCTATAAAAATCTAAAAATTTATAATCTATTCAGGACTCTTTCTTTAAATGTTACAGCAAGGATTAAAGAAATACGCAGAAGTAATACTGAAAAGCCTACTTTAGCTGAGTGGTCGTTTAAGAAAGCCGCTCAATTAAGTACTGCCAATGGAGATGAATATGCAGAATTAGGTTTTTTATATCAAGAACAAGGTAAATACATTCAAGCTGAAGAGACATTCAAAAAAGCCATTGAGCTTAATCCTGGAAATTATTTTGCCTATCGTGAATTAGGGAGGTCTTATATAAATTATGGTGAATATCCACAAGCTGAAAAATTATTTAAGGAGTTTGTAAAATTAAATCCAAATAATGATAGGATATATCAGGATTTTATACAGCTATATGAAGAAATGAGCAAACATGATACTATGTAAAGATACACCAATATGACAAACAGACTGAGATCAGATTGTTATAGCCGCGTAACCGTGCCAAATTATCAAAGGCTTAGGAATATTTTGGATAGAAAAGGAATTAAATTAGTATGCGTGCAGTATCCTATGCGTAATATAAAACCGCTTAAAGAGATTTTTAATTCAGATAAAAATATAATTTTTGTAGATAATGAAAAGATATTTAAAGAAGCGTTAAAAAAAGGCAACTACAAAGAATATTTTATAGATATGTTTTTTGGAGACTTCGGGCACTGTACAAGCAAGGGTAATAGATTATTAGCTGAAGATATTGCTAATGAGATATTAAAGTGGTTAATGCACAAGTAAAAAAATTTTAAATTTATGAACATTAGCCTGGAATTTATATAAAATGTATTTTAACTTTTTAAGAAGATTAGATTTATGTTTAGGGAGGATTTGCTATGCTATATTCCGCATGTCTCTCTCTAAAGATGCGCATAAGGCGTCTTGCAGGAAAATATTGCTCATCAAATTGTGGGGGTTAGGCAATCTTGCGGTACTTTGGCCATTAGTAAATAAAATAAAAGAAAGCTACCCTAATTCTTTGATATTTTTTCTTACCTTGGATTTAAATAAAAACTTTATTGAAAAAAATAGCGCAATATACAAGGTAATTTACTTTAAATTCACAAAGAATATTTTTAGCATACTAGCCCAATGTATTTATCTCTTAAGAAAATTAAGAAAAGAGAAATTAGATATAGTGATTAATTTTGAAACGCAAAATAATGCTTCAGCAATATTTTCTTATTTAACTAACGCTACTTTGCGTATAGGGTTAAATAATAGATATGAGAAGATGTTTTATAATCATTGGCTCTGTAACGAGCCTTCGCTGCATATTTCTCAACTGTTTTCAAATCTTTTAAAACCACTGGGTATCAATTCATCGTATAGATATGGCTGTTTCTTGCAGTCAAAAGAAGAAAAGCATAAAATAGCGTATTTGTTAAAAGATTTCAAAGATAGCAAATATATCTGTATCCATCCAGGAAACAGCGAAAATTTTAAAAAGAAAAGATGGGATTTGAACAACTTCGCTGATTTATCAAACATGCTAATAAAGGGTTATGATATACCTTTGATATTTACCGGAAGCGCGAAGGAAAAAAAATTAATAGAAAATATAGTTAATAAGATAACAACCAAGGATAAAATATTTAATTTAGCAGGTTCTCTGGGAATATGGGAGCTAGTAGAGTTGCTGAGAGCCGCTTTTCTATTTATTTCCAACGATACAGGCCCGGTGCATATTGCAGCGGCTTTGGGAGTGAATACGGTTGTTTTTTATGGGCCAACCTCTCCTGATAGATATGGGCCTTTAAATACAGATAGCATGATTTTTTATAAAGATGCAAAATGTAGCCCTTGTGTGGGAGTAAATTATACCAATGCACAATGCAGAAATGGATATAAATGCTTAGACTTTAATCCCAGGGAAACATTTTTAAAGGTTTCAGAGAAATTTTTGAAATGAATAAAAAATACCAGTTATTAAAAAATATATTATTTTCTAATTTCAGGCGATTAGAATATCCTTACAAGGTAACTTTTGCCATGACTTACAAATGCAATTTAAGGTGTAAAATATGTAAGATCTGGCAGAAAGATCATAAACAAGAACTTTCCGTTGATGAGATAGGGTTAATTTTTAAAAATTTAAAAAATCTTTCATGGTTAGATTTAACAGGCGGAGAAATTTCTGCAAGAGAAGATTTAATAGATGTAGTATGCGCGATAACAAAAAATTCCAATCGCCTTGCAGTTTTTCATATTTCTACCAACGGACAGTTGCCAGATAGAATTTATTTATTAGTTAGAAAGCTGATAAAGTTAGGTGTGATTCCTATAGTTAATATCGGTTTAGATGGCCCTCAAAAAGTGAACGATGAATTAAGAGGTAAGGATGGGGCCTATGATAGTAGTATAGAAACATATAGAATGCTAAAGTCTATTCCGAA
The DNA here is from genome assembly GCA_030649895.1 of Candidatus Omnitrophota bacterium. Taxonomy (GTDB): domain Bacteria; phylum Omnitrophota; class Gorgyraeia; order Gorgyraeales; family Gorgyraeaceae; genus UBA10183. Next base: position 71,250 of record JAUSEX010000031.1, read on the forward strand.
AGGTTATTATTATATTTCTTGTACTATTTCGAACAGTAACATAGATCATCTTGATGAATTAGTTTCCAATCTAAAAAACATAAGTCTATTTTCTAGCTCAGACTTGCATTTCAATATATTTCACAACTCCTCGCACTATTATCAGAATGATAATATAAATGAGATTTCTAATCTTAAGATCGAGAGGCTGAAGAAATATTTTTTATTATGCAAACGCGGCAATATCATTAAAGCAATTTTAGGAAACCTTTATCTCGAAGGCTTATTTAAATATTTGAAAGGTAACAGATTTCCTGTGGAATGCCAGGCCTTAAACAGCACTTGCTTTATTAATCCTTACGGATTAGTTTTTCCTTGCGGAATTTACGATAATATTATAGGGAATTTAAAAGATTGCAATTATAATATAAACAAATTATGGAACAGCGGACATAGTATAAAATCCAGAGAATTTATTAATCAAAAAAGATGCCCAGGTTGTTGGAGCCCGTGCGAAGCCTATCCAGCAATTTTAGGGCATTTATGTGTAGTTTAAAGGATTATTAAAAAGCAGTATCGGTAATAGTGATATAATTTAAGATAGAAAAATATTGCCGAGGCAATAGATAAGCGCATACAACAAAATGCGGATAAGCTATGATATTTTCCAAGAAATTGACTATCTTAATTCTAATTTTACTTATCAAGGTATCAATTTTAACAGCTGATAGCAATCAGGATAGGTATAATAATTGCATTGATATTGCCAAAAACTACTATGATAAAGGGCAATACCAGGAAGCAATAAAATATTATCAGGAAGCAATCCAATTAGCCCCTAACAATCCTAAATGTTATCTAAATTTAGCATGGGTTTATTACCATATAAGAAATTACCATGAAGCAATAAAATATTATCAAAAAGTTATAAAACTGATGCCGAACGATATTGATAATTATGTTACACTAGGGTATGTTTATTCAGATATGAAAGATTATCAAGGAGCCATAAAGTTATTTAATAAGATAATAGAATCAGGACTTGATAAGGTCAAAGGTTATGCAGGATTGGGCAAGGTTTATAGTGATATGGAAAATTACCAAGAAGCTATGAAATGGTTTAGTAAAGCGATAGAATTAGATTCCTATGACAGGGAAAGCTGCGCTGGATTAGGCAGGGTTTATTTTAACATGAAAGATTATCAAGAAGCCATAAAATGGTTTAAGAGATCGTTAGAAAGACCTACTAATTTTAATTATGCCTGCTCTTATCAAGGATTAGGAAATGTCTATGAGAAAATTGGAATACCGAGCTTAGCAGAGCAGAGTTTTCTAAACGTAATTAAAGAAGAACCAGATGCGTATAGAGGATATTACGATATCGCATGGTATTATTTTGACATAGGAAAGGTAGTTAAGGCAGAAGAAAACATAGAAAAGGCTTTAAGCTTGGTGTTTAGTGATGTTGATAGGCAAAGTGTATTAGAACTAAGGGGGTTTATTCTAATAATGAGACAAGAATATGATACTGCTGAGGCGATATTTAATGATCTGCTTAAAAAAGATAATACCAGCGGTTTTGCAATGGCAGGTTTAGGCCATATTTATAATGCCAGAAAGGACTACCCCAAAGCAAAAAGTTATTTTGAAGAAGGTGTCAAAAAAAGGGATAGTTGGAGATTTGCCATGTTAGGCCTTGGGTGGGTAAACGCTAATGAACATAGGCACAAAGAAGCTATTGAATGCTATAAGGCAGTTTTGGAAGAGAATCCTCTTTTTATATTAGGATTATTAGGAATGGGAAATTCTTATAATTGGTTAGAAAAATATGATAAGGCAGAAGAGTGTTTTAAAAAAGTTCTCAAGATCGATCCTAATAATGAATATGCCCTAGCAGAACTGGGGACGGTATATATGAATAGGGGGCAAAATAAAAAATCAGAAAAACTATTAAAAAAATCCCTCACTATCAACAATAAAACTTACACCTGCCCTTACGAAGGCTTAGGCCTTGTCTATCTGAAACAGAATAAAATAAAAGAAGCTGAAGAGAATTTCAAAAAAGCCATAAGCATAAATCCTGAGATAGAGTACAAAAAATATAACG
>JAUSEX010000009.1 GCA_030649895.1 Candidatus Omnitrophota bacterium
GTTCGGCCAGCCGATATCGAGCTTCCAGGCGATCCAGCACATGCTCGCCGATATGGGCACGCAGATCGAGGCGGCTCGCGCGTTGGTCTACGCTACGGCGAGGATGATAGATTCGGGCGCCAAGGGCGTTGCGAAAGAATCAGCGATGGCGAAGCTCTTCGCAAGCGACGTGGCGATGAAGGTCACAGTGGACGCCGTCCAGATATTCGGCGGCTACGGGTTCATGAGAGATTATCCGATAGAGAAATATATGCGCGATGCAAAGATCACGCAGATATACGAAGGCACCAACCAGATACAGCGTAGCATTATCGCGAATCAACTAATAAAGGAAACAGCTTCAAAATAAATGAATCACCGTTCCCGTTCTCCGATCGGGATAATAATCCCGATCGGAGAACGGGAACGGTTTTTGTAAGGAGAATATGAATATTATCGTATGTATAAAGCAAGTCCCTGATACCACAAACGTTAGAATAGATCCTGAGACAAATACCCTTGTGCGCTCAGGGGTTCAAAGTATTATAAACCCGTTTGACATGTATGCTATCGAAGAGGCTATCAGGCTCAAAGAAAAATTCGGCGGTCTTGTAACGATAATAACAATGGGCCCTCCTCAGGCAGAAGAGGCGTTGCGCGAGGCGATATCCCTTGGCGCAGATGAAGCAGTGCTTGTGTCTGACAGGGCATTTGCCGGAAGCGATACCTGGGCGACGAGCTATACGCTTTCAAAGGCTATTGGAAAAATCGGAAAATTTGATTTGGTGATTTGCGGAAAACAGGCAATAGACGGGGATACTGCTCAGGTAGGGCCGGGAATTGCCGCGTTTATGGATATACCGCAGATAACATTCGTTAAAAAGATAGAGGAGATTAAGGATTCTTTTATACGCGCTGAAAGGATGACGGAAGAGGGGTATGATATCGTTGAATCTCCTTTGCCATGCCTTATTACTGTCGTGAAGGAGATAAATGAACCAAGGCTTCCTTCCTTAAAAGGCAAGATGAGGGCCAAGAAAATAGAGATTAAAAAGCTGGAGGCAAAAGACTTGGACGCTGATCCTGATTTATTGGGCCTCAAAGGTTCTCCTACCAAGGTCGTTAAGATATTTACGCCTTCTCCCAGGAAAGGCGGTCAGATCCTGGAAGGCGAAGCAAAAGACGTAAGCGCGAAATTAGTGGAATTATTGAAAACAGAGCTTGTTTAACCTGGCTCACCCCGTAGGTGAGCCAAAAGGTAAAATATGTCTATAAAGGTAACCAATGAAAAATGCACCGGGTGCAAATTATGCGTCAAGACCTGTCCGTTTAGCGCCATTGAAATAACAAATAAAAAGGCGGTCATAGACCTTTATAAATGCACATTATGCGGGGTATGCATAGAATCGTGCAAGTTTGACGCCATAGTGCTTACTAAGCTAAGCCCGACAGACATCGCGTTTCCTAAAAAATTTGAAGAACATAAAGACGTCTGGATATTCTGCGAGCAGAAAAAAGGCGTTGTGCAGAGCGTTGCGTACGAACTTTTGGGCAAAGGCAGGGAGCTGGCTGATACGCTTGGCGTTGAATTATGCGGGGTTTTATTGGGCGAAAATATTAAAGGAGAGGCGCAGAAGATTATTCATAGAGGCGCGAATAAAGTATATCTCGTTGATTCTCACGAATTAAAGCATTATCAGGACGAGCCGTATTCAAAGGTATTGATTCAGCTGATAAAAGAGTATAAGCCTGAGATAGTGCTTTGCGGCGCCAGTTCCATAGGCAGGTCATTGATATCCAGGGTAGCTATAGGCGTTCACGCAGGCCTTACAGCAGACTGCACTGCGCTTGATATAGATAAAAAAGAAAGACTTTTGCTGCAAACCCGTCCGGCGTTTGGCGGAAATATTATGGCTACCATCATCTGCCCTAATCACAGGCCTCAGATGTCGACTGTAAGGCATAAAGTAATGAAAGAGGCGCCTGAAAATAAACATCACAAGGGAAAGATTATAGAAAAAAGTTATGACAACAATGTTTATTTTTCAAGGACCAGGCTTCTTGATATCGTAGAAGAAATAGAGGAGACGGTTAATCTGACAGAGGCAAACGTGATTGTCTCAGGCGGCAGAGGTTTAGGGTCTCCTGAAAACTTTAAAATCATTGAAGACCTGGCAAAGGCTTTGGGCGGAGCTGTGGGAGCGTCGCGCGCGGCAGTTGACAGCGGATGGAAAACCTATTCGCATCAGGTAGGCCAGACCGGAAAGACAGTGTGCCCGAAGATTTATATAGCCTGCGGTATCTCAGGTCAGATCCAGCATCTCGTGGGCATGCAGTCTTCGGAAATAATAGTGGCCATAAATAAAGACCCTCATGCGCCTATATTTACTATGGCGACCTATGGTATAATAGGAGATATATTTGAAGTAGTGCCGGAATTAACCAGAAGATTTAAAGAGTTGTTGGGAAAATAGAGAAAAAATGCATTTCAAGTCCTTAGAATTGTTTGGTTTCAAGTCATTCGCCGATAAGACCAGGCTGGATTTTGAGCCCGGCATCACAGCCATTGTCGGCCCGAACGGCTGCGGCAAATGTGTCCATGGCAATACCCTTGTGTATTTAGCTAACGGGGAAATCAGGCCGATCAGGGATATAGTAGAGTCCAGCCTGGCTAATTCAAAAAATATACAGATTTTAGATGACGGGTTTTGTAGTTATGAAGAAATCCCGGGTATAAAGGTATTTTCTCTTAATCCTGTTACTTTGAAGACAGAAGCCAGAAAGGTCAGCGCTTTTATAAAAAGGAAGTCGCCTGAATTCTTATTAAAGGTCAGGACCAGATCTGGCCGCGAGGTAATAACCACTCATTATCACCCATTTTTCATATTGAATGAGAATGGGTCATTAAAGGATATAAAAGCGGAAGAGTTAAAAGAAGGTTTGAGGATAGCCCTGCCAAGAAAACTTACTGTTCATTCTGAGGATACCAATCTTTACGATATAGAGGCGCTAGAGAATTTTAAGGCAGAGGATTCTGTTTATGTGCCTTATTCAAAAAAATTAGAGGGTTTTGTCAATACCTTGAAACTTAATCATAATGGATTAACCGGTCTGGCTAGCGCGGCGATGCTGGATTCTAATAAATTCCGGACAGTTTTTGACAGGCAGGCGATAAATATAGCGCATTTTACAAAATTATTAAGGCTTAATTCTCAGGATAGAACACTTCTTTTATCTGAACTGAAGTCCAGCGGGACAGGCAGGATTAAATTTCCGGAAAGAATCGATAAAGAAATAGCAAGATTCCTCGGCTATGTTATCTCAGAGGGCAGAAATACAGCTTCTAATCAGGTCTGGTTTGTAAATGAGGATAAAAAGGTGGTGGAGGATTTTGTCAGAACCGCAAAAAATGGGTTTGGGGTGGATGCCAAGCAATTTTGTTACAAGAAACAGGGCACAGAGGACGTGCTGATATTTTCTCATGCCTTGTGTAAAGTGTTAGATAGAGTGTTTGGTATAGGAATTTCTGAGAAATCCGCGTATAAGAAAGTGCCGGCTCAGGTATTTTCCGCGGATAACGAGGTTGTTAAAGAGTTTCTTTCAGCTCTTTTTGAGGGTGATGGGTATGTATCTTTCAGAGAGGGTAAAAACAAAAAGAAGACAGTGTATGTTGAATATTGCACAGCAAGCAGGCGTTTGGCTAATGATATTTCCAGTCTGCTTTTGAGGTTTGGCATATGGTCGGTAATAAGAAAGAAGATGAAATGCGCTACCAATACAAAGAAAAAAATAAAAAGGCCATATTATTCAGTTTATATTTACGGTATAGATAATTTTAAAAATCTGTCAAAGATTTTAGATTTTAAAGGCAAAAAGCAGGATAAGCTAAAATTATTAAGAGATTTTAAGTCTAATTCCAATCCAAATGTAGACCTTATCCCGAACGTAAATGAACTAATCAGAAGATTTGTAAAAGATTCAGGCGTAAAGATAAAGAGAAGCAAGAAACTCTGTCCAAAACTTGAGGTATATTATAGAAACGGATGCCTGCCTTCCAGGGCAGGGATTTGTGAAATTATAGACTATGTTAATAAAAATAAAAATGACATGGCAGGCGCAGAGTGTATTGAGTTGGAAGGCATACTTAGAAAAATAGCGGATTCTGATATATTCTGGGACGAGATAGTAGAGATAGAAAAGGTTAAGCCCGAAGAGTGGGTATATGATTTATGCGTAGATGAGGCGCATAATTTTGTTGCAGATAACATATTTGTCCATAATAGCAATATCGCTGATTCCATAAAATGGGTCCTCGGAGAACAATCCGCAAAAGTCTTGCGCGGCGGCAAGATGGAAGATGTTATTTTTAACGGCACCGACGGCAAAGAGCCTGTGAATTTCGCAGAAGTTTCCCTCACTCTTTCCAATCTAGACAGGATACTCCCGATAGAATACGACGAAGTCACTGTCACCAGGCGGCTCTACCGCTCAGGCGAGAGCGAATATCTTTTAAATAAGACTCAAGTCCGGCTTAAAGATATCAGCGAGCTTTTCATGGGCACCGGTATAGGAACGAGCGCTTATTCCCTTATCGAGCAGGGAAAGATTGACCAGGTTCTGAGCTCAAAGCCGGAAGAGAGGCGCGAGGTCTTTGAAGAAGCCAGCGGCATCACAAAATACAAGGCAAAGAAAAAAGAAGCGATGCGCAAGCTGGAAGAAACCGAACAGAATCTATTGAGGATAAACGATATTATAGTAGAGGTGAAGCGCCAGATAAATTCAATAGAGCGCCAGGCCAAGAAGGCAGAGCGTTATAAAGGCCGTTATGAAGAGCTGAAATCGCTTGAGCTGAAATTTTCCAGGATAGAACTTGAGATATTGAAAAGCAAAAACGTTAATTCTGACGGCAATGTAAGCGAGCTGAAGCAAAAAGAATCAGAGCTCAGCGCGGAGTTAAACAGGCTGTCTCAGGATTTGTCGTTATTGAACCGCGACAGGTCGCAGATTGAAACAAGAAGGGGAGACATTAGATCCAGGATAGTAGAGCTTAATTCCGAGGTTTCAAGCGCCGGGGATAGAATCTCCATGAACAAGGAGAGGATAGAGGAGCTTACCAGCCGCAGGTCAGGCCTTGAGGCTGAGATAAAAAAAGCTACGGACATACTGATATCCCAGGAAAAAGAAATAGCCGGGCTTACGGAAAAGATATCTGTCCTTGAGAGAGAAGACAGCGACAGGCTTAGCAGGGTAACGGAGAAAGAAAAAAGATTCGAAGAAGTTTCCAGAGCAATAAAGACAAGCGAGACAACGCTGTCCACTTCAAAAGCGAATATTATAGATGTTGCTTCCAGGCAGGCGAAGATTAGAAACCAGGTAGCTAAGATATCCACCACTATTTCAACCCATGACATGAGGCTCAAGAGGCTTGTGTCGGAAAAATCAGCTATCTTGGATGAAAAAACCAACCTGCAGGCAAGGTTAGGGGAAATAGTTGCTGAAATAACTGCAATCGAAAAAGATACAGCCGGCCTTAAGTCAGAAAGAGATTCTATCGCCGGCTCAATATCGTCTATCAGTAGCCAGATAGATCTGCTTATCGAAGAATCCAAAAAGATACAAACGGACCTGGCGTCCAATAAATCAAAATTAGAATTTCTGGAAGAAGCCAGGCTCAGGTATGAAGGTTTTTCCGCGGGCGTAAAAGCGATACTCGGAAACCAGCCCAGGATAGTCGGGGTAAAAGATTGCCTTGCGAACCTTTTGACAGCCAAAAGAGGTTATGAGGTCGCAATTGAAATCGCAATGTCTGAATATCTCCAGAGTATAGTGATAGATACCATGGAATCCGTGGACAAAGCCATAGCGTATCTTAAAGAAAATTCATGCGGCAAGGCCTCATTTATAATAGGGACAGCGACCATTTTTTCATCACTTGAAAAAATGGTCGCTGTCCCTGATAGCCGCATTTTAGGCAAGGCAATAGATTTTGTAGATACGGATGACCCCTATAAGAACATATTAAGGAACATATTAAGGAATATTTTTATAGTTAATGACCTCAAGGATGCCATGGCGCTTATGGATGTGACAAAAGGCAGCGAGAGGGTTAGATTTATTACGCTTTCAGGCGAAGTGGTTGAAGATGGTTTTATAACAGGAGGAAGCTTTAAGAAGGAAGAACTTGGGCTGATAAACAGAGACGCCAGGATAAATGACATGCGCCAGGTCATAAGCGAGCTGGAAGGCCGGTCAATAAAGCTCGAAGAAGAAAAGGCGGGGAAAGAAAAAGAAGAAGGCGAGTTAAAAACTAAACTTGAATTGCTTATATCCGTAATAAGCGAAAAAGACATACTTTTAGCCAATACCTCCAGCAATAAGGCTAATATGGAAGAAAACATAAAAGGCGTAGAGGACGAGATATCTCTGGTGAACCTTGAAATAGACGAGGTAAATTCTGAGATCCTTATCCTGAAACAGGAAGAAGAATCTTCCTCCAATACGCTGGCGCAGCTTGAGAATGAAGCGAAGATTAACGAAGAAAAGACGCATATCAGCGAGAGGCTTCTAATAGAAAGCGCAAAAGAAAAAGAGCGGCTCCTCGTAGAGATTGCAGAGGCGAGGACTGAACTTGGCTCGCTCGAGAGCAAAAAAGAAGGCCTTTCCGGCACATTAAGAATACTGGAATCATCCCTGAGCGATGCTAAAAATAATGTAGAGTCCAGGAAAATAGAAATCGAAGGCTCTATTAAAAAAATAGATGAGCTGTCTGCGGAAATACAAGAACTTGAGAAAAGCATAAATGAGTTATCCGAGGAAACTTCAGGAAGGAATAAAGAATTGAGCGATGTAGAGGTTGTGTGCGCCGAGATAACAGGCAAAGCAGCGTCTTACGAGACTAAATTAAAGGAGATAGACAAGCAGATAAATGACATAAGGTCTAACGCGCATTCTGTGGATCTGCAGAAGGCGGAATTAAATTACAGCATAGAAAATCTTACGCAGCGCATAAGGGATATTTACAAGACAGAGCTCGGAGAATTTCAGCTGGCAGAAGACTGGCAGGCGGTGGATAAGGTTGCCTTGAAGACCAATGTAGAAGATATGCGGGCTCAGCTGGATGCCATGGGAGCCGTAAACCTGGTCGCAATAGAGGAGAATAAGGAGCTCCAGGACAGGTTTGTATTTCTGACAACCCAGAGAGACGATCTTTTAAAGGCGAAAGACAGCCTGATGGAGGCGATCAGTAAGATCAATAAAACCACAAAAGACCTTTTCGTGGAAACGTTTAACAGCATACAGGGTGAGTTTAGGAACTTCTTTAAAATGCTTTTCGGGGGAGGTGATGGAGAGCTGATACTCTTGGACGATACAAATGTTCTTGAATGCGGAATAGAAATAGTTGCCAGGCCTCCCGGGAAGAGGCTTCAAAACGTATCGCTCCTTTCAGGAGGCGAAAAAGCCCTTACCGCGGTCGCGCTGATCTTCGCGATATTCAAGGTAAAACCCAGCCCGTTCTGCGTCCTGGATGAAATAGACGCACCTCTTGACGAATCAAATGTTGACAGGTTTTCCAGAAGCCTTGATATGTTCACTAACACATCTCAATTCATCGTAATAACCCACAACAAAAAGACCATTGATAAGGCTAACGTGATGTATGGCATCACCATGCAGCAGTCCGGCGTATCAAAGGTCGTCTCAGTCAAATTCTCGGATTCTAAAAAACAGGAAGCGGTAGAGCAGCAGGTGGAACCAAAGGTTTAAGCGTAAGGGGGTTAAGCGCAGATTTTATTTTTGCCTGATCTCTTAGCCTCATATAAGGCTTTGTCAGCTCTGGCCAGGATATCTTCTTTTTTTTGTCCGTCTTCAGGGTAAGACGCCACGCCGATGCTTATGGTTATATTTTTCAGGCTGGGGCTTGTTTCAACAGCCTTTCTTATGCGTTCAGCCAATATGAGCGCTTCCTCTTTTTTAGTTATAGGAAGTATTACTGCGAATTCCTCTCCGCCGTAGCGCGCTACAATATCTATTTTTCTTGAGACATCTCTGAATATCTCGGAGATCTTCCTTATGATATTGTCACCTGCCTGATGGCCATAGGTGTCATTGAAGGTTTTAAAGTTGTCTATATCAATCATAAATAGTGTAAAGTATGATTTAACTAGCGCTGATTTTTTTGTCTCTTCTCCCAGCAGATATTGAAAATACCCGTGGTTCCACAAACCTGTCAGGGAATCAGAATTTGAAAGCACCACAGTCTGTTCGTAGAGCCTGGAGTTTTCAATCGCGAGCCCTGCCTGGTTAGCAAACATTGTAAGCACTCTTATAGCGTCGGTAGTTATAGGTTTTTGATTGAACCTGTTATCTGCCAGGAGCACGCCTATTACATTATCTTTCGCCTTTAAAGGCACTGTTACAAACTCATCCAGATCCAAAAGAATGGAATATTCATCTTTCACTTTTTGTTTTGCTTCAGGAGTATTTATTATAAAAGGCATGCCTTCCAAAGCTGTGAGGGCTATGATGCCGGAATTTTCCCTGATCGGTATCTTGATTGATTTTATCGCCTGGTTAAGTTTGGATTTTTTAAGATGGTCAAGCTGCGTCTCTACGCCGATCAATTCCTCCAGCCCGATTTTATTTTTCTCTATATGAGTCCAGATTTTAGAGGCGTCTTCCGCGCTGTCAGGGCCTATGCCCATCTTGCCTTCCAGCCGGTTTTCTTTTTTGTTCACGAGAAAAAGCATTGACCTGTTGAAACTCAGGCCGGTATGCGAAGTCGCGGCTGTCAGTATGATATAAAGAATCTCTTCCAGGTTAAGAGTGGTGCGCATGGCATTGCCTATCTCATAAAGCATCTCCAGCTCAGTCCTTGTCTTAGCCAGCTCTTCCTGATAAGTTCTATCTTTTGCGTTATCCATAAGACTAAATTATAGCATATATTATGAATAATTCAACAACCCCGGGATTTAAATAGGGAGATTTAAATAGGGACAGCGACCATTTTTCCTTTTCCTTCTCCTTATATTTTTATAGGCCTGCCTCTTGGTAATGCTCGTAATCTTTTCCCGAATTTTTCTTCTAAACTTTCGACAAAGCACTTTTTACCCAATGGACGCCCAGTAAGGGTAAATTTTTTTATATTTTTAATTTCCTCACTATTATCTTCTGTATCTATAAATGATTTCCATGTTCTATGCTGCATATCTATGATTTCAAAAATATTTTTCAGCTTCAATATTTCAACATCTCTTACTCCGATATGTGCGGATGCGCTTGACCATTTCCATTGCCAGGGTTTTTTTACAAGCTGCGCTCTTACCGGATTCCTTTCTATGTATCTTGCTGCTGCTATGAGATGATCCTCATCTAATGCGCAGGAATAAAATCTGCCTTGCCATAAATGCCCTTTAGTCTTCATTTTTTCGTTATAGTATTGTGCGTATCTCATATGCACAGTATTAAAAGTCTTCGCCAAAGAATCCTTTTTTTCAGGTATTCCTATAAAATGTATATGATTGGGCATTAAACAGTCCACTAATAAGGAAAGGCCATATTTATCACTATACTTGTCAATCCAAGCACAATATATCTTTCTATCCTCATCGCTAAGAAAGACAGTTTGACCGTAATTACCCCTTTGGGTAATATGATGAGGATGTCCAACTGCCACTACCCTTGCTATACGCGGCATAAATCTCCTTTCCTGGTTTTGGGTGTATTGCTACAAGCCCTTTGTTTATATGTAGACACTGCAAAGGGGCAATTTTCTTTCAAAAATTTTTAAGGATTTATTGTTTTAGATATAATTTTGATAAAAAACCTGTCTTCAATTTATCAATTAATGACTATATAAATGGTCGCTGTTCCTATTTAACTCGAAACGACATTCCTAATAGGCATTATAATGTGCCCCTATTTTTATTCACATCAATAGTCCGCCTATTTATAATGAAAGGTAATTTTATGAGCATAGCCAAGGTTAGCAGTATATTAGCCAATAGAATAAGGGTTGTCAGGAATTCTAAAGGATGGACGCAGCAGAGATTGGCGCTGGAAATAAATGTTCACCCCACGTATATCAGCAGAATAGAAAGCTGCAATAAACTCCCCACGTTGTATATAATTTCCCGCATAGCAGAGGTTTTCGATATAGAGGCGTACGAGCTTTTATTAGAAGATGAAAGGTTAGACACGTCTGATTACAAAAAAAAGAAAATAATCAGTATCCTTAAGGAATCCAGCCCGACAAATATAGGCATCTATTATCCGTTGATCAACGCGTTGCATAAGGAACGCAAGAAAAATAAAAAACACAAATAATGCATACCTAAAGGGGCGCATGCTGAGATTAGCGCTGGAGGCGGTAATTCTTTGTGTAGTTCTAACGGGATGTGGCTGCGAACAAGCCAGCTATACCAAAAAAGATATTGTAAAGATATCAAGCTTTGAACTCTCGCCCGATGAATCAAAAATCGCATTTTCCGCAATAACTTCTGCTGGAAACCTGGATATCTGGGTAGTGGACATATACGGCAAAAACCTTAAAAAGCTCACATTTCAGGATCGTTCGCCTACAAATCGCATAGCCAGATTTTTTAAAAACCGCAACTGGAAGGATTTTTTTGAGATAGACATGATCTCGCCTGAATGGACTGCTGACGGCCGCATATCGTTTTGCCAGAAGTTATCAAAAAGCGATATGTGGGCTAGCCGAGCTGTAAATTTCATGTTCTGGACGATCAATCCGGACGGGACAGATAAAAGGCCGAAAACAGATAGGGATGTAATATTACGAAGAAAACCTTTCGATCCCGTCAATAGAGCCGAGATATCGGATCGGTCGGAGAGGTACGGTAAGAAGGTCCTTCTTAAAGACGGCGATCTTTTAATCCTGGACTTATGAAGCCGATTGTTTATTTAGCCGCTTTTTTATTTTTTGTAGTTTTTTCTGATATCGTATTTGCATTGGATGAATCAAGCAGCCCCGCCCCTATAACCATTGACAGCACTAAAGGCGCAAAAATAAATATTTACTGTTACGAAAATACCTCAGGCAGCCTTAAAGAAAAGCCGGTATTATTAGTGCATGGATTTAATTCGAACGGATCATCGTGGTACAGCGAAAATGAAAAAAAGGACTATGTAAAAAACCTCAGAAAAAACGGTTACGATGTGATAGTCGTGGACATGCGCGGGAATCCCGTTGATACAAACGGGGATCATAAGATAGACGCGCCGGTTGTTGGCAATTCATGGGGTTACGGGGTAGGTGATTTAGGTGACGATGTGGGCCTGGCCCTGCAAGAGGGGATGAGCTATCTTAATAAAAATCTTCCAAATAGAAATTATAAAAAAGCGGATGTGATAACCCATTCTACCGGCGCCCTTGCGGTAACAGCTTATTCCCGCTCAATAGGGCTCGTGCCTTACAGGGACAACATAGGAACGGTGATAGAACTTGCCCCGCCAAATAACGGGTCTACCGGCCTGGTAGCTAATATTAAAAATATCCTTGGCATAATCCCGTCTGTTTTTACCCAGAGCGTGGTTGCTTATCAATACGCCCTGGAGTTAGCTGAGAATAAAATCTGGATACCCGGCAGCCGCATGGAATCCGAAAACCTCAGAAAGGAGCTATCGCCTGACAGCATGTTCTTAAGGAGCATACAAGACCTTGGGCCGGATAAGCGCATAAGGACATTCATTGCAATTGGAAGCGAAGACTGGGTAGTAGGCGACTGGAGCCCTGTGATAGGAAACAGGGATGACATAGGGTATGAATATTTTCTGGGCATAGACCATTTTAATTTCTGTTATAGCGAAACAGTCTTTACCGCAATGCTCGATAAACTGGAAAAAGGCGAGGAAAGCATTTTTTTTAAAAGATTCAAACCCTACAAAAATAAACAATTGGCGTTTTTGTCAGGCCCAGGCATAGACCATCCTGACGATACATTCGATACAATAGATTTCGCTAAAGGCGTAGATGTAAGCCCGAGAGAGCTTTTTGATTTATATCTAAGAATTGCGGCCAGGAAAAATAAAACGTATTTATTGAAATACTGGGAAATACTCGCTTCATTTGAAACAGCTCAGTCGGAAATATCAACCGGCGGCGATATGGATAATATTATCGATAAGCGGGAAGAAGCCCTTGGCGGAAAAAATAAGCTGCTCCGCGACTATTACGCGTATGCATCGAGGGAATATTTAGAGTCTCCTGATATAGCTGTACTGGCAAATGGTTATTGCAATGAAATGAGGAAATTGATAGTTGAAGCGGCAGGAGAGCCAGTCAGGGTCATAGACCAGACATTCGAACCTTATATATTGGACGAACAAAAAGTTTTCGTAATTCCTACCGGCGGGCTTTCAGGCCTTTCGCATTCAGCTATATTTAAAAACAAGCTTGCTGAATATGTAAAAAATGGCGGGACTGTAGTATGTTTTACCCAGCAATATGGTTACGATTTCAACGCCCTTCCCGGAGGGAAGATAAAAGCATACGGCTGGCAGGAGGATGCGTCATGCCATACAAAAGCCGCGTATATTGAAAATTTTCATCAAATGCTAAGTTCGCAGGACGAATTATGCCCTGACATAAAGCTAGACGGGTACTTTACAGCCTGTCCGGATGGCGCAACAGTTTTGCTTAGAAGGTCAAAGAATCAGATGCCCGCGATGTTTATGTATAATTTCGGCAAAGGCGTTGTCATAGCTTCGTCTATGTATTCAGACTGGGGGTATTTAAACGGCCAGGCGGGTTCTTCGGAGATTAATTTAATAAGGGACATTCTGAGATGGGCGAAATCCTGCAAAACCCTGCCCGAATATAAAACCGGAGAAGATTTTGAGCAGGAGATCCAGGTAAATAGAGAGTTTAATAAGATAGAGATGATCCTGGGGTCGCCCGGAGGAGAAATCCTGGAGAGGGCTGTTTCAAGCGAAGCGGTATATAGATCAGGCCCTGCCCTGGAGAAGCCCGGCATTTACTCCATAGACTACGTTCTCTACGATGCTGATTCAAGGATTATCCAGCCCCGGGCGGAAGGATTCTACCTTTCTTTCAGTTGTCCCCCGCAGGGCATTCCGCAAAATCCAGATTTTACTTTTGACATAACAAGCGACAGCGAAAATTATATTTCAGGAAATAAAGCCGTTTTTACGTTTCATATAAGAAACAATACCTCCGCGGATGAGTCAATAAAATATAAAGCAAGCCTTCCGCATCATAAAATAGAATTTAATGACGCGATCACGGTCCCCGCAAATAAAACCGTATCATTTGATAAGAAGATAACCGCTGTATCCGTAGACCTTTTGAGTTCGGACTTCTATTCTTCGCAAAATATTTTTATAGGCAAAGCCGAGCGCGGCATAAATGTGTTTGAACCGGGCCTGGACGTGAATATTGCTGCCGATAAGGAGAGCTATTCGCCGGGCGAGGCGGTATCCATGACAATGGACCTGGAAAATAAAACAGAAGCCGCGCTTAATATTGCAATTGTCCTGGATGTAACTGATTCAGATAACGGGCAGATTTATTATCATTCTTCGGAGATGAAATTAGCTGAGCGCAAGTCCGGGACGTTATTTCAGAATTTTACAATACCGGAGGATGTTTCAACCGGGATATGCAAGGCTAAGCTTAGCGCTTTTTCCAATTCAAGGCTTATCGGGTATAAAAGTATATGTTTCGAAGTCCCGAGGCTTTTAATAGATGATGGTGAAGAAATAGAAACCGCTATAGATTCTTATGCCCTCTTTGGCTCGGACATGGATTTGGTCATAGACATGGAAAATAGTTTCTCGGAAAATCAGGTTATATCCGCGAGCGTTAAAATTAACAATAAAGGCGGGGCTGTAGAGAGAAGTTATATTGATATTAAGGTCTTCCCGGAATTTGATTCATGGGATTTGTGCGGGGTAATAAGGGACGATAGCGGAGCGGCTATAAAAGGCGCGGCAATAAACGGCGTTTATTCCAATAAAGACGGAAAATATAAATTAAAAAATCTTGATAAAGGCCAGCGCGCCATAAATGTGAAGGCCGCTGGCTTTGACAGCGTTTCAAAAAATATAGAAATATTCCCCGGGAACAATAACCTGGATATCGTCATGGCTTCTTCAAAATACGGAAACCTCTCCGGAGTTATTGAGAATTCAATAGGCTCGATCGTAGCGTTAGAGCCTGTAAGCGTTGCCGGTTCAGACGCCTTAACCAGATTTGCGGTAACTTCTGGCGGCGGCTTCTTTGATTTTAGATATTTACCTGCAGGGAGCTACCTTTTGACTGTTTCGCCTGGAGATATAGAGCGAAATATAGAAATAGTCGAAGGAGAAAATAGTTTTAATTGCCTGTCGGACCCGGCCGTATACCCGGATTTTCAGGAAGCAGAGCCTAATAGCGCGTTTACAAATGCCAGCGCAGTCAATCTGAATTCAAGGATACATGGAAAGATCTATAACGCCGGAGACGAAGACTTTTTTAAATTTAATATCCAGGAAAACGGCGTTTTGTATATAAGAATGTACGAGGTGCCTCAGGGCCTGAGGCCTTCCATAAAGATATATGATCCTTCTATCCCTGGCAGGATAGTGTCGCAGAAAGGCGGCTCCGCTAACGAACAAATAGTTCTCGAAACGGAATTCGATAAACCCGGCCTGTATTATCTTTTAGTAAGAGACTGGTATGGGAATATTTCTTCTTCCGCCGGCTATTCTATGAATTTCAATTTTTTAAATTCCCTGGATGAATACGAACCTAATCAGACGAAAGAAGACGCTGGGCTTATTGATTTCGGCAGAAATTACTTCGCCACCATTGCGGCAAAAGGAGATGAAGATTTTTACAAATTGTCGATACCTGACTCTGGCAACGTGACCGTGCGCCTGAAAGATGTCCCGCAGAATATAAGGCCGTATTTAAAGCTTTACAAAGATACGGGCCAGCATATTGACACAAAAGGCGGAGGCTCAGGCGAAGATATTGCGATGGAATTTAATGTAAATAACCCCGCTAATTATTATATTAATTTTTATGACAGATATAACAGCGAAAGCTCTTTTTTAAGATACAGGCTTCTCGCGGTTTATACCCCTGACGATGAATATCCTGTAAGCGATTTCGCGTGTTTTCAAAAACGTGTGGAAATTTCTGATTTAGAGGGTGTGCCTGAGGTTAATTTTGAAATCCCGCCTATCGCGGAAAAAGGAAAATATTATATAGAGGCGATATTAAGATCTTCCGCTTCGCAGGATATGGCCAGGCTGATCAGGGCTTTTTATGTAACTGAAAAGTTTGAAGTTGACGTAGTCGCCGGGGCCGAGGCCGATATTTTCAAGCTCAAGGTTAAAAACTTAAGTTCAGCCATGGGCGCAAAACTTTTTGCCGAGGCCAGGTGCGGAGATTATGAAAAAAAGATGGATTTTCTCCTGCAGAAAGAAAAAAATCTGGAGTTTTATATCTCCGGTCTGGATGACAAAGAGAAGGTTTATTACGGGATATATTTCGAATCGGGAAAAGCCGTTTATTTGAATTCTTATTTGGTAAACGGGGAAAAGCCGAAAACGCCTTCGGTTAAAATTATTAAGGCAGGATGCGGCAAGGATATTTATGAATATCCGGAAGAAGTGGTTCTTAATTGGAAGATTGAATCGGCTGAAAATTGTTTTGTTAAATTAAGCGCGGATTTAATAAGGCCTGATTCAAGCATTATAAATATTATCGAAGAGGATGTATCTCTGCGGAAGGGCGTTAACGATCTTGAAGAGTCATTTTCTCCTGAATTAGCCCAATCCGGCATTTATAGAGTTGCGTATGATTTTAAGGATATCGGCCAGGGCTCAATATTTTTTGACGTAGGCGAAAAAGAGACGCCAAAACAAAATCACGAACCTGTCTTGTTTACGATAGGCGAAAAAGAAGTAATTATCGGAGACGTCCTGGAATTTTTTGTGGAAGCTGCTGATATGGAAGGAGACTTGCTTATCTATTTGGCGGGATCATTGCCTCGCGGGGCAGTCTTCGACTCTTTTGCAAAAAGATTTTTCTGGCAGCCCGGAGAAATGCAGGCAGGAGAATATTTTGTAAATTTTATTGTAAGCGACGGAAAGGCAAAGGCGTCTGAAAGAGTGAGAATAGCAGTATCCAGCCCGATAGCCGTAATACCCGAGGCAAAAGCACTCGCGGAGCCTGCAAGAGGAATGGCGCCGCTCGAAGTGTATTTTAGCTCCGAACCGGTTAATAAATACGGAACAATAGTTAAGTATGAATGGGATTTTGACGGTAAAGGCGTATATGATTTTAGTTCGCCTGAATCTGGAGAAGTTGTTTTTACGTATACAGGAGAGGGGAGTTTTCCTGCGTCGCTGCGCGTGACTGACAAAAAAGGAATAACCAGCGCTTATACGGTTATTATTAATGTGGATAAAAATCCAGACGCTCCGGGCGTATACCTGAACGCATTTCCTTTGAGAGGCTCTGCGCCCTGCAAGGTGTTTTTTGAAGGGGATGCGTATTGTCCTCAGGGCGTATCAAAATATGAATGGGATTTTAACGGGGATGGAGTTTTTGACGCTAATTCCCTGGAATCAGGAGGAGTTGTTAAAACCTACGCTCTTCCAGGGAAATATGATGCGGAATTCAGGGTTACTAGCCTTGATGGATTAACCAGCTCGGAAAAGGTTTTAATTGAAATAGAAGGTCCTGAAACTTTGAGTGTGGAATCTTTAGTATCGCCTGCTACAGGGAACGTTCCCGTAGAGGTAAATTTTGAAACTGCTGTAAACGGCGATAGATTAATCCAGAAATATCAATGGGATTTTGAAGGCGACGGTATATTCGATCACACTTCTTTGAATTCCGAAACGGTTAAACATACTTATTTTGAGCCTGGCGCTTACGCGCCTATAGCGCGCGTTACGGATATAAATAATGTATCCGGCCAGGTTAAGTCGGAGATTAGATTTGGAATCTTTGCGCCCGAAGGCATTAAAAAAGGCAAGATTATCCCAAGCCCGAAGAATGGCAAAGCGCCTCTTGCGGCAGGATTCTTTTTTGAAGCTGAAAGCGAGATAAGCGATGCGGAATATTTGTGGGATTTCCAGGGCGATGGAGTAATTGACCTTATAACATCATCGCCTCAGGCAGAATTTACGTACAATGATTCAGGGGCTTACATGGCAAGGCTCGATGTCAGGTCCGGGAAAAGCGTAGTTATGTCGTGCCATGAAACAATCTACGTAGCAAATGGAAAAAAAGCCTTGGAGGCTCGATCTATTGCGCCCGATACGGACAATATAAAAAATGTATCCAAAGATAGATTGGAAAAGATAACGCTTTTAGATGGGACCTCTGTGATGCTGCCCGCGGATGCGCTAGAAAAAGACGACGTCATTAATATAAAAAGATTGGAGCCAGGCCAGGTTAACGCTGAAATTAAGTTTAATAAAAATAAACCTATAGGAGAATACCGGGAATATAAATTTGATAACCGCAAAGAGCCGCTTAATAAGGAAATGATTATATCTATACCATATAATGATGAAAACGAAGACGGGATCGTAGATGATAAATTTATCGACGAACTAACCCTGGACGCTTACTGGTATGATGAAAATAGCGGAATCTGGAAAATTCTTTCAGATGTTTTAATATTCCCAAATGAAAATATAGTTACTGTAAAGACAAGCCACTTTACCGTATTTGGTATTGCAGGCGTTGAAAACATTTCTCAGCCTGAGAATCCTGAAGAACCTTATAACGGCAACGACAGTGGAGGCGGCGGCAGCAATTGCTTTATTGCTACCGCCGCGTTTGGTTCGCCTTTAGCCGGAGAAGTTGTGATACTAAAAGAATTCAGAGATGAGTATCTTTTGAAATCAGAGGCAGGGAAGAGATTTGTTAATCTCTATTACCGTTTTAGCCCGCCTATAGCGAAATTAATAAAAAATAAACCACTTGTTAGAGCCTTTATACGATGCCACATTAAACTTCTTGTATTACTGGTTCGGATTGTATTATAATGCATTATCCACAAAGCAGGGGAGGTTTAAATTTTCCCTGCTTTGTGGATAATTCTACCGGAAAAACGGCATCGTTGAATTCCCAGTTGTTTAGAGGAGAGGAAAATAGATGTATACTTTAGAAGTAGTTTTGGAAGACAGCGGAAAAAGGATAGATAACGTGAGCCTTAAGCATCTGGTGGGGATCAAGCCGGAGCTCGAGATATCAAGAACAGTTGTCCAGGGCATGATAGACAGGGGAGAGATTTTGCTTAATGGCAAAATTGCTAAAGCCAGCCACAAAGTAAACGCAGGGGATAAAATAGAAATAAATTTTGCGGATCTGGAAAAAGAAAGCTTTGCGGAGCATGACAAAAAAATTCCCAGGGCCGAGAAGTTGCCGCTGGACATTATTTACGAAGATAAAGATATCTTGGTAGTCAGTAAACCTGCAGGCATGGTAGTGCATCCTGCCTGCGGAAACTATTCAGGCACGCTGGTGAACGCGCTTTTAAATTACAAAGGTTTCCTCACGGATTTTAATGAACCTAGAGCCTTGAGCCTTGAGCCTGGAGCCAGAAACGATTACCAGCGCATTTTGAGGCCTGGCATAGTCCACAGGCTAGACAAAGATACATCAGGCGTAATGCTTGTCGCAAAAACTGGAATCGCTTTGCGTAAACTTTCCAGTCAGTTAAAACATAGAACCGTTACAAAAAAATACATCGCTATCGTAAGGGGCATTGTAGATTTAGACGAAGGAATAATAGATTTACCCGTGAACCACGATAAAAAAAATAGAATGAAAATGGTGGTTGATAGAGACCATGGAAAAGAAGCGGTGACGCATTATAAAGTAATATCCAGAAATAAAGAAAATAATTTTACAGCGCTTGAAGTGACTCCGAAAACAGGGCGCACTCATCAAATCCGCATACATTTTGCCCACATAGGCCATCCTATTTTAGGAGATACGCTTTATAACGGCCCGGTTGTCCCGGGCCTATCCAGGCAAGCCCTTCACGCTAAATCAATAAGCTTCGTGCATCCTTCCAAAAACAAAGTTGTAGAATTTTCCGCTCAAATTCCGCCTGACATTAAAAAGCTCCTCTCATAAATAGGGACAGCGACCATTTTTCAAAATGACAATGAACTAAAAAATCAGAAAAATGGTCGCTGTCCCTATTTATGTCCAAAGTTAGATATTACTTAGATTTACTTGTATCATAAAGGGGCAGAATGGAGTTAATATTAGGATGGTATGCTAATAGTGTTGATAATTTTTGTTGACACAACATGTTGAAATATAGTATACTTATAGTGGTTCCAAAAAAAATATCCACAATATATTGACAGTGATTTCTGGAGTCAGTGTAGTTAAAACTGGTTAAAAGCGCTTAAAATAATATTTTTTCACTCGAAAGGGCCACGTATCTTGACTCTATATCATATATATGATATACTTTTGAGTAGAGAGAAAAGTAGAAACACCGAAAATCCCATTGATAAGGGTAAACCATTCGAAAGAATGGGGCACAAAGCTTTAGAGCCTAAAAGTCCGGAGGGACTTATGGTTGTCAGCTACCAAAAGGATAACATAAAAGAGCTTGATTTGAGCCCATTCTTCAATGGAAGAACGGGCTTTTTTTATTGTCTTAGCTGTGCCCTTTTAGGGCACAAATGTTTCTTTCCGATCCGACTCACGGATTAGGAAAAGTTGGAGGGGAAAATGATTGAGAAATTGGTTAACTCAAAGACCAGATTAAAAATTCTTAAATTATTTCTCTCTCATATAGATGATAGATATTACTTAAGAGAGCTAGAAAGATTATTAGAGGAATCATTGAGCCCGTTAAGAAGGCAGCTCTTGAAATTAACTGACATGAGGATCTTGATTACCGAAGATGAGGCAAATCTAAAATATTACAGACTTAATAAAAACTTTGAAGGGCTGGAGGAATTGAAAAATATAGTACTGGGGCAGAAAGTTCTCGACTCGGCAAGATATTCTTCGAGCGAAGCCGAGAAGGATATTTTGCCTCGCTCGAACGATATTGAGACTAAGGCTGTTAATATCTTTTCTGGCGCGGAGCTCACCGGGGTTCGCTCTGCTACGCCAAAGCAATTTAGATATGACCTTGCAATTTTATCTTTTGTTTCAGTGTTTGTTCTGGCAACGGCAATGTTTGTGGTTTACGCGAACAATAAAAATATAAAAATGGTTTCAGGCTTGGTTGTGAAGGATCAGGGCGCGGAGCTCATTGGCGCTCGCTCAGCTACTCCAGCGAGTAACGGCGAAATGATGAGCAGGAAATGGAAGGTTTTACCTGGTAATGTTCCTGTGCTTTCCAGTGGAGAGGCAGGGGAGGATAAAAAAAGCAAAGAATTGTGAAACGGCGCAATAAACCGCGCCCTTACGAAAAGTAGGGACGCGATTTATAACGCCTCACAAGGAGGCGATTAAAATGATTACCATGAACATGAAAAGAGCGTTGAGCGGAATAAAAGCGTGTCACATCTTGATGCTTATCTTTATGCTATCTTTTATAGCGGTTGCGCCGCCTTTGGCTGAGGCGCAGATACCCAGGTATATAAATTACCAGGGCAAACTTACAGATGCCAATGATGATCCTGTGACAGGCGATGTCAATGTTACTATCAGGATATATGACGCAGAATCAGGCGGTACTGCGCTTTGGGAAGAGATTCAGGCAGTGACAGTCACCAGAGGCATATTCAGCATGCTCCTCGGGAACAGCACAGCCCTGAGCAGTCTAGATTTCAATGATCCATACTGGTATTCAGTGGAGGTTGAATCAGACGGCGAAATGACTCCTAGGCAGCGGCTCACCTCAGTAGGATATGCTATTAATGCAGATAAGTTGGATGGCTATGATGCGTCGCAGTTTTTAAGAGCTGATGCAGACACATCTTTGACAGGCGCTTTAACTGTAAGTGGCAGCATTACAGGCAGCGCAAACGGCGATGTAACGATTGACCCTACGGGCACAGGCAACATTGTTATGAAGATAGATTCCACGTCAGGCGATTTTAAAGTTACAGACGGCACTACAAATTATGTATTAGTCGATAATGCCACTGGAAATGTTACCATGTCAAATGATTTAACAGTGAGTGGCACTATCTATGGCACGCTTGCTTCTACAGGCGGCAATAGCACATTTTCAAGCATTGTTGTCACAGGGACTTCAAATCTTCGCGGAGAGATTTCCAATTCCACCGGAGCAGTTACAGTAGCAGATGCACTTACACAATCCGGCAGTTCTAACCAGGTTACATTTGGGGGGAATGTAGATGCGAATAATGGCTTGGATGTAACAGGCGCTTTGACAGTAAGCGGGGCAACTACTTTGAGCAGCGCTTTGGACATGAATTCGAATGTTGATTTAGACTACTCGGGCACATCAGCTGCCCTGGATGTAACGCAAGCTTCCACGGGTCCTGCCGCGCAATTTGCAGGAGGCAGGGTTATAGTGGGCGCGAATGAATTGACAAATGCAAACGCGCTTTCAACAGGAGAATTATATGTGCTGGGAGATTTAGAAGTTGACGGCACGCTTTATGCAAACGTTTCTTCAAGCGGCAGCACTGCATTAGGCTCTACGACATTGAGTAGCCTTACTGTAACAGGAACATCTGATCTGCAGGGCAATATTTCAAGTTCTACAGGGACAGTTACTGTTGCAGATTATCTTAGCGTTGCGCAGACAGATTCTTCCGTATCAGGCACTGTTGTAAATACGACTATTCAGCCTACGTATCAGGATGGCGGGACAAATTCAACCACTGCTGCAATTGCTCTGAAGATTGCTCCTACGATGAATTATACAGCCGATACAAAGACAGGATCCTACACAGCCCTGAAGATTGCAGCTACAGAAACAAGCCTACCCACAGGCACAAGTTATTTAATAGACGCTTACGCAGGTTCAGGTGGCGCAACTCAAAAATTTTATGTTGATAATTCAGGCAATGCAAAGATTTTCGGCACATTAGATATGAATAGTCAGAAGATAACAGGCCTAGCTGCGCCTGCGGCAAGTACTGATGCAGTTAATAAGACATACGCAGATGCTATCGTTCCTGCTTCAGCAGGCGGCTGGACAGACAGCGGGACCAAGATCTATCTTTTGACATCGACAGATAAGGTTGGAATAGGGACTAATAACCCTGGCCAGGAATTAGAAGTATCCGGAACTGTTAAAGCCACTACCCTGACTGATGGGACACTTTCAGTAACAGGAGGCGCAGTGACCGGCGCCACAGGAAATATCTCAATGTGGACAAATGACGCCGGTTATATCACAGACGATACAAGCGTGCCAAAAAATAATGTCGCTAATTCAGGCGTGCTCCCATTTGACTGGGCAAACGATGAGGTAGCGGATGACCTGACGATTTCCGGCGGCACAATTAACAACTCTATAATCGGAGGTACTACAGCTAGCGCAGGTACCTTCAGCTCCTTAGCCCTTAGTAACACTGGCTCAACCCCGACATTTACATTCACAGACAGTTCAGGAAGTGATACCCTGACATATACCTCAACTGCAAGTTATCCATTTTATTTCAGCGACAAGGTAAGCGTGCAGGATATTTTAATACGCGGTTCATCGCCAGCTGTCCTTACTTTTGGGTCAGGAGCGAGCAGCGTAAATCTTATCTACGACCCTGCTACAGATGAAATACGTTTTTCGCGCGGCACATTCGCGCAGGACTTCCGAAATCTTGTGAAGAACGGTTCATTTGAATCATTCAGCGCCATGCAGCAGTTTCACTCTTACGATACAGCTTACACAACAGCTACTAGTACAGCTACGGAGTTCGGAGGCATGTGGAATAAAAGTCTTGGCTTTCAGGGTGGCTGGCAGAACTTTGCGCCTGATGACTGGACATATGTTTCAGGGGACGTATTTCAGCACGCGCCCACATTCTTCCAGACAGGATTTACCGCTACAAATATTGACGCAGATACATGGAAAGAAGATTTTACAGAAGGAGTAAGCGCTGTGCGCATGGCTGCGGCTACATCAGGAACCCCGCCTGTTACAGCGCCTGGAAAAATCTCTCAGGTTCTTGCAAATTTAAAGCCTTCTGCTGTCTATAGCGTAGGCGTAAAGATGCGCGTAGATACGAGCGGCACTGCAAAGGTTGATATCGAGGGTGAAGAAGGCGGAAAGCCTGAAGGGAATACCACGACTACCCTTACCGCGGATATCACAGCTACTTCCACGTCGCTTTCAGCGAGCGATGTAACCAACTTCCCTAAATTTGGCACCATACGGGTTACCCAGAACGCGAAGACTGAAGACATCAGATATGAAGGCCTGGATGATACAGGAGGAGCTAATAAATTTTTAAAATGCACGCGCAACGCGTCTCCCCAGAGTTTCACATCCGGCGCCACGATAAAAGTAACTCCTTTTACAGCCCTGCAAACTACTACTGACAGTGAGTATAAAAAATTTGAAGGCCAGTTTGCCACTGACCCTAAGGCAAGCGAGATTACAATATCACTTTCAGCGGAAACAGGCACGGCATATTTTGATTCAGTGCAGATCGTAACTGGCGGAAGCGTGCCTGAGTATACGCCTAACACAGTGGTGGATACAGGCGACCAGACTATTTACGGCAGTTTGCGCATAGGCCGCTCGTCAGATGAAAAAGGCGGCATTCTCTCTGTTGATAAATTTGTGCGCGCCAGAGGTGTTGAACTCTTTACTGATGACCCTGGCCTTACAGGCGCCATGGGCGGAGGAGCTACGACCATGGGAGGCAGTGGAGTTTTTCCTCCAGGGCCTGGTTGGAATAATCTCAATGGGCAACCCGCGTCTACCCAGCTCTTTGTTTCAGGAACTTATACCGGAGCGACTTCGCGCGACTATAAGGTGGTGATTGGAACAGACGGCACAAAATACAGCTGGTATTACATGGATAACAGCACTGGATGGCTTTATCAGGATGGTGGGATTGATATTTCTCCTTTGCCTACGGCTGAGGCATTACTGGGAGGGGATTCCATTGCAAAAGAAGGCATTAAGATCAAATTCAGCGCTGCTTCGGGCACTGCTGACGACACATGGTATTTCCATGCCTCAAACGAAACCGCGTTCCAGGGGAATATGTCATTTGTAAAGGAAGCTACCTACACTCCAGGAAAAACAAGGATATATGTAGATCCTGACCGAGCTTCGACTTATTACAATAAACTGGTGTTTGAAGACGGAATGACAAAGGTCTCTTTGGCTGACCTTGCAAGCGCAGTTACTACCAATACCCCAAGCTATATCGGCCCTATAAACCGCTGGACGTCTAACCAGGGTTTATTAAGCATGTTCGCTTTAGGTAGTTACGTGCCTGTGGCTCCGCTCTCAGGCAATGCTAATTATGAGATTACGATTGCAACAAATGGAACAGGCACAGCCACTTCTCCTTCTAACGATAGATTCAAATACAGGATTAACAGCGGAGTTTGGTCAGCTGAACAGCAGATAACAGGAGGCCAGCAAGATATAGGCAATAGCCTTTTTATTTCTTTTGGGGACCCTAATTTTAATGGCTATTACCTGAGCGGTACGCCTGGCGATACATGGACATTTACCGCGTTTGCAGGCTCTACAGGTACAGGCAAGGTTACATCGCTTAATAGTAAAACCGGCGTTGTTATGCTGGAACAGGGTTCCAATGTTACTATAGACAGCTCTGAGCAGGGTAAAATCAGGATCTCTGCTACAGCTGCTGACGGAAGCGCGACAAATGAGGTCAATACCTCAATGGCTTGGAATAATGGAACAAATACAGTGTCTGTTGTGGACGCGGGCGGCACACAGAGCGCGGTTATCACTGGTTTTCTTGAGAGCGAGGTTGACGGTTCTACCACAAATGAACTTAATACTTCTGCTAGCTGGACTGATGACACAAATACATTCTCTGTTACTGATTCAGGCGGCGCAAAAAGCGCTGCTATTACCGGGTTCCTCGAGACTGTTAACGCAAGCTCGCCTTTATCCGGCTCAGGCACTGTAGGTTCTCCGCTAGCGCTTAATTTAGCGGTAAATAGCGGGTTAGAAAATTCTACCGGCCTGCGCGTTGCAGATACCCTGGCTGGTAGTGGTTTAGACGGCGGAGGAGGAAATGCCTTAAGCGTAAATGTAGATGACGCATCAATAGCTATTACAAACGATATATTAGGCGTCAAGGCTGACGGCATAAATGATACACATATAGATTGGGGAGCTGGAGCTGGCCAGGTCTCTACTGACGATATGACAGAAGGAGTGACTAATCTCTATTACACAGATACGAGGGTGGATGCTCGATTAGATACAAACCAGACAATAGCCGGCGCATGGGCATTCTCGCCTAGCCAGATAATCGCGGCAGGTAGCGATGATAATCTGCTTTTATTGACCCAGACCCTGAATGACTCAAGCGCTGCGGAAGGCAACCAGGCTTACGCAGGCATAAAATATAATCTCACTGAAACCAGCAAGGCTGGATGGGATGCGGTAAATCTTATTGACTTACAGGTCGGTGGCGTGAGTAAGTTTACTGTAAATGATGCCGGCATAGTTACGACTGGAAGTATCGACGCTGTTACTTTAGACAATATAGACTCTGGGTCATTCCTGAGGAGCGACACAAATGACAGCGTGACAACAGACGTTACATTAAATATAGATTCCGGCGCGACCCTTTCCATAGACGGTACATTAGATATTGGGGGAACAAATGTGACTTCTACAGCAGCCGAACTAAATATCCTGGACGGAGTCACTGCGACTGCAAATGAGTTGAATATTCTGGATGGAGTTACCTCTACAGCAACCGAACTGAATATCCTGGATGGAGTCACCTCAAATGCAACCGAGCTTAATCTATTGGACGGTGAGAGTGAC
>JAUSEX010000020.1 GCA_030649895.1 Candidatus Omnitrophota bacterium
CGGCGTAAGTTTTATGCGTTCTTTCTTTATATTCATAAGTTCCAATGTGACCTCCTTTGAGCATTATACTCTTTTTAGGTATAATACACTTAAAGTTAATTAAACCTTCTGTTTGAGGTCACTGTCGCTGAAAAAACGGGATGATAATAGTCGTAAGTGTTGATTATTATAGAATAATAAGAAGAATTAAACTATATACTATCATAACATAATTTTAGAGCAAATACTGAAAATTATAATCCCGATTATTTTTAGTTGCATTAAACTTTATTAGTGGTATAATTTTTTTATGGAGGTGAGCCAATGAAGATTAAGAAAGTGAATAAAACTACAAAAGCCAAGAAAAAGCTTTCTCGTTACTGCCGATCAGGTAGGGTGTTGTGGTAAGAATCCCTGAACTTGAAAAAAAATTCTAATGCCCACATTCAATAAAAATTAAGACTATACAATGAAATAGTTAAGTATGGTTTTAATATTCTTTTTAGAGGCTAATTATTATTAAGAGAATTTTGCCAATAGTTTTAGTACATAAGTTAGGCCGTTATGTAGGTATTTCTACGTCTACCGGGGATTTTTACGACCTGTCTCCGGAAACATATGCTTTGCTAGAAAAGTGGAATAAGAAAATTTCGCTATCCAAGGCCGCTTTTTCTGAACAAAAAATCGCAGCGTTAGGAAAAACGCTTAATATCCCACCCGGAGTAATCAAGTTTTTCCCTTACCCCAAGAAAAAGATATCTTCAGCAGCTGATAAAAATTTATCCGCCTGTCTTACCGACTTGACCTTAAATCTAACTTCAGATTGTAATCTTCGTTGTGTTTATTGCTGGAATGATCATGGTAAATATTCCAATGTGCGATTTTTAAAAGGGAAAATCAAAAAGTACTGGAAAAATTCTAAAAACGCTCAGATGAGCGTAGAGACTGCCTTAAAAGCAGTCGATATCTTGGTTAAATTGCGCGGTAGCGATAAGGACCTGGTAGTTGATTTTTATGGTGGTGAACCTTTATTGAACCTCGAAACTCTTATGGCAACAGTAGATTATTGCAGAGATAATCAGGCCAAATGGAAAGTAAAATTTCATTTTTTATTAGCAACAAACGGTACTCTTCTGACTCCGTTTGTAGCTGCGAAATTACTCAGCAAAGGAGTGCAAATCGCTGTTAGTGTCGATGGTCCCAAAGCCATACATGATAATAATCGGCCGTTTATTAATCATAGCGGGAGCTTTGATACAATCTTATCAAATCTTAAAAAAATGCCTAAGACGGTTATGAAGAGGCTAGTAGGCCGCACTACGGTAACCCCGTTTTTTTCTGATATGGTAAAATTGTACGAGTATCTGAGAAGCTTAGGATTTGAGAGAGTTGAGATTTTTGAGAGCGAAGACGCGTGCCATAAGATTTTACCCGGGCAAGAAGCCAGTTTTTTTAGCTCAAAAAAAAATTATAAGTTATTATATGAAGCGTATGAAAAATTAGCATTGCGTTATATTGATAATGTTGTTTCTGGGAAATTAAATTATAGCAAGACGTTCTTTAACCGGTTTTTCAAACTAATGCAGAGATTATACTATAACCATGAAGTTTCTGGCGGATGCCCCGCTGCTAAGGGGCAGATTGCGGTGGCTGTTGATGGGTGGATTTATCCATGCACTTCGTTTCTAGGCATAGATGAATTTAAACTAGGCCATGTGAATTATGGCATTGACAGCAGTAAATATCAAAAGTTTATTAAAAAGACGAATAAGCGATTTGAATATTGTCAGAGGGATTGCGATTTATTCAGCCTTTGCCGTTCGACGGGTTCTTGTTTAAATGTTAATTATTTTTTTAATGGGGATCCCGCTTTGCCGCATAAGAAAAGTTGCGCTCTTTTTAATGAGAAATTAGCGTTGGCTGTCGCCAGCTTAGCAATCCTTTCTGAAAAGATTCCTCATCGGTTGGAGAGATTGTTCGGATTCGATCCAATAGGCAGGCGGGGGAATAAATTATACTGACATATAAAGTGATCGCCGATGGATATAAGAGAATATTTTGAGAAAAGAATAAAAGAAATCAACCTAGCATTGGATAAAAACTTGCCCAAAAGTAAAGATATGCTGTCCATGGCAATGCGCTATAACGTGCTTGGGGCAGGAAAACGGCTGAGGCCAATTTTAGTTATTGCTGCTGCCCAGATGTTAGGCGGGAAAAAAGAAAAGGCTATGTTGCCTGCCTGCGCTATAGAACTTGTCCATAATTTTACTCTTATCCATGATGATTTACCTTGCATGGATAATGATGATTACCGCAGAGGCAGGTTAACGCTTCATAAGGCATATAACGAAGCAGTAGCTGTTTTAGCCGGGGATGCATTGCTAAATCTTGCTTTTGCAGTTTTAGTTAAGGAGAGCGGAGGAGCAAATCCATCTATAAGGATAAAATTAATCGAAGAAGTTTCTAATGCCCTTGGCGTATATGGTTTAGTTGGGGGGCAAGCGAAAGAAATATCCCTCAGAGGCCAGGAATTAGACCTTGCCGTTATAGAAGATATTTATATGAAAAAGACAGCTGCCTTAATTTCTGCGGCAGTTAGATTAGGCGCTATAATAGGAAATGCAAATAAAAAAGAACTTTCTTTGCTTACTAGTTATGGTAAGCACATAGGGATTGCTTTCCAGATTATGGATGATATCCTGGAGTTTATGAGCGGCGAAGCCAAGAGGAAGGAAGATGAGCTGAATTACGTCTTATTTATGGGCCTAGAGGAGGCAAAAGAAGCTGCAGGCAAGAATATAGAATTAGCCAAAGAAAGTTTGCGTTATTTTGGCCGAAGAGGCGAGATATTACTGGGAATCGCTGATTATATTATTACGAGAGATCACTAAATTTTTTATGATACATAGATTGAAGATTTACCTGGAACTTATTCGTCCATTTACATTAATCGCGCCTATGGTGGGATTTTTATCAGGAGCTATAATTGCATCCGGGGCGGCGCCGAATATCTATTGTTTTTTGGGCGCCTTGTCAGCGGCGATACTCAACGCCGCTTCTAATGTGAACAATCAATATTTTGATTTAGAGATAGATAAGGTCAACAAGCCATTCAGGCCTTTGCCTTCCGGGAAAATATCGAAGATGGCTACGATATTATTCGCTTGCATGCTTTACTGCATTTCGTTAGCCCTGTCTCTGTTCATAAATCTACAGTTATTTTTTATTATTTTAATAACCGCAGTTATTACTTTTTTTTATTCAGCGCCTCCGCTTAGAATTAAACAATATCCTTTTATGAGTAATATAGCCATAGCTTTGCCCAGAGGAATGTTTTTAATTGTTGCCGGGTGGAGCGCGGTCAAGTCCGCATTTAATATTGAACCCTGGTTTATTGGTTTGATATTTGCTTTGTATCTCACGGGTGCGGCAACCACAAAAGACTTTAGCGATATAAAAGGAGATAGCCAATTCGGGATAAAGACTTTGCCGATCCTGTATGGCCCGGAAAAAGCAGCAAAGATAATATCTCCTTTTCTTTATATCCCATTTATGCTTATTCCCTTAGGGGTTATTGCTAATATAATTAAATTAACGGCGCTGCCTCTTACTCTTCTTGTAATATGGGGCTTATATACGGCTAAGTTAATTACCAAAAGGCCTCAGGATTTGACTTTGGAGCAAAACCACATTTCATGGAAACATATGTACCTTATGCTCATAGCTGGGCAGGTTGGTTTTGCCATTGCATATCTTATTAAAATATGAAAATTAATCCCGGTTTATTGAAATTGGAGTTATTTTGCAAGGGTATTAAGATAGACGTTAGCTGTGATCTGTCTAATGATGCCCGCTCTATTTTACGCACTCGCGGAGGATTAGGCAGCGGCCTGGAGCTTATCTTGCCTGGCGGCCTATATGTAAATATACCCATAGAAGAACATTTCGTAGCAAAAACGCCTTATGTCTTATTAAAAAATAACAGCGGCTATTTTATCAAGGAAGGCAATGAAGTTATTTGTAAAGTTAAATTACCGCCCAAGCCGAAATTTTATGACAAGAAGACTTCTTCCGGAAAAATTATGTCCCGCATAGGAGTAATGCAGGGGACGTATCTGGGGATATACTCGGCCAGAATCTGTGAGTTTTGGCGGATGACTCCGAGCGTAAACTGTAAGTTCTGTTCCGTAGGATTAAACGTAGGGCGCACGGAGGAATACGAGAAAAGTATAGAGGATGTCTTAGAAACAATTAAAGCTGCCCGGGAAGAAGAGAAGATTACCTTT
Source organism: Candidatus Omnitrophota bacterium (assembly GCA_030649895.1). GTDB lineage: Bacteria > Omnitrophota > Gorgyraeia > Gorgyraeales > Gorgyraeaceae > UBA10183. The sequence goes on from JAUSEX010000020.1 coordinate 4,266, forward strand.
ATTCATTTTAATACAGGATATCTGTTTGGTGAAGAACTGGATATGTTAGAGCCTTATATAAAAAGAGTTAAAAAAGAAACCGGTCTTTTGGTCGGAGTGCAATGCCCTCCTAACTCAAACTTATCCAGGTATAATCATCTAAAGGAAATAGGCGTAGACCATATTTCTTTTTGTTTGGAGGTCAATAATCCGAAAAGATTTGAAGAAATTTGCCCTGGTAAATATAAGCATATCGGCCAAAATAAATATTGGCAAGCAATAGAATACTGCATTAAGATATTCGGTAGAGGTAGGGTAGCTGGCGAGATTATCGCAGGTTTGGAAGATTCGCATGATACAATAAACGCGATTGAAAATTTTGCTAAAATCGGCGCGGTATCTACAGTTTGTATTTTCAGGCCATGCCTGGGCACGGCTTTGGAAAATTCTAATCCTCCCGAGCCGCAAGATATGATACCCGTATTTAAAAGAATGTATGAAGTCTGCCTAGAAAACAAAATTCCCATAGGGATAGCCCCGAATATAAAAGTAAGCTTGGTGTTGCTGCCTGAGGAAGGAAAATATTTTCTGCAGGGCCTCAATAAGAATTTTCTTGTATCAGAGATTAAATTAAATATGCTTAAGTTTTTTTACAGAGCTTATTTTAATGCCAAAATCTTCTTTAATAAAAAATGAAAAAAATAATACTGGTAAGGCCTCCGAGATACCTTTGGCCGTCAATAATCTTGACAACCTGTTTTTGTAGGCTATAATATATAAAAGCATGCGACAATAAACAATTATTTTGTTTCAGAGAGGATGAACAATAGAAGAAAAAGGGATAGACTTTATTCGGTTTGAAAAAGCGGGTGTAATGAATTTAGTCTTAAAATAGACTCTATGCTGAGAAGAGACTATGAAAATCACATTTTTTCATGCAAAAGAATGTAAACATTGAAGGAGGTGGTTAAATGATTAGATTGCTTAACCGCAGTAAGGGCAAAAGGCGTTATCGAGCAGCTTTCTGCCGGTGTGGAAGGGTTTTGTGGTAAATTTTTTCTAAGAAAAGGGCCTGTTTTAGAAATTTTAAAATAGGCCCTTTTTCTAAAAAAGGAAGCTTATGGGAGTTCACCAGTTTAAAATTCTGCATAAAAGTTTAGCTGTTGATATTGAAAGCGGGAATTTCTTTGAAACCGACGATGTTATATCCGATGCCATCATGCTCATGCCTTCGCATGTTAAAAAAGAGGTAGAAGGGAAACTGAGCGGAAAGTATCCGGGAAGAAAGCTGAATGGGCTTATTGATAAATTATATGATTTGAAGAAGAGGAGGGCGCTTTTTTCTCCCCCTTGCCGTAAGAAAGAAAAGCTCAGCCGAAAGATCACTGACCTGACATTAAATATTACCGATCATTGTAATTTGCGGTGCAAATACTGCTGGAATCAGGCTGGAACTTACGGCGATTCTTTAAGCGGCGGCAGCAAGATGAGGAGAGAAACCGCGTTTAAGGCAGTAGACCTGTTAATAAAAGAATCAGGGGCGGCGCCTGACCTGGTAGTAGATTTCTATGGCGGAGAGCCCCTTGCGAATTTTAGCCTTATAAAGGATGTCGTATATTATTGCAAAGAGATTAATAAAAAAAGGAAGAAAAAAATAAACTTCAGATTTTTACTCGCTACAAATGGAACTTTGCTGAGCAAGGAAATTGGAGAATTTTTGATAGATAATAATGTTGATATTGCGGTAAGCCTTGATGGCCCGCAAAGTATTCAGGATGCCCAACGGCCATTCCTTGACGGAAGAGGTTCTTTTAATACTATAATGAATAACCTGCGATCCTTGAGCAAGGATTACCGGAAACGTATAGTGGGAAGGGCAACCTTTACCCCTTACTCTATGGATGTAATAAAAACATTCAAATTTTTGTCCAACCTGGGATTTGACCGCATCGAGATATGCGAAAGCGAAAAGGCAGGCTATGGACTTGAAACAGATACTCAGTCTTTCTTTTGCGGCAAAGAGGGCGTTGAGAAACTAAAGGGTATCTATGAGAAGTTAGCAGTGTTTTATACAAAGGGCATTCTTAGCGGCAGATTAACTTACGATAATACTTATTTTAACCGGTTTTTTAAACAATTGAGCCGGCTTTATCATATTCAGTCTGTAGTAGGAACATGTTCGGCAGGGTTTAGCCTTATGGCAGTAGGCCAGAGCGGGACTATTTATCCATGTACTGCTTTTGTAGGCGTTCCGCAGTTTGAGATTGGTTCAGTAGATACAGGTATTGACGAGAAGAAGCTTAACGCCTTTTTGAATATAAGGATTTGCTCAAGTAAATCCTGTGAAAAATGCTGGGCGAAAAGAATCTGCATGGGATGCGGATCGTGTTATAACCTAAACTATTTCACAGGCAAAGACGCTAAAGAGCCCAATCCGTATTATTGCGAATTATTCCGCCACAAGACCAAGCTGATGATGGGAATGATCGCAGAAATTAGCGGTAAGAAAAACCGCCTCTTAGACGAGGTATTGATCCCAGAGTTTTATGCAGCCAGAGGCAGGAGAAAACATTAAATGGTAATGATGTGAATGTGGAAATAAAAAAGATATTACTCATCAGGCCTCCTAGATATCTTTGGCCGTTTATAAATGAATCCGATAATTTCCTCCTGCCCCTGGGTTTGCCTTGCATAGCTGCGGCTATAAGGTCAAAACTGCCTGATATAGAAATTAAGATTATAGATTGCCCGCCTCTTAAGATAGGGTGGGAAAGTCTAAGAAGAATATTAAAAGAAGAAAAGCCTGATATAGTTGGCGCAGGTGAAGAGGCGCTTTATTGCCATGAGGCGGTAAGGTTATTCGAGCTTGCGAAGGAGATCAATCCCGGCGTGATTACGATTGGCGGCGGGCATTTCTTTTCTTGGATGGTAGACCATAGTTTGTCTAAATTCCCTGTTGATTTTATCGTAAGATTTGAAGGCGAAGAGACGATAGTGGAGTTAGTCAAGACGCTTAATGAAAAAAAAGATTTATCTCAAGTTAAAGGCATTGCTTATAAGGATAACGGCCGGATAATTAAGACGCTTCTCAGGCCTTTAGCAGAAGATCTCGATATGTTTGACTTACCGGCGTATGACCTTATGCCCATGGGGAAGTATTCTCCGTTTGGTTATCTTTGGCCTCAAAGCGCTACTCTTGAGCATTCGAGAGGCTGTATAGATAAATGCAGTTTCTGTTCCCTTTGGACATTTTGGGGTAAACATATAAGCACAGATATAGAAACAGGGGAATTAGAAGTAATGCCTAAATATAGAAGTAAGAGCGTGGAAAGGGCGCTTGAAGAGGTGGATATTGTTTACAAAAAGTACAATAGAAAATACATCATTTGGGCAGATCCGACTTTTAATGTCGATTCTAAATGGACAAATGATTTTTGTGATGGGTTATTGAAGAGGAATTATAAAGATTTACATTGGTGGGCATTCTTAAGGGCAGATTTTGTATTAAGAGATGAGCGCTTGGGTATCTTGGAAAAGATGGTTAGGGCGGGATTGGTCCATCCTTTGATTGGCATAGAGAGGGTTTGCTCTGAAGACCTTGTAAAGCTGAAGAAGTCTGTTTATACCCGCGACTTAGTAAAAGAGGTTTTTTTAATTTTCAAGAAGAAATATCCTCATGTATTCAGGCAGGGCACATTTGTTACATGTTTGCCTTTTGATACCAGAGAATCGATGCTGGATTTAGTAAAATATGCAGCGGAGATAGATATAGATTATCCTGCTTTTCATCCGATCGCGCCTGTTCCAGGGACATATCTTTACCAAGAGGTTAAAGAAAATAACCTTCTGGTAGAAAAAGACTTTAAAAAATATGACTGGTCTACTCCTTTGATGCGTTCTAATAGCGGATTATCCGAAAAAGATTTTATTAAATTGAATATGGAGCTTAATAAGAGATATATTTTATATCGGCCTCATTGGCTGATAAGAGGGCTGTTTTCGCCTTATAAGCATAAGCGAGGGCTTTACTGGTGGTTTTTTAGAAATACCCTAAAGATGATGTTTTTGGGGGTTAAAGATACTGTTATGGGAAGAAAAAAATTTGAGGGTATTACAGGGTTTATGTGTCTTAGAGAACCTGAGTGGTACCACAGCTAACCAAAGGACATTGTATGAAAGTTATATTAGTTAATCCGTGCTCAACGCATGTGCAGGATAGCTCTAGATATAGGAGCTTTGTTCTTCCTCTTCTTCCTTTAGGGGTCGCTTATATCGCGGCTGTTCTTGAACGAAATGGGATTGAAGTGAAAATCATCGATCAGCATGCGGATAAAATAGATGACGAACTTTTAATACAAAAGATATTAGCGGAATCCCCTCAAGCTGTGGGTTTTTCCTGTCTTACTCTGGTCATGGATAAAGTTATAAATATTATAAGAAAAATCAGGGCTTTGAGAAAGGATATCAAGATTATATTAGGCAATATTCATCCCACGGTGTTTGCTGACGAACTGCTTAAGGAAAATATAGGAGATGTGATTGTCCGGGGAGAAGGAGAGCACGCAACGCTTGATACTATATTGGCTTTCCGAGACGGGCGTGATTTAAAAGATATAAAAGGCATAAGTTTTGTTCAAGACGGGAGAGTATGTCGTAATCCTGACAGGCAGCCTATCGAAGATTTGGATAAATTACCTTATCCAGCTTGGCATTTATTTGATCTCGGCTACTACAAAAAAGGATGCCCTTTAGTTTCTATGTACGATACTATTATTCCGCTAGTTGCTTCGCGTGGATGTCCATGGAAATGCATTTTTTGTTCTCAGGATATGTTTTATAAAAGGCCAAGATACAGGAAAACTTTAAATATAGTAGATGAGATTGAATATATGCATAAGACATATAAGGTAAATTTTTTTGGTTTTAACGACGCTAATTTTCCATTTTCGGTTAATCAGGGATTGGAATTCTGTAATGAAATTATACGAAGGAAATTAAACAAAAAGATTAAATGGATTACGGAGACACGGGTTGACCTTGTTAACTTGGAATTGTTGATTAAAATGAAAGAAGCTGGGGCGCATCTGATAATGTATGGTTTTGAAGTCGGCAACCAGAAAGTGCTCGATAGCTTGAAAAAAGGGACAACCTTGGAGCAGGCCAGAAAAGCTATGAAGGCTACTAAGAAAGCGGGACTCCTTACTTTAGGATTATTTATGCTTGGAGTGCCCGGGGATACAAAAGAGACATGCGAGGAAACTATCAAGTTCGCCAAAGAGTTAGATTGCGATATTGTTAAGTTTAATATTGCCATACCTCTGCCGGGGTCTGCTTTCTTTGAAGAGTATAAAAATAAGTTAAAGGATATTTATGAATATAAAAAATTTACCAGTTGGACTGATTGGTCTAATGATAAGGGTGATTTGCTGTATATGCCCGAAACAATGAGCAGTCAGGATTTGGTAAATTTACAGAGAAAGGCGATGTTTACATTTTATGTCAGACCAAGGATAATTTTCAGACATATCCTGAAAAGAACGATTAGTTTTAAGAATTTGTATTATGGGGCTTTTATTCTGATCAGCAACTATCTCGAAGCAGCTATGAGCCGGTTTTTTGCGTTTAAAAATAAAAAAAACCGCTCTCTTAATAATAAATTATAGCATGAAAATCTTATTAATTTCCCCTCCGTCTGTTAGAATCCAAGGCAATATAAGCGGAGTTTACCCTTTGCCGAATTTAGGATTAGCCTATATTGCAGCAACCTTAGAAAAAAATAATTTTGACGTAAAGATCCTGGATATACCGGCCTTAAGGATTCAAATTAAAGATCTGCCAGGATTTTTAGACGGCTATACAGTTTATGGCATTAGTTGTAATATTTTTAATTTGAACAGTGGAATTGAAATAGCTGGAATAATCAAAGATAGAAATCCTTTATCCAAAGTGGTAATAGGAGGGCGCTGTACTGCTTTTCCTTCTGAAACTCTCCTGAAAAAGTTTAGTAATGTAGATTTTTTAATAAGAGGAGAAGGCGAAGAAGCGATGCTTGATCTTTGCCGCGCCTTAAAAGAAAATAGTCAAATAAACTTTATAAAAGGCGTTTCTTATAGAAATGGCGGTTCTATTATAGAGAATCCTCCCGGGGATCCTATTGATTTAGATAAGCTCCCTTTTCCTGCTAGGCATCTTTTGCCAAATAAAAGATACAGGATGCACCCTCCTTTTGGGATTTATCCGCCGACTACTATTATAGAAACAAGCAGGGGTTGCGGCTATGGTTGTATTTTTTGCAGTTTGCCGAGAGAGGTAAGGGAAAGATCAGTCGATAGGGTTATTGAAGACATTCAAGATGTGGTTGAGAAGCTAGGAATAAAAGAGGTCCATTTTATAGACCCTAATTTTACATATAACCAAAACAGGATTATCGAGCTATGTAATCGTATCATTAAAAAAAATATCAGAATTCACTGGAGTTGTAAAACAAGGGTTGATTTGGTTTCTGAAGAACTATTGAAAGTTATGGCTAAAGCAGGTTGTTATATGATATCTTTTGGATTAGAATCCGGTTCGCAAAAAATACTCGATATTTTAAACAAGAAGATAAAAATTCAGGACACTGAAAACGCGTTTAAATTATGCAAAAAAGCGAATATACGGACTCTCGCATATACTCTCTTAGGTTCGCCGGGAGAAACAAGGGATACTATCGAGCAAACGCTGCGATTAGTCGAAAAGGTGGATCCTGACTTTGTTTTATATGGAGAGTTACTGCCTGATCCGAGTTCCCCGCTGGTAAAAAAGGCCATCGAAGAGAAGGTTATGGATTTTGACAAATTGATAGATTTTTATGTAGATAATAAAAATAACCACTCGCTATTCGATAAAAATAATATATATAATGTTTCTACCGAAGATATAGGCTCTTTTATAAGATATGCTAACGCAAGGTTTTATTTAAGGGTTAGGTATATATTTAAAAGGCTTTTACTGCTAAGAAATGTTAACGAGATTATTATTATGATCAAAGGCGTCATATTTTTACTGCGGGATAAAATTAAAAAATCTTATACAGTAAGCTAATGACCGATTTATTATTAATACACCCTCCTAAAAGCGATTACGGCAAGAGTGTCTTCAAGAACTTCGATACCTATTCATTTCTCTCAAACATAGCCCCATTAGGATTGCTTTATATTGCGGCAAGCTGTAAAAATCAAGGCTACAGCGTTAAGGTGCTGGATATGGAATCAGAAAAATTATCCTTAACGGGCATCAGGAGATATTTACGCTTGTATCTTCCGAGAGCTGTGGGTATTTCCATAACGGCGCCTGTAATAAAAAATTTAAATATCCTTTCAAAGGTGATTAAAGAAGAGGCCTCTATCCCTATTATTGTTGGCGGGCCTTTTGCAACCCTGTATCCTGATGTTGTTTTGAAGGATGAAAACATTGACTTTGTTATTCGTTATGAAGGAGAAAAAAGATTAGTAGAGCTGCTGGATTTACTTCTTAGAGGCAAAGGCAGCTTTAATGAGATAAGAAATTTGTCTTATAGGTTGGATGGGAGGGTAATTAACGGAGAAATAGATACAGCAATGGAAGATATAAACTCGCTTGCCTTTCCAGCAAGGGAGTTTATACCCATTAAAAATTATTTTAGCATCCTGACAAAAAAGATGCCTAGTATCGGGATAATCGGTTCGCGGGGGTGCCCTTATAGATGCATCTTTTGTAGTTCGGTTTATAAAACATCCAGGCGAAGGTCCATAGGCAATATCGCGGATGAAATCGAGAAGACGGTCAAAAGCTATAATATCAGAAATTTTGATTTTTTTGACCCGGTTTTTAATTTAGACAACAGATGGGTCATTGATTTATGCAGTGAAATTATAAAAAGAAAATTAAATATCAGCTGGAGGGCCAGGTGCCGGCCGGATTTGATCGAGAAATATGCGGTGCTAAAGATGGAAGAAGCAAGTTGTCAGGTGATATCCCTTTCTATAGAGTCCAGCAATAACAATACGTTGAAGTTTCTTAAAAAAGGATATATAATAGAAGATGTCGTAAGGGCAATCGAAATTATAAGATTAACCAAGATCGATATTCATGGCTATTTTATTGTAGGATGCCCAAATGAAACAAAGCAAGATATGTTAAATACCATAAAATTTGCCAAGGAAACAAAAATTGATTATGTGGATTTTCATATCTTGACGCCTTTTGCGGGCTCAGAATTATTCAGCTGGAATGAAGATAATAAAACAAATCCTGGATCCCGTGATCTTGATAATAACCCGCTAATACATCCTACGTTGAGCCATAAAGATATTAAGAAGATGTATATGAAAGCAATAAGTTCGTTTTATTTAAGGCCATCGTGGATAACGAAAGAATTTATCAGGCTTATAAAAAATCCCAGGAGATATTTGAATATTGTTTGTTATTTAATGGCTTCCATAGCCAGGGCATATAAAAATCGGAATGGGTCCTTTCGCATGAAAGCGCCCTAAAAAAGGAGGGAATTTGTATGGCAAAAAAAATATTTTTAATAATCAGTATCTTTCTTTTGACGCCGATATTAAATGTTAATGCGGAAGACACAGTTACGATCTCCGGTAATGTTAGTTTTAGCGATTATAAAAGCGAAAAAATAAGTGTTATGGCTCGTAAACAAAAAGGCGCCTCTCCTGATTTTATCGCGACTATTCCAAAACCGGGAAAATACAATTTAAAGGTTCTTAAAAATACCGGCCTCGTTTATATTAGCGCCGCAAATTTACAGGCGGATGAGGTGGGATTGACAGGAAATACTCCAAGTGGAAATTTTGAACAGAATCCAATAGACATTACCGATAAGGACATTAATGGGATAGATATTACGCTTCATAATATTCGCAGCGCAGCGCCAAAATTAATGGATACTTATACCGGCCAAACAGTTACTGTCGCAGGGGAGGTTGTTTTCAAAGATTACAAAGAAGGCTCGATAATAATTTTTGCTAAGGAAGAGGGCGGTGTCGAAGGGACAAGGATAGCAGATGTAAAAATTTCTAAGCCTGGAAAATACGCCATGAAAGTCCCCAAAAATTTTGGAAAGATAGAAGTAGGCGCGCTAAACATTAAACGAAGAGAGAAATCCCCGCCCGCTATTACTTCAAGAGGCGAATATAAGAAGAACCCCATTAAAGTTGAGTCATCGAATATTAATAATATAGACATAGAAATAAAGAAATAATTTTTATTAAAATAAAAAATGCATATCCTGGTTCTTTTTATTTCTTCCGGCATAGCTTTATTTTTGCTGATAATGCATTCTTATTTTCTCCGGGAGAAACGAATAACATTAAATTTCTTTATATTCGCGTTCATATTGGCGTTTCTTAAAGAGGGGTCTATTAGAAAAGAAGCTATATATGAAGCATATCCATATCTTAAATTGTATGGGTTTTCGAATGATGTCCCGGTTTTTGTCGCATCTTTAATCGCTACTATTGGCTGGGTATTTACATTTTATATAAGCTGGTGCATTGCTGAAAAAATCCTTAGGCGCATAGACTGCTTCAAAAATAAGATATTTGCCACGCTGTTAATGAGTAGTTTTGTTGTAATAGGCGTGTCGTATTGCATAGAAGTCACGGCAATGAATATACAGTGGTGGCATTGGGATATCCATCCTTTAGCTCAAAAAAATTTATTTGTCGGTAGCTATTCTTTTCTGCCCATAGGCGCCTGGTTATTTTTTAGCCTCTCTTTTTTAATCGCTTTTTTTCTGATAGAATGTTCGAAATATAGAAATAGCCGCTGGAAAGCCATATTTTTATTTATACCATTTATTTATGGCTGGAGCGTTTATTATTACGGGCCGCGCGTCCCGCTTCTTCCAATAGGGACAATGAACGTAGTCGGGCTGTTTATGTTTACAATTCTGTTTTTATCTCTTTTGAATCAGCTGTCTTTTGAGCATGGGTATATAGATTACAATCATAAGGTTTTGAAAAATACGCCTATTTTATATTTTTTAAACAAGGCACCTGTTTTTGTATTATTGTTAATGCTTTCGATTGTCATTATCGTTGATTTATTTGTGATAAGTAAGCCAATATTGCTTATTTCTATAATACCGTTATTATTTCTTTTGTTTCTTTCGATAAAAAAAATACCTTTACAGCTTATCGTAATAATAGCGTTGGCGGTTATTATCTCTGATAAGCTAAGATTGCGCGCCATATTTACGATTGTGCCGATGATTTTTTTCTTGATCCTTTGGATGTTTTCCAAAATCAAAGAAAGAATCTATAGCCTGGAGAAATAATATGTATTTATCGATCATGGCAGTATTTCTATTGACATCCTTATTAATGTTAATAGCTCATTCCTATGTATATAAAGGGCTGCGAGTAACTGTGAATTTTTTTATATTCGGTTTTTTGTGGATTTCATTGGTTATAGGCGCCATTATAATTACTTTTAATATTCCTTTAAAGTTTAAGGAAGGCATATCGCCATTTTTTGTTTTCGGCACAACCGCTTCCTTTTTAATAAGTATTGGAATTTTGATTATTTTTTATATAAGCTGGCATATGTCTGAAAAAGTGCTCAGCAGATTTGTTATTTTAAATAAAAGGCTGTTCCCAATCTTGCTTTTATCCGGTTTAACCACTATATTTTTATTGCCGTATTGCATAGAGGCAGCAAAAATAAATATTAATACGTGGCAGCAGGGGGTTGGCTTACTTGTTTTTAAGGATTTTTCTTTCAAAGAATACACCTTTTTTATATCAAGATATTGGAATTTTTTTATGAACAATTTTTTAATAGCTTTTTCAACTTTCTTTTTAATAGAATATTCGAAATATAAAAATACTAATTGGAATCCTGTATTTGTTCTCGCGCTTTTCGTACATTTCTGGATAATGCGGTTTTTACCAATCGAAACATCAGGTATAACTTCAATCGTTAATCTGTTTCTTTTTGGAGCGCTCTTGCTTTTATCTATATTCAGCTCTTTATCTTTTGAATATGATCGGACAGATTATGATAAAAACAGCCGTTTAAAGAATCTATCATGGTTAATGCGCATTTTGGACATAATGCCGATATTCATAATAGCTATTTTAGTTTTTATGGCAGGTATCAATACCTTGATTTTAAAAAAATGGCTGCATATTATTTTTATTATTCCGGTCGGGTTTTTAATTTTACTTTCTATTCCAAGGGTGCCTTTTAGTTTTATATTTATATCAGCTTTATTGCCTGTTTTTATCTGGAAGACAAAATCAATTTTTATAATATTGCCGGTTCTTGTGTATTTATTATTTCAAATAACCGAAAGATCGATAAAAAGGAGCTCTGTAAAATAAGATTGTAAAAATGAATATCTTAATTCTTTTTGCCCCATCATTCGCTGCCATAGTTCTTTTAATAGTACACTCTTATTTTTTTAGAGGACTGCGTATAACTTTAAATTTTTTTGTTTTTGCGTTTATTTGGGCCTTTTTAAAAGAAAGCCATACTCCTTCACAGGCTTATTCTTATTTAAAATTATATGAATTTTTAAACCGCGATTTGTCTTTGGCCTTATCCTATTTTACAGCTACTATTGGATGGGTTTTTACTCTTTATATAAGCTGGAGCATGGCAGAGAAAATTATCGGCCGTATTATATCATTTCAAAAAAAAATATTTCCTACTCTATTTGTCTGCAGCGCGGTAATAATAAGCATATCCTATAGCATAGAGACGACTGCGATAAATATTGGCTGGTGGAAGTGGAATATTGATCATCAGACATTCAAGGATTTATTTATCGGGGGATATTCTTTGCGCGCTCTTGAGGCCTGGTTATTTTTTACAATGGTATTTCTAGCCGCATTTTTTTTAATAGAATGTTCGAAATACAGAGATGCTGACTGGAAGAGCATTTTTATAGTTTTACCATTTATTTATAGCTGGGCTATTTTACGCATAGGGCCGAGGGAGCCGTCTGTTTTTAGGGAGATAACGGCAGTGATTGTGTATCTAATAGCGCCTTTAATTTTCTCAAGTTTCTTAAGCCCTCTCTCTTTTAAGTATGGAAAAATTGAGCAGGGCATTTTTGAAAAACAAAAGAAAAGTAGTTTAATTTTGAAAGAATTTCCATCGCTAATAGTGTTATTTATGCTTTTAGTGGTGGCATGCATCGATCTTTTCATTTTGAAAAGTTACATACTGCTTATTTCGGCAATACCTGTAATCTTTGTCATGCTCTTATCTATAAAGAAAATACCTTTTTATATTGTTTTTATCTTGTCTTCGTTTATTCTCTTTTTGGGCAAAGAAAAGATGATAATTCCTACGTTGCCTGCAATAGTTGTATTTGTTTTTTGGGTTGTAAATATATTTAAAATACATTTTCTAAATAAGGAAAGCGTTAATGTGGAAAAACAATGTATTCAATAGGCCGATAAAAATGCAATTTACAAATAAGAGAAAATATAAATATTTTATATTTTTTATGGCAATATTGTTAATAGCCGTAATAGCTTTGAATTTTTTTAAGAAAATAAAACGGCCTAATATTATTTTGATTACGATTGATGCGGTCAGGGCTGATCATTTGAGCTGTTATGGCTATGGCCGTTTTACTACACCTAATATCGATAAACTTGCGGCAGGAGGGGCGCTATTTTTGCAGGCAATTGCGCCCTCAACGGATACATATTATTCCGTTCCCGCTATAATAACTTCAACTTACTCTCATTATCATGGGATAAAAGATAAGAGAAATGCTTTAGTCAATCCTTTGGTTCCTACGTTTGCAGAGATACTATCAAAAAATAATTATTGCACTGGTTTATTTTCTAATGGATATTCTTTTTCTCACATAAAAGGAGTTGATAGAGGATTTGGGACATTTGTGGTTAATGGGAATATTGCCGCTGATGAATTAACAAATATTTCATTAAAGTGGTTAAAGTCGAAGGGTAAAAGAAATTTTCTTTTATGGATTCACTACCTCGAGCCGCACGCGCCTTATACTCCACCTTTTCCGTATGGTACGCTTTATATTAAAGATAAATTTAATACAAATGATAAAAATATTTCTATAGGCTCTTCCGATAAGACTTGGGGAGGGTTAAAGATTATTCCCTACATTGTTGCTCAAAATAATATAACAAGCGTAAATTATTATATCAGCCAGTATGACGGAGAGATAAAATTTGTAGATGAGCAAATAGGCGTATTATTAGATAAGTTAAAGGTATTGAAGTTAGATAAAAATACGCTTATAGTTATTACCGCAGACCATGGAGAAAGCTTGGGAGAACATAATCGTTATTTTCAGCATGGAGGCATGCCTTTTGATGCGCTTTTACATGTGCCGCTAGTTTTCAAATATGAGCCTTTGGCCCTTAAAGATAAAAAAATAACACGCCAGGTGTCCTCTGCAGATATTTTTCCCACAATACTTGAGATATTAAAAATAAAATGCCCCAAAGCTATCTATGGTAAAAGCCTTCTTGGTTTAATTCAAGGTAAAACAAAGAATCGTGATCCTTATATCTTTATTAAAGCTCAAATTATCGATCACAATTTAGCATATTCTTTGCGCACAGAAAAATGGAAATTAATCTATTCCACTAAGGATAAAAAATATTATTTATATGATTTAAAAAATGACAAGGATGAACTAAATGATGTTAAAGATATTAAAAAAGCGGAATTTAAATTTTTAAGTAAAAAGCTGGATGAATGGCGGGACAGAGAAGAGTCTGTTGTTTTTTCAGTAGACACGCCGTCTTTTGATAGAGATGCGATAGAAAAGCTGAAAAGCCTGGGTTACTTATAAGGCGGGGAAGGATCGGATTTAAACGACAAAAGAAGCGATAAGTAATTAACATCCGTATTTTAAAAATGTTATTTCTAAAAGACAAAAAATCCCGGTATTTTAATTTTATCTTATTAATATTAGTTATTGTATTTTTAAAGATCTGTTTTTTTAAAGGATCGAAACAGCCTAATATTATTTTAATCACGATTGACGGTCTCAGGGCCGATCATTTAAGCTGTTATGGTTATGGACGGTTAACAACACCGAATGTTGACAAGCTTGCGAAAGACGGAGTAATATTTTTGCAAGCGATAGCGCCTTCTACGGAAACGGCCTATTCTATACCCGCGATGATTACTTCAACTTATTCTCACTATAATGGGATAGATCAATGGCGCGATACCTTGATTAATCCGTCAGCGCGCACCCTTTCGGAAATGCTTTTAAATAACGGTTATTATGCAGCTTTCTTTTCTAACGGATATCCGCTTGGTCTTATAAAGGGGATCGATAGGGAGATGAAGGACTTTATGGTTGATGAAAATATATCCGCGGAAAAATTAACATCTATTTCGATGGATTGGTTAAAATTAAACCAAAATAGAAAATTCTTTTTGTGGATTCATTATTTTGACACGCACTCGCCATATTCTCCTCCGCCGCCGTACAATACCCTTTTTATTAAAGATGAGCTTGATATTAATGATAAAAATATTCCTATAGCTTCTTTTGACAAGGATTGGGCGGGATTCGATATTATTCCTTATTCTGTTGCAAGGAATAATATAACGAGCGTAAATTATTATATCAGCCAATATGACGGAGCGATAAGATTTACGGATGAACAAATCGGGGTATTGTTAGATAAGTTGCGCGAATTAAAGTTATACGAAAATACTATTATTGTTATTACCGCGGATCATGGGGAAAATTTAGGAGAGCATAACAGGTATTTTCAACACGGGGGCATGCCATTTGATACGCTTTTGCATGTGCCTCTAATTTTTAAATATGAATCTGCTATCTCAAAAAATAAGAAAATAAAAACCCAGGTAAGTTCTGCAGGTATCGTGCCCACGTTACTTGATATGTTGAAAATTAAACGCTCCGGTGATATCGATGAAAAAAGTTTTCTTGGTTTGGCGCAGGATAAAATAGAGAATTACAATCCTTATGTTTTTTCTAAATGCGCCGCTTCTATATATTCTATCCGTACAGAAAAATATAAGTTAATCTGGCTGGTTAATTCGGACAAGTATAGTTTATATGATTTACATAATGATAAAGATGAATTATATGATGTTAAGGACATAAAAAAAGAAGAGTTTGATTTTTTGAGAAATAAGTTAAGAAAATGGTTCATAAGAAACAGATCTTCGATTTCCCCTAAGATGCCGCCTTTCGATAAAGACACGATAGACAAATTAAGGAGCCTAGGTTATCTGTAGGTCATAGAAAAAAGTATTTATTTAAATAGCGTAATATGAATATCATTATTTTTTTTATTTCTTCTAGCATTGCCTTGGGGTTGTTAATCGGACATTCTTATTTTTTTCGAGGCCGGCGCATAACATTGAATTTCTTTATTTTTGCGTTTATATGGGCATTTCTTAAAAATCCTCCACAGCCTAATTCGTATTTAAAAGCATATGAATTTTTAAGCCAAGATATGCCTGTCATTTTCTTTTTTTTTACAGAAACAATCGGATGGATTTTTACTCTTTATATAAGTTGGTGCATTGCAGAAAGAATTCTCCAGCGCATGATTTTTTTTAAAAAAGAATTTTTTCTACCTTACTTATGTGTAGTATGATAATAATGAGCATATCTTATAGCATAGAGACTGCAGCGATAAATATTGGCTGGTGGAGATGGAAAATTGACCATCAAGCATTGAAAGGCCTATTTATTGGAGGATATTCTTTGCATATTGTTAATATATGGCTATTTTTTACAGTTTTATTTTTAACCGCATTTTTTTTAATGGAATGCTCAGGATACAAAAAGACAACCTGGAAGGCAGTATTTATTTTTTTACCCTTTACTTATAGTTGGGCTATTTTGCAAAGAGGGCCATATATGTCTACTCTGGTTGAGGAAATAGGCGTGGTAAGCATATTTTTATTTCTGCCTTTAATCTTATTAGCTTTTTTTAACCATTTACTATTTGAATACGAAGATGCTAAATTGGCAAAGTCAAGTAGCAATAAAAAGATTTCCGTGCTGTTACAAGAAATACCCTTGTTGCTGATGCTGTTTATGATTTCAATAGTAGTAGATATTGATTTCTTTATTCTAAAAAAGCCTATACTGCTTATCTCAGCAATGCAGGCAATTTTTATTTTACTCCTTTCTGTAAGGAAGATCCCTTTTTATATTGTTTTTATTCTATCCTTATTTGTCCTGCTCTTAGGCAAAGAAAAGATGATTATCCCAATTTTGCCCATAATGGTTGTATTTGCGTTTTGGTGTGTAGACAAAATAAAATTAAAGAATATGACTTCTAAAGAAAAAGAGATATCCGCGAAGCGTTGGTGTATAATTAAACAATAACATGAGATATAAAATATCTTTAAATAAGCTATCCTTATCGAGTCTGGTTATTTTTTTTACTCTAATAATTTTTTTATTTTTTAGTTGGTTTGTTTCTGAACCTATTAGGGCAGCCAAAGTAGATAGATATATTTTATATTATGTGGATGAGGCAATACGGTATTTCCATGCCAAGGCGTCGCTATATGACCCTCTAAATTTTCTTAATCCATATGCTAAACCGTTATCAATGATAATCTCAAATTTATTCCTGCGTTTATTGCCTTTTGGTATGATTTCACTGCGGATAATGAATGCCTTATTCTCCGTTGGGGCACTTTCGTTATTACTTAAAGTTATGAGGAGGCTGGGTTTTAATAAGATCTTAATCATCTTGGCGATATTAATGACTGCGGCATCTCCCGTTTATTTCCTTTCGTCTTTTTCTGTTCTTTCCGAACCGATGTTTAGCTTTTTTTTAATTTTAGCAATTTATCTGTTTTATTCTAAGAGATGTTTTTTGTCTGTTGCAACTATAGCGTTATTACCTCTAATTAGACAGGAAGGGGTTGTTTATTTATTAATCTGGCTGATTTTCTTATTAAAAGAAAAAAATAAGAGTTACATTTTTTTATTGTTTGTCCCTGTGTCGTTATGGATAATGGCCAATAAAATTATTTTGGGGCACCCGTTTTCTTATGTATTTTTATTCCTTACCAAAATCACCAAAGGCTTGCCAGCTGACTCCCTTTTAAATCTAAAAGATTTAAGGTTATCATATTTTTCCGGTTATATCCCCATATTATTTTTATTTCTGGTAGCAGTGAAAATGAAAATAGCCGATAGGAAATATCTTTTGCTTTTGGCCTGCATATCGGTCAGCGTAATTCTGATTACAGCGCTTAATATATTTATTTTTGTAACTAGAAAATGCTTAGTTTACGAATTAAGATTTTTAATACCTTCTATCCCCTTGATCAATATATATATATTGGCTGCTTGTGATGAGATGTCTGAAAGATATATAAGAAAAAAAAGCTTGATCATGATTTTTCTGGCTCTGATTTTCTGCGTTATAGTATCTTTGAATCTTTATCAAATGAAGCAATTGCAAAAACTACCTTATGTCTTAGAAAATATTGTCACTCCGAAACAGGAGGTTGATATAAAATTAGCCACTAATTGGCTTAAGGGTTATTTAGAAAAAGAAAGGATTGTAAATGTGTCTTATCGAAAGATGACGCATAAGGTTATTCGCAGGGTATTGATGTATCTGCCGGGTCAAATGCACTTTTATGTTTTAGGAGACCATAATGTATTAAATGTAACGACATTTAAATTAGAAAGCCCTCCCCAGACAAGAGTGGTGTTTATTACTATAGATGAAAAAGAAGGTATTATTAAGAAACTAAATTTAGAATTAATAAAGGAATTTCCGGATATTCCTTTATATGTTTATCTTTTGGATAATCGATAAATGAAAATCCTGTTTAAAATTAGAAAAAATTACTTATTTTGGATTATTCTTTCAGTCGGAACTGGCTTTAGGTTATACCGTTTAGGAAGCGCTAGTTTTTGGTTCGACGAAAGCCTACCGCTAGTGATGGCAAAAGAGGGCATAAGAAAAGCGTTGTTCTCCGCCAAATTTTATTGTCCGATTATACATGATACTTTTGTTAATTATTATGGGAGCATTATCAAAGATAATGCGCTGCTCTTGAGGCTTCCTTCGGTATTATTCGGCGTTATTTCAATAGGGATGGTTTATTGCCTGGGGGAATTATTGTTTAATAAGAAGGCGGGATTATTCAGCGCCTTTATATTGGCTATCTCTCCTTTTCATATTTACTATTCTCGGGAAATAAGGATGTATTCATTGATTGCATTGTTGAGTCTGATATCCGTATATTTTTTAGTCAAGGCCATGAGGGAAAATAAGGATATCTATTGGTTTTGCTATTCAATTTCAAATATTATAGGTATCTATGTGCACCCTATAGTTATTTTATTTTTTATAGCTGAGGTTATGTTTTTTATATTTCATATAAAGAAGTATAATAGCCTTATAAACAAATGGCTCAAGTTTCATTTCTTTATTTTTATTCTTCTTACTCCCTGGATTATTTCTATGCTTTCCGGGCTTGATCTTGTGATAAAAAAAGATGACTGGTTCTTCGAATCAACGATTTCATGGATTCCGCAAGTAACCTGGGCCAGTGTATTTTATACATTTAAAAATTTTAGCATAGGTTATAATGCGGTAGAACAAATTTATTTCTTTGCTGTTTTATTGTTTTTTGCTCTATTTTTATGGGAGGTATTTAAAAAAGATAAGGAAAGCGAAGGGAAGATATTGGTTTTGATGTGTTTGTTTGTCCCTATTTTATTTGCGTATAGTATTTCAAAATTCCGCGCTTGTTATTTAGATAGATACTTTATTCCAAGTTCATTATTTTATTATTTAATTATAGGAAAGGGATTATCCGGCTTAAATAAAAAATTTGCCTTGCTGATTTTAAGCGGAATTATTTTTTTGTCATTATGCGCTCTTAAGAATTATTACGCGAACTATTTGCCAGGGGCATTTGAAAAGCATATAGGAGTGTGCATGAAGAAGGACCAAGAAGGTGCGGCAAACTATGTTGCGAAGAATTTTCAAAAGGGGGACATCATCTTTCATGCCTGCCTCAATACTGTCCCTTCATTTGAATATTATTTTAGTAAAGCAGGCAAAAGCGATTTTTCAATCAGAAAAAATTTGCTATTAAAATTTTCTAAAAAAGATAATAATTTAATGCCTTTCGAGTACAATAGCGCGCTCCATAAATTTATTGATCAATCCGAGTGCATCGATCTTGAAAATAAAGAAAGAATCTGGCTGATTTTTTCAGGATGGGATTTTGAAGAGGCTAAGCAGCCGTATTCTCCTGAATCAAAAATGATTCGATGGATGAATGAACATTATGCCGAGAAGGATAATAAAGAATTTTCAGGCATTATCGTATATTTATATATAAAAGCAGGTCTATAAAAAAGTAAAACTTTTTTGAGCGCTATTCCAAAATCTTTTGGAATAGCGAAGCGAACCAGATCCTGAACGAAGTGAATTTCGCGTTAACTTGAATTGAGCGAGGAGGGGCACTCTTAATTAACCCCGAGCTTATCATAACTCAATTTTCTTAAAATGCCAGCCCCATCAATATCCACCAAAATAATCCTGCTTCAGGGATAAAATAGGTATTGTCTATCAGATTGTGCAGCAGGAAAGCTATGATGGCCAGAAGTATAAATTTTTGCCCGTCTTTTTTTAACCCTTTCAGAAACAGGCTGAATAGCAAAAAGGAAATCCCGGTAAATCCCAGGACCCCAGCTTCTGACCATATATGCAGGAATATATTGTGGGCGTACCTGGTGTTGGTGCTCAGGCCTGTCTTGTATTTTAAAAATACTTCCTGAAAATTTCCAGGGCCTACCCCTAAGAAAGAATGATCTTTTATTATACCTATGGCGGCGCGCCAGTAATTCAGGCGCTGGGTTATGGAATTCTCGGGATTTTCCAGATTCATAAGGTATTCCCGTCGGTTTAATATGATAAAAAGTAGTATTAAAAATATGAGAATAGAAGATATGGCGATTAGCCATCTTTGTTTTTCCAGGCGGTTATAAGAAACAGCGATTAACACGATTAGTGTTAATATAACGCTTAACCATGTACCCATAGATTTTGTAAGCACCATGGCAGTGGCAATTAAAAAAGAAGAGATAAGCCATTTTTTATCAGATATCTTGTTTTTTACAGTCGCTAATGACAGGAAGAACATCATTATCAAATATCCGCCTAGAATATTCGGCGAAGGAAATGTGCCTATCGCCCGTTTTGAAAGCAGAATATCCCTGCTATAAGATGAAATTGATAAAAGATCCATGTTTGTCTTTTTTATATAGTTTAAGGTATGCTGATACCCCCAGAAATATTGATATATAGAATACAGGCTTATTATCGACGCGGTTACGACCATGGTTTTTATAAGGATTATTTTTTGCCTGCCGTCTATTTGGGAGACTATAAAAAAGACAGAGATGTAACTCAGTAATTTCAGCGTTTCTTTGATGGAATTGTAAATATTTATGGATGTTACGGTTGAGATTACGTATGAAGCTAAAAGCAGTAAGATCGGAAATATAAGCGTATTAATTTTTAATTCGCGGAACCGTTGAGCGGAAAGAAGCAATACTGCGAGGGCGATTGATATTATAAAGCTTTCGTAATAGGTTTCGAATGCGGGGTATGCGAGCCCTGAGATAAAAGGCCTGAGAAAAATAACGGATAATAAAAGATAAAACACCGGGAACGATAAAAGTTTAGGATTTTCTTTTTCCATGATATAATAAAAACATGATATCAGTAATTATTGTAAATTACAACAGGAAAGATCTGTTAAGGCAATGCCTTGACTCTTTAAGAAGCCAGAGTTTTAAGGATATAGAAATTATAGTGGTGGATAATGCGTCAAAAGACGGCAGCCTGGATATGCTGAAGGATGTTTATCCCGAGGTTAAATTGATACAAAATACGGATAACCTGCTTTTTTGCAGGGCGCAGAATCAGGGGGTAGAGGCGTCAACCGGCGATTTTATATTATGTTTGAATAACGACGTTATTCTGGACAGGGATTATTTGAAAGAGATGGTGTTCAGCGCAGGGTTAGAAGACAGGATAGGCATGATTAGCGGCAAGATTTTAAGAACCGGCGGAAAGGTAATAGATTCTACAGGTTTATTTTTAGGCAGGAATAGAAAGGCGGTTGAAAGAGGTTATGGTGAGATTGATAATGGGCGGTACGATAAGCCGGAATTTGTTTTTGGCGTAAGCGGATCTTGCGCGTTTTTAAGAAAAGGCATGCTGTTGGATCTGAAAGACGAAAATGGCTATTTCGACGAAAGATTTGGGATGTATTACGAGGATCTGGATTTATGCTGGAGGGCGCAGAAAAAAGCCTGGAAAGCGTATTATAATCCGAATGCATTAGCGTATCACATGAGGGGAGGCACTGCAGCCGGCAGCAATCGCAAAACCTGGCCAGTATTTCATTATATAGGCCGGGATTTGAAAAAAAGATATATTGTCAATAGATACAGATGCATAAGGAAAAACGATTCATTTTTAGGCTTTTTAATAAACTTGCCGTTCATATTATTTTACGAAATAAAGATGTATGGTTATTTAGCTCTTTACTTGGCCTTTGGCTTTGCTCGAACAATATTCTTCGAGCGAGCGAAGCGAGCCGAGAAGAAGAAAAATTTACTTGACCGTAATCCTTATGCATAGTATAATTTGAAATCGGAGGTAAAAAGTGATAGTAAAGGAAAGAAAAAAAGAGGTAATAAAGAAGTTTGCCGAACACGAAAAAGACACTGGCTCCTGTAACGTGCAGATAGCCATACTTACGGAGAGGATCAACGGCCTTACAGACCATTTTAAGTCCCATAAAAAGGACTTTAATTCAAGGGTCGGGCTTTTACGTATGGTTGGCAAGAGAAAAAAGCTTCTAGATTATCTTAAAAAAGAAAACCCGGAAAAATATCGCGAACTCGCTGATAAGTTGAGTTTGAAAAAATAATGGAAGGCGGATTTAACGACCTGTTATTTGTTTTTAGATTTCAGGAGTAAAGGTCTTTAATTCCGCTTTTTTCATGATATCTGCGCAGGCTACCCGTTTCGACGAAGGCGTTGAGGCGAGGCGAAAAATCCGCTACATCAAAGCATAAGGGAATAGCGAATTTTAGTCTGCGTCTAATACAATAAAAAAGGAGACATATGATTCATAGAGTCGAAAGAAAAATAGGCAAAGAGACAATTATTATAGAAACAGGAAAGATGGCAAAACAGGCAAATAGCGCCGTGTGCGTCCGGTATGGGGGCACAGTGGTCCTGGTTACGGCTGTTTGCTCAAATGAACGAAGAGAAGGCATTGATTTCTTTCCTCTCACAGTGGAATATCAGGAAAAAACATACGCAGCGGGCAGGATCCCCGGAGGATATTTTAAGCGCGAAGGAAAACCCACTGAAAAAGAGATCTTAACCTCAAGGCTTATAGACAGGCCCATAAGGCCTCTTTTTCCGAAAGGTTTTATTAATGATGTCCAGGTTGTCGCTATGGTTCTTTCAAGCGACGGGCAAAATGATTCCGACATACTTGCGATCATAGGCGCTTCCTGCGCTTTAGCTATTTCCGATATACCTTTTATGGGGCCTATGGGAGCGGTAAGGATTGGTTTAGTGGCCGGAGAATTTGTGATCAACCCTACTTTCAAAGAACTGGAAGAAAGTTCATTAAACATGGTTTCGGCGGGGCTTAAGGACAGGATTATAATGTTAGAGGCAGGAGCGAATCAGGTGTCGGAAGAGAAGATGCTTGAGGCGATAGAACTAAGCCAGGAATTTATAAAACTAAGCATAGAGCTTCAGGAAGAGCTTCAGAAAAAATGCGGCAAAGAGAAGATAAAGCCGGAATTGAAGCTTGTGTCCGGAGAACTGCTCGAAAAAGTAAAAAAACTTTCCCTGGAAGAGCTTAAAAAAATAAATTTGCTGCCCGCTAAAGAGCAGAGAGAAGATGCGTTCAATGTTTTAGCCAAGCAGATTGTGGAGAAAATGACTAAGGATGATGAGAATCTTAGCGAGGCTGACATTAAGAATGCGTTGCATGAAGTGGAAAAGACCGAAGTCAGGAAGCATATTCTGGACAAAAAGATAAGGATAGACGCCAGGAAATATGAAGAAATAAGGCCGATAACCTGTGAAGTCGGGATTCTACCCAGGACTCATGGTTCAGGGCTTTTTACAAGAGGCCAGACCCAGAGTTTATCGATAACTACGCTTGGCACCAGCCAGGATGAGCAGAGGCTGGATACTCTTGAGGGCGAGAAATTCAAGAATTTTATGCTGCATTATAATTTTCCTCCTTTTAGCGTTGGAGAGGCAAGGCCGATGAGGGGCCCTGGCAGGCGCGAGATCGGGCATGGCGCGTTAGCGGAAAGGGCGCTCAGGGCAGTTATGCCTTTAAATGCGGAATTTCCTTATACCGTAAGAATTGTTTCAGAGATACTTGAATCAAACGGTTCAAGCAGCATGGCAACTGTCTGCGCCAGCACTCTTTCCCTGATGGACGCAGGCGTCCCTATAAAAAAACCTGTTTCAGGTATAGCCATGGGCCTGGTAAAAGAAGGAAATGACGCGGCTATATTAACCGATATTGCCGGGTTAGAGGATCATTACGGGGATATGGATTTTAAAGTGACGGGAACCGACGCAGGCGTGACTGCTTTGCAGATGGATCTTAAGATAGACGGGATAGACATGGACCTGATAAGAAGAATAATGAAACAGGCAACCCCTGCGAGGGCGTTTATTTTAAACAAGATCCTTGAAACGATAAACGCTCCCAGGACGGAACTCTCAGGGTATGCGCCCAGGATAACTACGCTGATGATAGACAAGGAAAAGATAGGCGCTTTAATAGGGCCCGGAGGCAAGATAATAAAAAAGATAATACAGGATACCGGCGCTACGATAGAAGTGGATGACGAAGGAAAGGTTTCAGTCGCTTCTGATAATGAAGAGGCTTCCAAAAAGGCGATCGATATGATAAAAGGTATTACAAGCGAGCCTGAGGTCGGGACGATTTACGAAGCTACTGTAAAAAAGATAATGAACTTCGGGGCGTTCTGCGAGATACTGCCAGGCAAAGAAGGCCTGGTGCATGTTTCCGAGCTCTCGGACAAGTTTGTTAAAAACGCAGAAGACGTTGTCAAGATCGGAGATAAAGTAAGAGTCAAGCTTATTAAAATAGATGAAATGGGCAGATTGAACCTGAGCATAAAACAGGCGATGGCCAGTTAGTGGTAAAAATATAAGATATGGGGTTATTGCAGGCGATAATTTCAGGGGTAGTGCAGGGCGTAGCTGAGTTTTTGCCGATTTCAAGCTCAGGCCATTTAGTTATTTTACATAAATTAATGGGCCTTAAAGAGCCTGAAATGCTTTTTGATATATTTTTGCACCTCGGAACCCTGGCGGCTGTATTTATAGTATTCGGCAGGGATATAGTAGAAAGTGTGACTACTAAAAAAAGAATAGGTTTTTTGATTTTATTAAGCAGCGCCGTAACGTTTATTATCGCCCTTATTTTTATAAAAAATATAGAA
Source organism: Candidatus Omnitrophota bacterium (assembly GCA_030649895.1). Classification (GTDB taxonomy): domain Bacteria; phylum Omnitrophota; class Gorgyraeia; order Gorgyraeales; family Gorgyraeaceae; genus UBA10183. Next base: position 28,795 of record JAUSEX010000020.1, read on the forward strand.
GCGGCTTTCAGCAATACTGGAACAGTCGGCGTTATGCTTGTAGTGACAGGCGTATGGCTTATAGCTGGCAATTTTATAAGGCTGGGGACGGAAGGCATGACGGTTTTTAAGGCCAGCCTGATTGGCCTTGCTCAGGGTATAGCGGCTTTACCAGGCATATCCAGGAGCGGCGCTACTATTTCTACGGGATTATTTTTAGGGCTTGACGGTCAGGCTGCAGCAAAATTCTCATTTCTATTATCCGTTCCTGCGATAATCGGCGCGTTTTTATTTAAAGTAAAAGAATCAGGGTTTGATCTTGCCGGCATAAATGTAAATTATTTTATCGGATTCTTTATATCTTGCATTGTAGGGGTTTTGTCATTAAAATTATTGTTAAAAGTTCTTTATAAGAACAAGTTTCACTGGTTCGGGGCGTATTGCATCTTGTTGGGGATAACAGCGTTATTGTTCATAAAATAATAATTTCTTACCCAATTTACACTTCGTAAGTGTAAATTCAGAGGCGACTATACATTGAGCAAGGATAGAAAAGATCTCATGGTTTCAATAGGTTTGTTTGTCCTGGCGCTGTTACTATTGGCCGGGATGATTTCCTACTCGTCTTACGATATCGGTTTCGAGACATCCACCCCTAATATACATATCCGCAATTATATAGGAATAACAGGCGCATATACTGCGTGGGCTATATTCAAGCTGATAGGCTATGCCGGATTTTTTATCCCGTTTCTCTTTATTGTATGGGGCATAGGGATTCTGGCAGAGAGGCTGACCGGAAAACTATTATACAGAATCCTTGGAATTTTATTTTTATTTTCAGCCAGTTCTGCGTTTTTCAGCTTGACGGCAAGGCCTGATTCGGTTTTGATGGTTGCAAGAGGCGGGCTTTTAGGGTATGTATTAGCGGACAGGTTTTTGCTGGATTATCTTGGGGCTATAGGCGGGTACATAGTTACGGTAAGTTTAACAATACTGGCGCTTTTAGTAGCCACAGAATTTCTAATAGTGCCTGTAATCTCTATTTTATTAATGAAAACATGGGCTATAGCGGATAAGATAGGCAGGCAAAAAAGAGAAAAAGGCGTTACCGGTCATGCAAAAACTGAAAAATTTGTCAGTGGCCCGAGATTGAGGCCTGCTGTGAAGGTGGAAAAAGCAGCTCAAGGCTCAAGGCTCAAGGCTCAAGGGGAAGAGATAGAAGACAAAAAAGAGACCAATTCTAAGGACAGGCCGAGGATAAATATAATGTCGAAGCCTGCGGCTAAACCTAAACCCGCGCCTGCAAAAGCAGTAAAGCTTGAGCCGAGAGTCGTAGGCGATTATAAGCTTCCAAGCCTTGATTTATTGGACTCTCCCGTATTTAAGCCGGGAAGTATTTTTGGAGAAAATCTGGAAGAAAGCGCGAGAATACTTGAAGATACGTTAAGGGATTTTGGAATAGAGTCAAAGGTCATTGATATAAGCAAGGGACCTGTTATCACAAGGTATGAGTTGCAGCCCGCGCCTGGGGTGAAAGTGAACAGAATCACTAGCCTTAACGATGACATAGCCCTTACCATGAAGGCAACCACCGTGAGGATAGTGGCGCCTATACCCGGAAAATCATGCGTCGGCATAGAAGTGCCTAACGCGGATACCTCAATGGTTTTCTTGAGGGAAATATTGGAATCCAGCGAGTTTCAGAAGATGGCGGCTTCTTCAAAGCTTGCAATGGCTTTAGGAAAAGATATCTCAGGTAAATCTGTCGTAACGGATCTTGGAGACATGCCTCATCTTTTAATAGCGGGCACTACCGGTTCAGGAAAAACTGTTTGCGTGAATTCCTTGATAATGAGCATGGTCTATAACGCTACGCCTGAAGAATTGAAATTTTTAATGGTTGACCCTAAGATGGTGGAACTTGCTATATATAATGGACTGCCGCATTTATTGTGCCCTGTTGTTACTGACGCTAAAAAAGTCGCAGGCGCGCTTGGGTGGGTTGTAGGCGAAATGGAAGCAAGATATAAAATGCTGGCCAAGATAGCCGCGAGGAACATAACTTCATTTAATCAAAAATCAGAAGAAAAGCTCCCTTACATAGTTGTCATAATAGACGAATTGGCGGACCTTATGATGGTTGCCCAGGAAGATATCGAGAACGCTATTACGAGACTAGCCCAACTTTCAAGGGCGGTTGGCATTCATATGATACTCGCTACGCAAAGGCCGTCAGTGGATGTGGTAACCGGCGTAATAAAGGCGAATTTTCCTGCAAGGATCTCGTTTAAGGTTGCCTCAAAGGTTGATTCCAGGACAGTTCTTGATATGAACGGCGCAGATAAGCTGCTGGGAAAAGGCGATATGTTATTCTTGGAACCGGGAAGCCCCAAGCCTGTAAGGGCTCAAGGCACGTATCTTACGGACCCTGAGATAGAAAAGGTCGTAAATTTTATAAAAGCCCAGCAGGAACCGGTATATGACAATGAGATACTCGAGCACCAGAAAAAAAGCGTTTCAGGAAGAGGCGGTTTTGAAAAAGATGATTTTTTTGAAGAAGCAGTGCAGATGGTGCTTGAAACAGGCCAGGCGTCTGTTTCAATGCTTCAGAGAAGATTAAGGCTTGGCTATACGAGGGCTGCCAGGATAGTGGACGCGATGGAAGAAGAAGGCATAATAGGCCCTTTCAGAGGCTCTAAGCCCAGAGAGATATTGATACAGGAATACCAGCCAAAAGAAGAAGAGGCTGTTGCTAAAAAAGAAGAAGAAAACCAGGAACAGATATCTAGCTAACGCTGTTCGAGCGAATCCTTAGGCCTAGCTCAGGACAGGTTTCGACTTGCTCGAAAAATATTAATTATGCCAGAGTCCTTAGGTAAGATATTAAAAAGAGCGAGAGAATCAAAACACCTTTCCCTGGAAGATGTATCCGAAAGAAGCCGCATACCGAAGCATATTGTCTCAACCATAGAGGATGACCGGCTAGGTGAAATTAAGCCTGTTTTTTATGCAAAAAGTTTTGTAAAAACATACGCTGTTTTTTTAGGCGCCCTGAATGAACCCGGCGTAAAAGAATATCTAAGTAGAAATACGCAAGAACCGCAAAAAAAGCAGGAGATAGTCTTAAAGCCCGCCCCTAAAACCCATGGTGAAAAAATAGATTTTTCCGGCATAGCTAAGTATAAAAATCAGATGATAGCCATAATTATAGGGATATTTGCATTATGGGTGCTGTCTTTAGCTATTGGCCAGGCTGTTAAATTTGTTAAAAACAGGCCTGTAAAAAAACATGAGAAAACAACCAAGGTTAAAAAAGAGGCTTCCAAGAAAACAGAGAAAGAGAAACCAGGGGATGCAATCGCGGTAAAAGACGTAAAAAAAGATGCCTCCGGCGGGAAATCTAGTTTTGTGGAATTGGAGATTTTCGCTTCCGATAATACATGGCTCCAGGTGACAGGCGACGGAGAAATTGTGTTTACGGGGTTGTTTAAAAAAGGCGGTAAAGATATTTGGAAGGCGAAAAAAGAAATTAAACTGGAAGCGGGCAATTCAGGCGTTGTTAAAATAAATGTAAATGGAAAACCTGCGGATTTTTCTGGTAAAAAAGGCGAAAAAAAAGAAATTATAATTACGAAAGATGGAATAAAGTAATGCCCCTCCCGCCCTAATGCAAAAAACAATCAGCGTTATAAGCCTTGGTTGTCCGAGAAATCTCGTAGATTCTGAAAAACTCGTGTCTAATTTTATAAAAAAGGGTTACAGGTTTCATGAGGGTATATTAAATTCTGATACTGTAATCGTGAATACGTGCGCTTTTATAGAAGACGCCAAGAGAGAGTCGATAGACAGTATTCTTAAAGTAATAGACGCCAAGAAAGCAGGCCGCGTTAAAAAGGTTATAGTGGCGGGCTGTTTATCGGAGAGATATAGAAATGAACTGGCGGATGACTTAAGAGAGGTGGATGAGTTTAGAGGGGTCCTGAATTTCGATGAATGCGGGGGGCGGTCGCGGCCGTCTGCCGTAAGGCTTACGCCAAGACACTATGCGTATGTCAAGATTTCAGAAGGGTGCGCCAACAGGTGCGCTTATTGCGTGATACCTTATTTAAAAGGTAACTATAAAAGCAGGGCTATAAGGCCTATAGTTAACGAGGTAGCGCAATTAATCGATAAAGGCGCGAGAGAGATTATTTTAGTAGGCCAGGACACTTCTTTATACGGGATAGATTTGTATGGAAAAAAGAGACTGGGAGGCCTGTTAAAAGAGTTAGTTAAGATTTCAAAAGATGCGTGGATAAGATTATTGTACCTGCATCCGGCGAATTTAGATGAAGAAATTATCAAGGTTATAAGGGATAATAAAAATATATGCAGGTATATAGATTTGCCACTTGAGCATATTAATGATAGAATATTAAATAAGATGCGCAGGAGGATAAATAAAAAGGAGATAGCGTCTCTTGTAGAGCTTATAAGAAAAGAAATACCGGGTGTAGGCATAAGGACTTCATTTATAGTAGGTTTTCCTGGAGAAACGGAAAAAGAATTCAAAGAGCTGGCGTCTTTCGTGAAAGAGAAAAAATTTGAGAGGCTCGGTGTTTTTAAATATTCAAAGGAAGAAGGCACCCCGGCCTATTCGTACAAAAACCAGATCTCAGAAAAAGACAAAGAAAGAAGATTTAACAGGTTGATGTTGGAGCAAAAGGGCGTGTCCGTAAAAATAAACGAAGGTTTGGTGGGCAAGGTGCTGAAAGTGCTTGCAGAGGAAAAAGGTAAGGATTATTATATAGGCAGGACAGAATACGATGCGCCTGAAATAGACGGACTTGTGTATATTAAAGGCAAAGATTTGAAGATAGGGAATTTTTATAATATCAGAATAACCGATGCGTATGAATATGACCTTGTAGGTAATTATGAATCTGGCGAATAAACTTACGATTTCCAGGATAATCCTGGCGGCTTTTTTTATATTATTTTTGTTTATAAAAGGCCCTGGAGCCAAGTGCATGGCAATGGCTATTTTTCTGGCAGCCTGCATAACGGATTATTACGACGGTTATTTTGCCAGGAAGACAGGCAGTGTTACAGCTTTCGGCAAATTAATGGACCCCATAGCGGATAAGATACTTATTTTAGGGGCGTTTCTGGCTTTTGTGGAACTGGAGATAGTGCCGGCATGGATGGCTATGATAATCATAGCCAGGGAGCTGGTTATTACAGGGATAAGGATACTGGCGCTTTCGCAGAAAAAAGTCCTTGCTGCGGAAACCGGAGGGAAACATAAGACGGTTTCACAGATGGTGGCAGTTATCTCTATATTGGTATTTTTGATAATAAGGGATATGGGGTTCGGTTTCAGGCATATGGAAGCCTTTGGGACAGCGGTATATTTACTCATGCTTATAACAGTGGGCATGACTCTGACATCGGGCGTTTCTTATATGCTTAGAAACAAAGACATCTTTATGGGGGATCAATGAGAGACCGTATATATAAAATGATAGCAAGCATTTTTTATATAGGCTATCTGCCTGTTGCGCCTGGCACGCTTGGGAGCCTTGCCGCGCTTATCCCGTATTATTTTATAAATCATAATCCTGTCATAAACGGGATAGTCATATTGATAATTATATTTCTTGGTTTCCTAACATGCGGTAGAGTAGAGAAGATATTCAAAGAAAAAGATCCCGAAGAAATAATCATAGATGAATTCGCAGGCATGTTAATAAGCTTATATCGTTTGCCTCCCACTATGGGTTATATAGTGGCGGGATTTTTATTGTTCAGATTTTTTGATATAGTAAAACCAAGGCCTCTGAAAAATCTTGAAAAATTAAAAGGCGGCGTGGGCATAATGTCTGACGATATAGTAGCCGGCGTATATGCAAATATAATACTGCAGCTTGTTTATATGGCGAGCTTATTGTGCTGGCGTTAATTGTAAACGGGCTGTTGGCTGCGCTGCATGATACAGGAGATCTATAGTTTACAGCTTGGAATAGATAGCGCCTTTTGGAGTGAGGGTGCTTTGGAAAAGAGCGAGTTCATTAACTATAGCGCCTGTTTCAATGGAAAAAGGAATTTCTTTTAATAGTTTTACGAGATTATGTATGTTTCTGGGTGCGCGGATCCTGCCTAAAGTAAGATGAGCTGTAAATTCCCTTGATTTCTTTGCGAATCCAAGTTTTTCCATAGCTGTTTCTATTTTTTCTGCCAATATTTTCAAAGAAGAGGCCTCTTTGTTTATCCCTATCCATATGACGCGGGGATGGTCAATGTTTGGAAACGCGCCTATCCCTGAAAATCCGATCGTAAAAGGTTTTAGGGCGCTTGATATGACCGATAATGCATCTGAAATCTTTTTAATATCGTCCTCTGCGATATTCCCCAGAAATTTTAGCGTAAGATGCATCTGATCTTCAGTTATCCATTTGACATCAGCGCTGGATTGTTTAAGGCAGGAAATAAGCTTGGATATTTTTTGCTTGACCTGAGGATCGATTTCAACCGCTATAAAGGCGCGTATAGATGACATGTTTAGAGTCGCCTCGATCTTGCAGGATGCCTTAAGTCACCCGCGAGATTTCTTTTCTGAGCAGGTTTAAGGCGGCTTGGGTAGATTTGTATTTTATCAGGCTGCGCGTGCCGGTAAAGCGAAATTTTTTACAGGTAATTTTGGATTTACCGGATAGCGCAATATAAACAAGGCCTACGGGTTTTTGCTTCATAGCTCCGCCTGGGCCTGCAATACCTGAGACGCTTATTCCGTAATCAGCGCGGGCCAGCACCCTAACGTTTTTTGCCATTAAGCGTACAACTTTTTTTGATACCGCGCCGTATTTTTTTATTGTTTTTATGGGAACGCTTAGAAGGTTGCTCTTGGACTCATTGCTATATACCACAAGGCCAAGCTTGAAATAATCCGAGCTTCCGGGAACATCCGTGATTCTATTCGCCAGAAGCCCGCCTGTGCAGGATTCAGCCGCAGCTAAGGTTTTTTTAGATTTTTGAAGTATCCTGCCTGTAATTTCTTCGAGTTTTTCATTGTCATATCCGAAGATGTATTTTTTAAGGCGCGATTTGATCTGTTTTTCTATCTTAAATATTATTTTATCAGCTGATTTTTCGTTTTTTTCAGTAACGGTAATTTTTACATGTATCTCTTCAGGGTGCGGGTATATGCCCATCTGGACATTACCGCTTATTTTTAAAATATCCTCAATTAGTTCGTTTACCTTTGATTCAGCCAGGCCTGTGATTTTGATGACCCTGGATTTTATGATCAGGCCTGCGGAAAATTTTTTCCTGAGATAAGGAATAGCGGTTTCTTCGAGCATTGGATACAGTTCAAAAGGTACGCCTGGGAATGCGATCAAAACCCTTGCCCTGGCTTTCTCCTGTTTCTTTGAAATAGCAGAGGCGAGGGGGACGATTAAGCCCGGGGCTGTGCCTATATCGTTATCAATCGGTATTCCGCCTTCCGGTACCAGTGCTTGGCGCATATTGTTCGCAGGCATTCCTATATTGCGCCTCTTAAAATGAGCTTTTATACGGCTGGCTATTCTTTTGCTGAAGACTAATTTTTTATTTAATGCCTTTCCAATGCATTCTAATGTAAGATCGTCAACGGTAGGGCCGAGCCCGCCGCTTAAGATCACTATCTCTGATTCATCGAGGGATTTTCTTATAGAGGATATGATAACATCTGGATTATCCGGTATGTCCAGGTGTTTAGAGGTTTTAATGCCTATGGCAGCTAGTTTACTTGAAACAAACCGGGCGTTTGTGTTCGTGATATGGCCTAACATTATTTCATTGCCTATGCAGATTACCTGAGCGCTTATTTCCATAGGATTTATTATAAGCAATCTATGTTATATAATCAAGAGTTTTTGGGGACATATCCCGCTTTAGCCCTAGAGCCGTTCATCTTTTTTGAGATTTTTTGAAAGAAAATGCTTGCGAAATGTGTCTACTATAGCGAAAGGAGGCGAATACAATTTGTGCTTTACTTTGAGATATGGCGAAGGTATAATTAAATCTTAAAATAAGAGAGTTTCTTGCCATACAAAGTAAAGTTATGGCGGTTCCGGATTTCTGCCTGGCGGCAGAGGAAGTTTTGTTTTATCCCGCCTTTTTTGGGCGGGCATCTGAGAATCTTCGTCAAAGGGGCGGGGTTTCGCAAAATTTAGGAGGAGAAAATGGTTAAGAAAGAAGAAAAGAGAGAAGAAAAAAAGACAGTGGCGGCAAAGACTGACGATAAGCAAAAGGCGATCGAATCAACTGTTTTGCAGATAGAAAAACAGTTTGGTAAGGGGTCTATCATGCGCCTTGGGCAGGGCACTAAGTTTGACGTGGATGTTATTTCTACGGGAGCGCTGTCTTTGGATCTGGCGTTGGGCGTAGGAGGAGTACCTTACGGAAGGGTTATTGAGATATTCGGGCCTGAGGCAGGAGGAAAAACCACGCTTACTTTAAGCATAATTTCGCAGGTTCAGAAGGCAGGGGGCGTAGCTGCTTTCATAGACGCTGAGCATGCTCTTGACCCTACATACGCAAGGAAGCTGAAAGTAAACCTTGATAATCTTTTAATATCCCAGCCGGATACGGGTGAACAGGCCCTGGACATTGCAGATATGCTCGTGAGAAGCAATGCGGTTGATTTAATTGTAATAGATTCTGTGGCAGCCCTGGTTCCAAAAGCAGAAATAGAAGGCGAAATGGGGGACAGACATATAGGGCTACAGGCAAGGCTTATGTCCCAGGCATTGAGGAAGCTTACGGCTATAATAGCCAAGACTCATACCTGCGTTATTTTTATCAATCAGATAAGAGAAAAAATAGGTGTTATGTTCGGGAACCCTGAGACAACTACAGGTGGAAGGGCGCTGAAATTCTATTCTTCCGTTAGAATTGACATGAGGAACATAGGGGCAATAAAGACAGGCGATAAGGTTATAGGTAACAGGGTCAGGGCAAAGGTTGTGAAAAATAAAGTTGCCCCGCCGTTCAGAAACGCTGAATTTGAAATAATACACGGCGAAGGTATTTCAAGGGAAGGCAGTATGCTGGAGCTTGGCGTAGAATCCGGAGTTTTGACCAAATCCGGTTCTTCAATAAGTTTTGGAAACGAAAAATTAGGCCAGGGCATGGAATCCGCCAGGGGGTTCCTGAAAGGTAACCCAAAATTGTCCAATGAGATAGAAAAGAAGATAAAAGAAACTCTGGCAAAGGCAGCTGAAGGAAAATAAATAGCATTAGCGGAGGCGCGCATAATGAAAAAAAATATAATAGCGGGTTTGATTTTTTCATCGGTTTTAATAGCATCTTCCGTAAGCGCTGAATCGCCAAAAGAGGCGTTGAATCTACAGGATGCGTTTGTAAAGGTTTCAAAAGATGTCGGCCAGGCAGTTGTAAGCATAAGCACCGAACATACGGAGCGCTATCAGACAAGATATTATCCTTTTGCGCAATTTCAAGACCAGTTTTTTAATGAGTTTTTTGTAGAAGGCCCTGAGAGGGAATTAAAAAAGATAGGACTTGGATCAGGCCTTATTATTAATAAAGAGGGATATATAATTACCAACGAACATGTGGTACACGGGGCGGATAAGATCACCGTTACTTTGCCTGACGCCAGGGAGTTTGACGCAAGGCTTACGGGTTCTGATATTTATTCTGATCTGGCTGTTATCAAGATCGAGCCGATAGGAGAATTGCCCTTCGCGAGGCTTGGGAATTCAGATGACATCCAGATAGGATACTGGGCGATAGCGATAGGAAATCCTTTCGCTTTTGCGGTAAAAAGCCCGGAGCCTACAGTGACCGTAGGGGTTATCAGCGCCCTCCACAGGAATCTTCCGATGACGGATAAAAGGGCCAGGGAATATTCAGATCTTATACAGACAGACGCTGCCATAAACCCAGGCAATAGCGGCGGGCCGCTTGTAAATATTTATGGGGATGTTATAGGTATTAATGTGGCTATATTTACGCTGAGCGGAGGATCGGAAGGCATGGGGTTCGCGATCCCTATAAACGCGGCGAAGAAAATAATTGATGACCTGATGCAGGGTAAGAAGATTTTATATGGATGGCTTGGCGTGATTATCCAGGATATAGACGCTGATTTGGCTTCTTATTTTGGATTGAAAGACAATAGCGGGGTTCTCGTTTCCAGGATAGTGAATGCGAGCCCTGCTGAAAAAGCAGGGCTGAAACCAGGCGATATAGTTATTTCCCTGGACAATGAAAAAATAAAGAATACAGAAGGTCTCGTAAGGACTGTTTTGAAAAAGGATATAGGAGAAAAAGTTGCCCTGGGTATCGTAAGGAATAAGAAGCTTTATTCCGCTGTTGTGGAAATAGGAGAGCGGCCTGAAGATAAAACTACGCTGGTTGAGCAAAAAAAGCCGGAACCTGCTCAAGAGGTTCAAAAAATTGTTAAATCGTGGAGAGGCATAGAGGCATCCGACATTACTTCTGATATAGCCCAGCGTTTTAAAATTGTCGCAGAGAGCGGCGTTATTGTTTTGTCTGTCCAGCCCCAGAGCCTGGCTGAACAGGCTGGTATCAGGCCGGGAGATGTGATTTATGAAATCGATAGAGTCCCGGTTAAAAACATGAGAGATTATTCAGTTGCCGCAGGCAGGGTCTCGGGCGATGCGTTGATAGGGACTTACAGGGGATATGTAGTGCTTAAAGAAAAATAAACACAGGCTGCGCATGAATGTTGACGAGATAAGAGAAAGATATTTAAGTTTTTTTAAGGCAAGAGGCCACAGGATCTATCCGAGCGATTCGCTTGTGCCGGCTAATGATCCGTCGCTTTTGTTTACAGGCGCTGGCATGAACCAGTTTAAGGAAGAATTCCTGGGCAGGGTTAAGGGGTCGGCTAGGGCGGCTACGTGCCAGAAATGCATCAGGACGGGAGATTTGAAAAACGTAGGCAGGACAGCTGGGCATCATACATTTTTTGAAATGCTGGGCAATTTTTCTTTCGGGGATTATTTTAAGAAAGACGCTATCTTATGGGCGTGGGAATTTCTTGTAAAAGAGCTTGGCATTAAAGAAGAAGATTTATGGATTTCTGTCTATAAGGAGGATAAAGAGGCGTATGAGATATGGAGGGATACGGTAAAAATCCCGGAGCGGAAGATTTTAAAGTTAGGCGAAAAAGATAATTTCTGGCCGTCCAATGCCCCCAGCGACGGGCCTGACGGACCATGCGGCCCGTGTTCCGAGATATTTTTCGGCGGGCCTGACGGCGCAGAGATATGGAATCTTGTTTTTACGCAATTTGACAGAAAAGACGGAGGCAGATTAGAGCCGCTGCCCTGCAAGAATATAGATACCGGCATGGGCCTGGAAAGAATTGCCAGGGTAATGCAGGGCAAGAAGACGAATTTTGAGATAGATTCTTTTGTAACTATCATAGAAGCTATAATAAACCTATCCCGTTCTCCGAACGGGAACGGAGAAGAAGACCTTTCTGTTCCCGTTCGGAGAACGGGAACCGGTCAAAATGTGAATGCGATTGCGGACCATATAAGGGCTGTGACTTTTGCAATATCTGACGGGGTCCTGCCTTCAAATGAAGAAAGGGGTTATGTAATACGAAAACTTATAAGGAAGGCATTTTGGTACGGGAGAAGCCTGGGCATTGACAAGCCCTTTTTATACAAGATAGTCCCTGTGGTGGCGCAAGTTATGAAAAGGCCTTATCCTGAAGTTGCGGATCACAGGGAGAGTATAAGCCAGATAGTGATGGAAGAGGAAAAAAGATTTAAAAATACAATAGACGAAGGTACCGAAAGATTGAAAACAATGCTGACCGAATCCAAGGAATCAGGCGTTTTATCTGGAGAGCATATATTTAAATTGTATGACACTTACGGATTTCCATGTGAATTAACGCAGGAGATAGCAGGCGTTGAAAATATAAAAGTGGATATAGAGGGTTTTAAAGCGCTTATGGAAAACCAGCGCTCTATATCAAAACAAGGGAGTAAGATCGCGGGCAATATATTTAACGTGGAAGGGAACATCAATATAAAGCTGCCCGATGCCGCTCGTTTTATAGAAGATAAGGAAGACATAAAAACCCAGGTAGTTCAAATAATTTCAGAAGGTGACTTGAAAAATGAGATAGGCAAAAGGGACAAGGCCAGCATTTTTTTAAAAGAAACTGTTTTTTATGGCGAAAAAGGCGGGCAGGTAGGCGATAAAGGGGTAATTTTAAAAGACGAAAAGATAATCGCGGACGTGATAAACGTTATTGATATAGCAGGCAGGGCGCAGCATGAAATAGAGATGAAAGAAGGTGTTTTAAAAACCGGGGACAGCGTTACCGCAAAGGTTGATATCGGCCGCAGGGAAGACATAAAGAAAAACCACACCGCTACGCACCTTCTGCATAATGCACTGAGAAAGGTTTTGGGCATGCACGTAAAACAGGCAGGGTCCATGGTAGCGCCGGACAGGCTGCGTTTTGATTTTTCGCATTTTAAGGCAGTCACAAAAGAAGAGCTTTTAAGAATAGAAGAGATAGTAAATGAGAACATAAGGAAAGATTCCGTGGTCAGCATAGATGAGCTGAGCATGGAAGAGGCTAAGAAAAAAGATGTAATAGCGCTTTTCGGAGAGAAATACGGGGATGTGGTGAGGATGGTGTCCGCGGGCGATTATTCCAGAGAGTTATGCGGCGGGACTCATGTAAAAAGGACAGGCGAAATAGGCGTTTTTAAAATTATCTCCGAGTCTTCTATCGCCAGCGGGATGAGAAGGATCGAAGCTGTTACAGGTAGAACAGCTTATGAGCGGATAAAACAGGAAGAGGCTGTTATAAAGGATATTGCGCGGGAATTAAATGTAAAACCGGAGGATATAGCTAAGGAAATAGAAAAATTGGCAAACAGATTAAAACAGATGGAAAAAACCCTCGAAGTTTTTATCAATAAAAACGCTCAGGATAACGTAAATAGCCTTTTTGGATCGATGAAAAAAATAAAAGGCATCGATGTGATAATCGGCAGCATTAAAAATGCAGATTCTTCTTTATTGAGAAAAAACGCGGACCTGTTAAGAGACAGGCTTGTAAACGGTATATTTATGCTTGCGGCTGAAGCGGACGGAAAGATCGCGATTATAGTAGGCGCTGGAAAATCGCTTCAGCCCGGAAAGATCGATGCGGTGAAAATTTTAAATGATATAGGTGCTGATTTTGGGATAAAAGGCGGTGGCAGGCAGGATTTTGCTCAAGCAGGCAGCCGCTCAGGCCCTAGGCTTCAGGATATATTAAAAAAAGCGGAAGGGATTATAGAGGGGTATATATGAAAATCTTAAAGTTGTCATCCAGGGAAATGCAAAAGCTTTTTGAGCGTTATTATACGAATAAAAGGCATGTCGAGGAAAAGGTCAGGAGGATAGTCGATGATGTCAGGAATGAAGGGGATAAAGCTGTCCTGAAGTACACGAAGCGTTTTGATAAAGTAAGGCTTACCTCCAAGGATTTAAGGGTTAGCGCGAGTGAGATTAACGGATCTTTTCAGAATATAGACGCGGCTTTTATAACAAGCCTTAAAAATATCATCGAGAATATACAAAGGTATTACAAAAAAGAACTGCCAAAGACATGGAAGATAAAATACGATGATGGCGCGGAGCTTGGAGAAATCTTCAGGCCTGTTGAGAACGTAGGGATATATGTCCCTGCAGGCACGGCGCCTCTTGTCTCGAGCGTTTACATGAGCGTTGTTCCGGCGAAAATGGCCGGGGTTAAAAAGATAATATTGGTCACCCCTCCTAACAAGTACGGGAGCGTGGATTCGCATATACTGGCTGTCGCGAATCTTTTGAAGGTAGACGAGATTTATAAGATAGGAGGAGCTCAGGCTATAGCAGCATTGGCATTCGGCACAAAGACTATCCCTAAAGTTGATAAGATAGTCGGCCCGGGGAATGAATATGTTACAGAGGCGAAGAGGCAGGTATTCGGTTTCGTGGATATAGATATGCTGGCAGGCCCGAGCGAGGTTGTGATACTCGCAAATCATTTTTCAGATAAGAATTATGTCGTGCAGGACCTCAAGGCTCAGGCGGAACATTTTAAGGGGCTGGCGGTGCTGGTGACTACATCCAAGAAGTTTGCGAAGGCTATAAAGCAGGAAGACGTAAAAGGATATATAGTCTTGGCGAAAAATATCGACCAGGCGATAGAGGTCATAAACAGGATTGCGCCGGAGCATCTTGAGATATTGATTAAAAGGCCGAACAGGATACTGAAAAAGATCCAGAATGTCGGGGCGATATTCATAGGGCCGTATTCGCCTGTGTGCGTAGGCGATTATGTAGCAGGGCCGAGCCATATATTGCCCACAGGCGGGACCGCAAGATTTTTTTCAGGCCTTGGCGCAAGGTCGTTCTTGAAGAGCATCCACACTATTTCTTATTCCAAAAAAGCGCTTGAAAAAGAGAAGGCTGCTATCGAAAAGATGACAAAAATAGAAGGGCTGCAAAAACATTTAGAATCATTCAAAGAAAGGTTTAAATAATCATGAAAAAACGTATAGCTAGGATAGCCAGAAAAACTAAAGAAACCAATATAGTCGTTAAACTATCTATTGATGGCAAAGGTGAGTCGGATATTAAAACAGGCGTGGGTTTCCTGGATCATATGCTTACGCTTTTTGCGAAACATGGCTTCTTTGACCTGGAGATATCCGCTAAAGGCGACCTGGACGTGGATATTCATCATACCAATGAAGACGTGGGCATCACGCTCGGAAGCGCATTTAAAAAAGCCCTTGGGGATAAAAAAAGCATAACCAGGTTCGGGGATAGTTTTGTCCCTATGGACGGTTGTCTCGTGAGGGTAGTCGCGGATATAAGCAACAGGCCGTCTTTGCATATACACTATAAAACAAAACGCGACATAGAGAACCTGTTAACCAATCTTGCGATAGGCGATAGCGTAAAATACTCTTTTGTTAATCTGGAACAATTCAGCCAGGCGTTTGTCGCGAATGCGGGCATTAATATGCATATAGAAATTCTCGCGTTTGATAAGGACCTGCATCATTTAATAGAGGCTGTTTTTAAGGCAATGGGCCGTTCTCTTGACGAGGCGACTCAGATTGATAAGAGGGCAAAAGGCGTTCCGTCTACCAAGGGCAAGCTTTAAGATGATAGTTATTATTGATTACGGGATGGGGAATTTAAGGAGCGTTCAGAAGGCGTTTGAAAGATTCTGTTCAAATGTTATAGTGAGCCGGTCTGCGAAGGATATTCAAAAGGCGGATAAGATAGTATTGCCAGGCGTAGGGGCTTTTAAGGTGGCAATGGATGAGCTGGAGAAAAGAGATTTAGTGGGGCCGATAAAAGATTCAATAAAAAATGGCAGGCCTTTTTTAGGCATATGCCTTGGGCTGCAGCTCTTGTTTTCCGAGAGCGAAGAGGGCGGGAAGATAAAAGGCCTGGATATAATAAAGGGCAAGGTTAAGAGATTTAGAGAACAACGCGGATTAAAGATACCGCATATGGGGTGGAATAATATTAAGCTTAATGCTAAATGCTCGAGGCTCAAGGCGATGAATGAAATCAAGAGCGGGAGTTATATGTATTTTGTGCACTCGTATTATGCGGCGCCGAAAGACAAAAAAGTGATTTTATGCGAAACAGATTATGGCGGAAACTTTACCTCGGGCATTCATAAAGATAATGTATACGGTTTTCAATTTCATCCTGAAAAAAGCCAGGGAGCTGGTCTAAAGATAATAGAAAACTTCGTTGATTTGTGACCGAATCCCGTTCGTCGATCGGGAACTATTTCCCGATCGACGAACGGGATAGGTGTAAATATGATAATAATACCAGCGATAGACATTATTGGCGGCAAGGTTGTAAGGCTTGAAAAAGGCGATTTTGGCAAAGAGAAGGTTTACGCTTTAGATCCCGTGGAAACTGCAAGAGTGTGGGAATCCAAAGGCGCAGAATTTTTGCACATAGTTGATCTGGACGGGGCAAAAGAAGGCAAAATAAAAAACGCCAAGCTGGTGGTTAAAATCATAGAAGCCGTAAAGATACCATGTGAAATAGGCGGCGGCTTAAGGGATATAAGCGACATAGAGTATTTTTTGAAAAAAGGGGCGGCTCGCGCAGTGGTCGGCACAAAGGCCTTTGAAGACACCGAATATTTCGAGAAGATTGTGCATAAATTTAATAAAAGAATAGTCGTTAGCGTGGATTTTTCAGATAACAAGGTTGTAAAAAAAGGCTGGCAGGAAAAGATAGACCTGAAACCGCTGGATGCCATCAGGTCCATGGAAAAGATAGGCGTGGCGAGGATCGTGGTTACTGATATTAAGACGGACGGGATGCTGAAAGGCCCGAACTTAAAAAGATTAAGAGAGATTCTTGGCGCGACAAAGATTTTAATAATAGCGTCCGGAGGCATTTCGTCTTTGGAAGACATAAAAGAGCTTAAGGAAATAAAAAACAATAGATTAGAGGGCGTTATTATCGGCAAGGCGCTGTACGAGGGCAGGATGGACCTGCGGAAAGCCATAGAGATCGCGAGACAACGATGAACCTCGTTGGTTCTGCGTAACATTCCGCGCAGTTTAGCGGCACCAATATGTTAACTAAGCGTATAATCCCATGTTTAGAT
Source organism: Candidatus Omnitrophota bacterium (assembly GCA_030649895.1). Classification (GTDB taxonomy): domain Bacteria; phylum Omnitrophota; class Gorgyraeia; order Gorgyraeales; family Gorgyraeaceae; genus UBA10183. Next base: position 45,446 of record JAUSEX010000020.1, read on the forward strand.
GTTAAAAATGGCAGGGTTGTTAAAGGCGTAAAATTCCTGAATCTTAGGGACGCAGGAGACCCTGTCGAGGTTGCCCAGCTTTATGACAAAGAAGGGGCCGATGAGATAATATTTTTAGATATCACGGCTAGTTTCGAAAAAAGAAATATAATGCTGGATGTTGTAAAGAGGACCGCGGAGACTGTTTTTATGCCATTGACTGTGGGCGGAGGCATACGGAATTTAGAAGATATAAGGCAGTTGTTAAAGGCAGGGGCTGACAAGGTTTCTATAAATACGGCTGCTGTAAAAGACGTCAGGCTTGTAAAAAAAGCCAGCGAAAAATTCGGCAGCCAGTGTATAGTAGTTGCAATAGACGCCAAAAGAAGCGAAAAAGGGAAATGGGAAGTTTACATACACGGGGGCAGGACCTCTACCGGTATAGACGCTATTGAATGGGGCAAGAAAGTGGAAAAGATGGGCGCAGGAGAAATACTTCTTACAAGCATGGATATGGACGGCACAAAAGATGGTTATGATATAGAGCTTACAAGGAAATTTTCAGAAAGCTTGAATATTCCTATAATAGCTTCAGGCGGGGCAGGAAACCTGGAGCACATATACAACGCGTTTACAAAAGGCAAAGCAGACGCAGCTCTTGCAGCGTCTATATTTCATTATAAGGAATATTCAATCATAGAAGTTAAGGAATATCTAAAAGAGAGAAAGGTGAGAGTGAGGGCATGAAGAGCTTAGGGTTTAAGGTTGAAGGCTTAAAGTTTGACAAGGACGGATTGATCCCTGCGATAGTGCAGGAATATGAGACCGGAGAGGTCTTGATGCTGGCGTATATGAATAAGGATTCCCTGAAGAAGACATTAAGGCTTAAAAAGACATGTTTCTGGTCAAGGTCCAGGCAAAAATTCTGGATAAAAGGAGAAACCTCTGGAAATTTTCAGGTTGTTAAGGCGGTTTATTATGATTGCGACATGGATACCCTGCTTATCAAAGTAAGGCAGATGGGAGATTGTGTCGCGTGTCATACGGGAAACAAGAGTTGTTTCTACCGTAAAATAAAAACTGCATAGATAGCGGTTGGAGCGGTTGAAAATGCATTATCCGTCAAAACAAGAATTTGTAAAATTAGCTGAGAAAGCTAATATAATACCTGTCTATAAAGAAATATTGGCAGATACATTGACGCCTGTTTCCGCCTTTCAGAAAATAGGCGGAGGATATTCGTATCTGCTGGAGTCTGTCGAAGGCCAGGAGAAGATAGCAAGATTTTCATTTATAGGCATAGAGCCTTCTCTGATATTAAAAAGCAAAGGGAATTCTATCGAGATAAATAAAAACGGCAGGGTTAAAAAATATTTTACAGACGATCCGTTAAAAGAAATTGAGAAAGTAATGAGTTCTTTTAAGGCAGCTGAAGTAAAAGGTCTTCCGAGGTTTTCAGGAGGCATGGTGGGGTATATGGGGTACGATATGGTGAGGTTTTTTGAAAACCTGCCTGATAAAAATCCAGATAACTTAAAGATCCCGGATTCTGTATTCATGATGGCGGATAGCCTCGTGATATTTGATCACTCTACGCATAAGGTTAAGATAGTGATAAACGCGTATCTGGCTCAGGGCTTCCCCCGGCTTCGCTCGGGACAGGCAAGGCTCAAGGCTCAAGGGATATACGAAAAAGCGGTAGAAAAGATAGAAGAGATTATAAAGAAATTAAACAAGCCTGAGAAAAAGCAAAAGGCAAAAATAAAAAGCAAAAAGCGCAAGATGGAATCAAACTTTACAAAAAAAGAATTCGAAGGCTTGGTTAAAAGAGCGAAGGAATACATAAGGGCCGGGGATATAATACAGGTTGTGCCGTCGCAAAGATTTCATACAAGGCTGAACTGCGGGCCGTTTGATGTTTACCGCTCTCTCAGGTCTTTAAATCCGTCGCCTTACATGTATTATTTAAATTTCGATGAACTGCAAATCGTAGGGTCGTCTCCTGAGCTTTTAGTAAGGTGCGAGGATGGTATAGTTGAGACCAGGCCCATAGCAGGCACGAGGCCGAGAGGCAGAAGCGAAGCTGAGGATAAAAAATTAGAGGAAGAACTTTTAGCTGACGCGAAAGAAAGGGCGGAGCATGTGATGCTGGTGGATCTTGGCAGAAATGATATAGGCAGGGTCTGCAAGCCTGGCAGCGTCAAGGTAACGGATTTTATGTTTATAGAAAAGTATTCTCATGTTATGCATATTGTTAGTAACTGCAAGGGCGTTTTGGATGAGAATAAGAATTCGTTTGATGTTTTACGGGCGTGTTTTCCGGCGGGCACCGTATCAGGCGCGCCAAAGGTCAGGGCAATGGAAATAATAGACGAGCTTGAGAATACAAGAAGAGGTTATTACGCCGGAGCAGTGGGGTATTTCAGCTTTTCCGGGAATATGGACACATGTATAACTATAAGGACGATGCTAGTCAAAGGGAAAGATGCTTTTATCCAATCAGGCGGAGGAATAGTGGCTGACTCTATCCCGTCTAAGGAATATCAGGAGACAGTGAATAAAGCAAAAGCAATGGTTAAGGCAATTGAGATAGCCGAGAAAGGATTAGATTAAGCTTCTCGACTAAGCCGCTTCGTGGCTTCGCTTGAAGAGTGTTGTTCGAGCGAACGAAGCGAGTCGAGAACATAGGAGCAAAATATGATTTTAATGATAGATAATTATGATTCATTTACCTATAACCTGGTTCAGTATTTGTCTGAGCTGGGAGAAAAACTGGTTGTGCGTAGGAATGATAAAATAGGTATCGAAGAAATAAAAAAACTGAAGCCTGATCACATAGTGATCTCTCCTGGGCCTGGGAGGCCGAGCGAGGCTGGTATTTCAGAAGAGGTCATAGGAGAATTCGGGCCAAGGATTCCGCTTCTGGGAGTTTGCCTGGGGCATCAGGGCATAGGAGAGGTTTTTGGCGGCAAGGTTATTCGCGCGGAGAACCTTATGCACGGCAAAACATCGATGATATACCACAATAGCGACTCGTTGTTTAAAGATGTCTCCAATCCATTCGAGGCAACCAGGTACCACTCATTGATAGTTGAAAAAAAATCACTGCCTGATATTTTTCAGGTCATAGCTTGGACAAAGGCTGATGAGATAATGGGTATTAAACATAAAAAATTTCCGATATGGGGAGTGCAGTTTCATCCTGAGTCAATATTAACTAAGGAAGGAAAGCAGCTGTTGAAGAATTTTATTAACATATGATACATTTTTCGTTCGGCGATCGGAACATTATTCTAATCGCCTAATGGAATTAGATCAAAATGGAGATTGTTATGATTCGTGAAGCTATAGGCAAAATAGTAGATGGGTTGGATCTAACGCGAGACGAGATGATTTCCTGCATGAATGAAATCATGACTGGCATTGCAACCCAGGCCCAGATAGGAAGTTTTATTACAGCCCTTAGGCTTAAGGGAGAGACAGTGGAAGAGATTACAGGCGCTGCTATTGTGATGCGGGAAAAAGCTACCAGGATAAACATTGCCGCTAACCTGATAGGCGCAAGCAAGGATGATATAGCTATAGACAGGGGGACGATTATAGACACATGCGGGACAGGCGGAAGCGGGGTCAATACCTTTAATATTTCAACAACGGTTGCTTTCGTAGTCAGCGGCGCAGGTTTGAGAGTGGCTAAACATGGAAATCGGGGCGTTTCAAGTGTATGTGGAAGCGCGGATGTCATCAAGGCACTAGGCGTAAACATAGAAATCCCGGCTGAAAAGGTAAGAGAATGTATAGAAAAGATAGGCATAGGATTTTTATACGCGCCTTCTTTTCATAATGCAATGAAGTTTGCGATAGGGCCCAGGAGAGAGATAGGCATAAGGACGATATTCAATATACTCGGCCCTCTTACGAATCCTGCGAATGCCACGTGCCAGGTCCTGGGAGTATATGAAGAAGAGCTTACGGATAAGCTGGCAAATGTACTTAATAACCTGGGGACTAAAAGGGCGTTTGTTGTATATGGCATGGATGCGCTCGACGAGATAACTATAACAGGCAAAACTAAAATCAGCGAGCTAAAAAATAAAAAGGTAAAAGGGTATTACATAAAACCTCAGGACTTTGGCATGAAGAGAGCGGATCTCTTAGACATAAAAGGCGGGACTATAGAAGAGAACGCCGGTATTGTAAAAAAGGTCCTTGAGGGAGAAAAAGGCCCGAGGCAGGATGTAGTGCTGTTAAACGCGTCTGCCGCGCTTATTGCAGGCGGGATGGCAAAGGATTTTAAAGACGGGATTGAAATAGCCCGGGATTCGATTAAATTCGGCAGGGCAAAAGAGAAACTGGACAAGCTGGTAGAGCTTACAAATAAATAGTTTGGTTCTCGACTTGGCCTTTGGCCTTGCTCGAACAATATTTTTCGAGAGGATATTTTCGATTATACATGTAAGCCTAGTCGAAAAGACAAGATATGAAAAATTTTCTGCAGAATATAATTATATTAAAGAGAAAAGAAATAGAAGCGTTAAAATCCAAAAGGCCTATTACGGAATTCATCGATTCAAAGCGTCTCTCTAGGGGTATAAGGCCGTTCAAAGAAGCTATCTCCGGAGGGGACGGCCTGAATCTTATCGCAGAGATAAAAAAGAAATCTCCTTCTTTCGGGAGGAATTTTTTCAGAAAACTGGACATAGCAGGAATAGCCAATACCTATAAAAAAGAAGGCGCCAGCGCCATGTCGGTCTTAACGGATAAGAAGTTTTTCAGCGGGAACATCCTGCATATAAACGAAGTGAAGCGCGCCGTAGACCTCCCTGTACTGAGAAAGGATTTTATAATAGATGAATACCAGGTTTACGAGTCCCGTTATTTCGGCGCGGACGCGATACTTTTGATCGCCAGGATCTTATCAGTGGACCAGATAAAGAGTTTTATGCTTCTCGCGAAAAAGATTAATATGGACGCCATTGTAGAGATCCATAATGAGAATGACTTGCAGAAGGCTTTATTGGCCAGTCCGGAGATAATAGGCGTGAACAACAGAGACCTGGACACTATGGAGATATCCATAGAAAACACCTTAAGGCTTGTTCCTAAGATTCCTAAAGAGATAGTGACGGTAAGCGAAAGCGGTATATCCAACAATGAAGACATAGAGAAAATAAAGAAAACAGGGGTAAGCGCGGTATTGATAGGCGCGGCATTTCTTGAATCAGAGGATATAGCGGGCAGGGTGCGAAAGGTGATGGGTAATGAGAGTAAGGGTTAAATTTTGCGGGATAACGTCGGTTGAAGACCGCGACAGCGCAATAAGCGCGGGCGCTGATGCGATAGGGATTGTGTTTTTTAAAGATAGCCCTCGTTTTGTGCCATTGGAAAGAGCGGAGATAATAGTAAAGGATCTGCCGCCTTTTATAAGCGCGGTAGGCGTTTTTGTTAATGAAGATTTGAGGTTTATAGAAGAATGCGTGGAGAGGTGCAGCCTGAACGCCGTGCAGATACACGGCGATGAAGACGTTCAATATTGTTTAAAGTTTAAAGGTTTAAAATTGAGAGGCGTAAAACTAATAAAGGCTATAAGAGTCAAGGATTGGGAAAGCCTGGCAGCTATAGAAGATTGCCCCGCTGACGCTTTTATATTGGACGCATATAAAAAAGGCTTGTATGGCGGCACAGGAAAAGGCTTTGATCCTTCGCTGGCTACCATAGCAAATGAATACGGGAGAAATATTATCATATCAGGCGGGTTAAACCCTGATAATGTGTATAGTATAATAAAGGAAGCAAAGCCTTACGGAGTGGATGTTTCCTCTGGTATTGAATCCTCTCCAGGGAAGAAAAACATAGAATTAATGGAGCGGTTCACAGTAGAAGTCAGGCTCGCAGAACAAGAAATATAACCTTATCTAACGCAGTATATTAATCATACCCAAAATTGCCGGAATTCCCTCGCCGCAAACATAAATAGTCATAATATGGAAAAACTGGCTCGGTCAGTTCCGCCATTTGCTCGCTGTAATTTCTTGCGGACTTTTGCCGAAATTTTTCTAATGCGCCTCAGACCTGCTTGACAGGACGAGTGACCCTTCGACAAGCTCAGGGTTCTTGGTCCCGAGCAAAGCTGGGGCGTCTTTTCGTAGGCCTAGTGGTAGGAAAGACAATAAGCTGACTTGACAAACCGCATAAGATCATTATACTTCTTTATACTGCGACTTAAAGAGATATAAAGGGGTTTAACGTGACTAAAGCCAAGCAGGTAATGACGGTTAAGGAAATAGCGGAATATCTGGGCGTGCACCCTATGACAATATACAAGTATGTCAAGGACGGCAAGATCCCTGCTTTTAAAATAGGGACGAGCTGGCGTATTAGGAGAGATTCCATAAAGAAATGGATGGATGAGAATGAATACAAAAACCAGGGAGGTGTTTAAATGTTTAAGCGGGCTGCGATTGTCGCGTTTTTATCTTTTATCTTAACGGTTTTATCTTGCAGCGCTGTTTTTGCGAATGGTTTTAAGAATGACGCGCTTTTGGACACAGAAGCTACTGGTATGGCTACTTTATTTGTGGCGCAGGCAGATTCTCCTGCGGCAGTGCAGTTTAACCCAGCCGGACTTACTCAATTAAAAGGAAATCATGCAAGGGTGGGATATACCAGCGCAATCCCAAGGAATTTCCGTACGGATACAAGCGGCAATGATCAAAGCAGCTCGCAAATAGACAATTTTTTCATACCTAGTATTTATCTTGTAAATAACTTGAAATCTGAAAATTGGAAATTTGGTTTAGGCGTGACATCGCCTTACGGCCTTGGGACAGACTGGGCAGATGACAGTTTTGCAAGATTTCAGACCACAGAATCCAGTTTACAGGTTTTGCAGATAAACCCGACAATTGCGTATAAATATAATAATACGATTTCTCTTGGGTTTGGGATAGATTATATAATGTCAGAGACATCGAGTCATAAAAGAATAGCGGATACTACGGGTTTAGGGGATTTTCACGCAAAAGGTAACGATGATGGTTGGGGTTATAATTTAGGACTTCTTGTTAAGCCTTCGGAAAAATATAGCATTGGGGTTGCTTATAGAAGCAGAGTAAAGCTTACCTATAAAGGCACTATTTCTATGACTAACTTGTCTAGCGGCATATACGGGTCCGGTGGTTTAGGATATTTCCCGAATGATACTTATGTAACAGGCATGGAATCCAGGCTTACCCTGCCTCAGACTCTTGCGTTAGGTTATGCGTTCAAACCGGATCAAAAATTAACAATAGAAACCGATGCCATATGGACAGATTGGTCTAGCGTACAAGAAGATTTCGCGAAATATACTGAAGAAGGAGATGCAAATCGATTAGCTGTTCTAAATGACGGTAATCCATTGGCAAAGGACTGGAATGCAACTATGTCATATGGTATAGCTGCTAAGTATCAGGCTACTGATAAATTGGTTTTAAGGTGCGGATATTTATATGCGGAAACACCTGTGCCTGCTGCTAATTTTGAGCCTTCCATGGTTGACATGGATATGCACTGCGTTAGCGTGGGAGCGGGATATGCTCTGAAAAAAGACCTTACTGTTGATGCTGCGTACTTCGGAGGATTTTATAAGGATAGATATATTACAAATGACATAGCCCTTTCTAGCGGTTCTGATTTAGACGGCATGTATGAATCGTATGTAAATGTCTTTTCAGTAAGCTTCACTTATAAATATTGATAATAGAATAATGAAAAAAGCTAAAGATCTGAAGATAGCTGAATTATCAAAGAAGAGGGAGAGCGTCAAGAAGTTAATAGCCGAAATCGCCAGGATGGATGCAGACAAGATAGATGAGAGCGATGGCATCAGGGATGATTTAGGCATTGACTCCCTGATGGCAGTTGAGATGCTGGCAGCGATCGAAAAGAGATTGGGCGTTGTTATGGATGAAGCAAAGGCGTTTGACATAGTGACAGTAAAGGATCTTATAGATCTTGTAATGGAGTGGTTTAAAAACAAAAGGTAAGATATATAAAACCGTAATTAACCGTGTAGGTTGCGCGCGACAAACCTATGCGGTTGGGGTGGTAAAAGATGAACCTAGGTACCTCGCTTCATTGGGTTTCAACTAAGATGAAGGATAAGGCATGCCTGATTGAAGGCGCCATAGAGGTATCTTATTCAGAGTTATGGAAAAACATAGAAACGCTGGCAAAAGGTTTCCTGAAAATAGGCATAAAAGAAAATGATAAAGCAGTTATAATCCTTCCTAATTGCAAAGAATTTATTTATAGTTTCTACGGTCTTGCCAGGATAAATGCAATAAGCGTACCGCTTAATACTTACTTGACTTCTTATGAATTAGATAAGATCTTCAAGGATTGCGACCCCAAGGTTATTATCACTACATATCAGCTATATAAAAAGAAGATATCTGCTATATCGAATAAAAATATATTAATAATACTCACTGATGAATCGTTAGAGCCTGGCAAGGACGGCCTATTTGAGTTAGGGGATTTGCTGGCGAAAGGCGGAACCGGAAGATTGCCGCGCTTCAGCGCGAATAATAATCAAATAGCTACTATTAATTACACATACCGCGGTTTAGGAGAGGCTATTGGCGCGGTGCTCACGCACGGCAATTACCATCATGGCGCGATAGGGTATCTGCGGCTTACAAAACTTGTTACAACTCAACGCGTGTTATTAATAACCCCGATGTCGCATATCTTTACTCTGGTAAGCTGCGTTATTGTGCCTTTGTTGCGCGGCGCAACAGTCGTAATAATGAAAAGCTTTATTCCAAGCCATATATTCAAGGCAATAGAAGATCATAAGATTGATTTTGTTATAGCTGTGCCTACTATTTACATATCGCTTCTTAAAAATTACAAAAAGGGCCGTTTTGATATATCCAGTCTTAAATATGGAATAACAGGCGGCAGTTATCTATCCGAAAGCCTTAATAAAGAGATCAAAGAAGAGATGGGCATAGAATTATTGCAGGGTTACGGCCTCACAGAGACAATGCCTATAATGTGCAATCCTCATTCAAGAAATAAGATGGGCTCTCTTGGCGTAGCGGGCCATGAGGTAAAAGTTAAGATTGTAGACGGCGAAATATTAATAGGCGGGCCTACAGTCATGAGAGGTTACTATAATAAGAACGGCGAGAACAAAAAATATTTAAAAGACGGATGGTTTAAGACAGGGGACATGGGCTACATAGATGAAGAAGGGTATGTTTATTTTAAGGGCCTGAAAAAAGATATTATAAAGGTAGGCGGCAATAATGTTGATTTAACTGAAGTAAAAAACGTTTTAAATTCTTTCCCGGGCGCGCGGAATGTGCGCCTGGATATAGTAGGGGATGAATTATGGGGTCACAGGATACACGCGGAAATAACGGGCCCTTTCAAAAAAGAAGTCACGGATAAAGATGTAAAGGCGTTTTGCAGCGAGAGAATGGCTTTATATAAAATACCAAAAAGGATATTAATAAGGATGAGCCGGGGTTAACCGCGTTTTATATTTAACAACCAAGAGGCATTAATATGCAAAAATCTCACGCAAATTTTAAGAACAGGGTTGATTCAGTAATTAAAAGGGTTAAATGGACAAAAGGTAAAAATTATTATTTTTATATGCGAAACCTTGAATCCCCCTCAGAGTCGCGCGTAAAGATTAATGGCAGAGAGATGATCATGCTCGGCTCCAATAATTATTTAGGATTAACAACGCATCCTGAAGTAAAAGAGGCTGCGATAAATGCGGTTAAAAAATATGGCGTAGGTTCGGGCGGAGTGAGAATTCTAAGCGGGACGTATAAACTGCACGAAGAACTGGAAAGAGAAATCGCCAAATTCAAGGGGACGGAATCAGCTATAGTATTTAATACAGGTTTTATAACAAACCTGGGCACTATCATAGCCCTTGTCAATGAAAATAGCGTGGTGATAAACGATGAGAAAAATCACGCCAGTATAGTAGACGGTTCTATTTCTTCCAGGGCGCAGATCAGAGTTTTTTTACATAATGATATGAAATATCTGGAAAAGATTTTACGTTCTTATCCTAGGACTCAGGATAAGCTGATCATAGTGGATTCTGTTTACAGCATGGATGGCGATATAGCGAACCTGCCGGAGATACAAAAGCTTGCAAAGAAATATAACGCCAGGACGATGATCGATGAAGCGCATGCGTCAGGCGTATTAGGCAGGACCGGCAAAGGGGCTCCGGAATATTTCAATATGACAGGAAAGATAGATATAGTCATGGGCACTCTTAGCAAGGCCATGGGCGGCTTAGGAGGATTTATTGCTTCCACGGAGGATATAGTCACATATCTGAAACATGTAAGCAGAGAATTTATCTTTTCCGCGAGTTTACCGCCTGCGATTATCGCTGGAAATATAGCGGCAATTAAAGTTATCCGGAAAGAGCCGCATTTGCTGAAGCAGCTTTGGAGAAACATAAAATATATAAAAAAAGGGCTGGCGGGATTAGGTTACGACATAGGCAATAGCCAGTCAGCTATTATACCGGTTTTAATCAGGGATGAGGTAAAGACATTTAAGATGGCGCAGATACTGGATGAGGCGGGTATTTTCGTAAACCCGGTGGTCTTTCCTGCAGTAAAAGAATCAGAATCAAGGATCAGGATTAGCGTAATGGCCTCGCATAGTTTAGCGGACCTAACCAGGGCATTAGAGGCTTTTAAGAAAGCAGGAAAACAGATAGGGCTGATTTAAATGATACAGCTACAACTAAGCAGCGTTTCTATCGCGATAATAATCAATATTCTTTTGGGGTTATTCGTCTATTTTAAAAACCCAAAGAAATGGGTCAATCTTTCTTTTGTGCTGATGACCTTTAGCGTTGCTTTGTGGAATGCAGGGGATGTTTTGATTGCATTTTCAAAAGATTCCTCGATTGCTATTATTTGGAGTAGAATTTCTTATGTAGGCGCGGTTTTTTTTCCAACATTTTCTATTCATTTCGTAGTTTCTATAATTAGAGACGTAGTGCATAAAAATTGGAAGAAAGTTCTTATTGTAACTTATGCCAGCACGATTTTTTTACTTTGTTTTATTTTTACGCCTTTCATTATTAAAGGCGTAATGCTTAAACCTTTCAAAGAAATACCCGGGCCTCTTTATTTTCTTTTTATATTATTTTTTATGTCCTGCTTTGCATACCTGTTTTATATCCTGATCAAAGCCCTTAAAAAATCCACAGGTTTAAAGAGAACGCAATTAGGATATGTATTATTAGGATATTTCACAGGCGCCATCGCCGGATTGATTTATTTTTTAATATTGCAGGGATTTAATATACCGCCTATTCATTACATAGTTGAAATAGGCTATACCCTGGTAGTGTCCTACGCTATTATAAAATACAGGCTAATGAATATAAGATCAGCAGTTACCCGCGCCGGGGTATTTGCTTTTGTTTATACGGTAGTATTGGCTATTCCTTTTATAGTGGGGGGTATAATAAAGACGCATATTTCCAGCGTATCTTCTAATTGGTGGATAATACCGCTTTTGACAGGTATTGTCCTGGCCAGCGCAGGCCCTTTTATTTATATAGGGTTACAGAGAAGATTCGAATCCAGGTTAAGAGCTATGGAGTTCAAGTCGCACGAGGCGTTGAGGCGGCTTTCGCATAATATGCTCAGATTCACTAACCTGAATGTTCTTTTAAGGCTGATGGTGCATTATTTAGTTAAAGTTTTGAAACTTAGATTCGCAGCTATATATTTATTTGATAAACAGAACGAAAGATATATATTAAGCAGCGTCTGGTATAGCGGTGAAAACGTTGAATTGCCGCAAGAATTTGAGGTAAATAGCTATCTTGTGGAATATATGCATTTAAAGAAACTGCCTGTAGTAGCAGAAGAGCTATCGCTTTATGCGCCTGTATCCTTGGCCTCTAAGATAGGGAAGCTTTCTTCTGATTTATCAGCTATCAAGATAAATACAGCGATCCCGTCATTTTTAAGAAATAATCTCATAGGTTTCTTGATATTATCTGACAGAAGGAGGAAAAATATACCATTTACCCAGGAGGACCTCAATTTTTTGATGGTCCTTTCTAACGAGGCGGCGCTTGCTATTGAAAACGCGCAGTTTCATCAAAAGGAGGTTTCAACGCTTGTTGAAAAATCCAAAAGAGAAGCTCTTGCGGATATGGCTCCCGGGGCGTCCCATCAGTTTAATAACCGCCTTGCTTCCATAAGTTCTTCAGTGGAGCTTTTACTTTTCAAAATGGAGAATTTTAATATAGAAGCTCATTATGACGAGAAGACCAGGGCCTTGCTTAAGGATACAAAAGAAACCCTGGAATTAATAGATAACGAGGTCTATAAAGGCAAGGAAATAACGTCCGCAATCTTAAAAAGGGCTAAGGCAAAAGTGGAGTTTCAGGAGTTTGACCTGCCAACCCTTATTGAAAATACATACAAGCTTGTCATGATAAGCCGTTCCCGTTCAGGCCTGGATAGAGCAAAAGAGCTGAAATTTAATATAGTCTGTCTTAATAAGATACCTGATATATTCGCAAGCGAAGCGCTGCTGCAGGATGTTTTTTATAACCTTATAGATAACGCTTATGACGCCATACAGGACAAGGCAAGGCTTATGAGCCAGGGAGGAAACTCTTTTTATCAGGGCGATATCGAGGTTTCGCTTAGTCAAGAAGGCAATATTATAGTGGCCAAGGTGAAGGACAACGGGATAGGCCTTACAAAAGAAAACCATAGAAAGCTTTTCACGCCTTATTTTACCACCAAGGCTACGTCTAATAAGGGAAGCGGGCTGGGTTTGTGCGTAATAAGGGATTTTATAGAGATGCACAAAGGCGCGATTGCCTGCGATTCGGAATACGATAAAGGCGCCACCTTTACCATAAGATTACCGATAAAGAAGGAGAAAATCCATGGAACCTAATCCGGGCCGCAAGGTCCTGCTAATCGACGACGAAGAAACTTTATTAAAAAACATAGGGGAATTTTTAAAGGTCGGGGGATATTCTGTTTTTACATCTTCCAATAGTACGGATGGGCTGGAGTTGCTGAGAAACCATGGCCCTGATTTATTGCTTCTGGACCTGCATCTAAAAGAAGGGCTTACGGGCATGCAGGTCCTGAGGGCCGCAAAGATGCTGAAGCCTGATTTAAAGGTTGTTATATTGTCAGGATTCGGCGAAGAAGAGGATACGAAAAAGAGCTGTATTTCACTTGGCGCAAGCGCTTTTTTAGGAAAACCCACGTCTCTGAGAAGCTTGTCTGAGATTATAAAGAATCTTCTGGAGGTAAAATAAATGCAAGGAAAATTAAGAGAAGAATTTCATGGTATAAACAATTTACTTAACAAAATAACTACTCAGGCAGGCATGGCTAAGTATCATCTGGAAGAAAAAGGGTTTGATCTTGCAAAGATCGAAGAGGAGAAAGAGCGGCTCATAAAAGTCCTGGATAGCATGGAAGAGAACGCCATGAATATAGGGGAGTTGTTAAGGAACCTGCGCAAAGGCATCGAAACAGGGAGATCCTGGGAATGAGTAAGAAGATTTTGATAGTGGATGACGAGATAGACATTACCTTGGTTTTGAAAGAATTTTTTATATCGAAGGGCTATGAGGCGCTTGCTGCGTTTAACGGCAGGGAAGCGGTAGGCTTTTTAAATCAGCCTGGCATAGATCTTATTTTATTGGATATGCAGATGCCGGATATGAGCGGGTTAGAGGTATTAAAGGAAGCGAGAAAAATACACAAAGACACGAAGATAATAGTATTGACGGGTTTTTCAGAGGAATATAAAGAAGAAGCGGAAAAGATAGGATGTGATGCGTTTCTGACAAAACCATTTTCCATAAGAACGCTTATAACTGCAGCAGAGTCTGTCCTGACCGGTAAAGAAGAAGGTAGAAGCGATATAGCGACTCTTATGGAAGATGATAATGTATTAGCGAAGGCGAAACTCCTTTTTATTGAGCCAAACGAAATAACATACGGCTCGAAATTATCGTATTTCCGGGATTTGAAACATTGCAAAGGCAGGTATCGGGTAGCAGCGGCTTTCACGGAAAACGAGGCTATGAAAAAGCTGGAAGAATTTAAACCTGACATTGTATTGAGCGATATAGGCGTATTCAGGTTATATAAGCTGAGAGATAAGATTTTAAAGATGCAAAGCCCTGCAAAAGATATAATATTATACGGCCTTTCCCCTGACGCCAAGGATTCGTTGAAAAACGGCTATGCCTCGTTTGTCGGGGGCCTGTTTGATCCGATAACTGCTATGGTTAGCCCGGAAGAAATGGATAGGCTGGGAAAAATTGTCCGCAGGGCAGCGATGGAACATGGTTTGTATAAAAGTCAGGAAACAGAAACCGAGCAATTTTACAACTATCATAAAGTCCTCCTGGAAGCCAGTAAAGGCATGGTGCTTATAACTGACACAAGCAAGTTGTTGTATCTTATTGTATACGTAGTGAAAAAACATATGAAGCTAAAAAGCGCGTGCATATTTTATTATGATGAACAGGACAAGAGTTTTGTCCTAACGTGTAAGCGCGGAGAAAGCGATGCGCAAAGAGGCTACAGGATAGGCGATTCGCACCCTTTTATAAAATGGTTAAAGGACAGGCAAAGCGGGTTTTCATATAATAAAGACGATTTTATGAATCTGCCTGATGTCGGAAACGAACTGGAGAAGCTTGGCTGCGCAGCGTGCGTGCCGAGTTTTAATAAAGACAAGCTTATAGGATTTTTGATTTTGGGCAATAAACTGTCGGGTGATTCGTACGCGAGGGAGGAGCTGGAGTTATTGTTAACCATTTCTAACGAAGCCGCTATTGTAATAGAAAACGCTAAAAATGTCTTTGAACTGCAGAAATTAAGGGAAAAAGAGAAAGAAAATTATTTTCAGACAATTCTCGCCTTAGCCAGGACAGTGGATGAAAAAGACGCTTATACGCGTGGCCATTTGGATGAGGTTACCAGGTATGGGGTGATAGTGGCGGAAGAACTGACGGAATCTTTAAAAATAAATATAGACATGGAAGAATTGAAGACAGCGCTTCTTCTTCACGATATAGGAAAGATTGGCGTGCCTGACGCGCTGCTTCATAAAATATCCAGCCTGACGCCCGAAGAGTTTGAAATAATGAAACAGCATTCTGCAATAGGCGCAAGGATTATCGAGCCTATAGAGAAACTGAAAAAGATAGGCAGGATCATAAAACATCACCAGGAAAAATATAACGGCACAGGTTACCCCGACGGACTTAAAGGCGAGGATATCCCCCTTGAGTCCAGGATAGTGGCTGTGGTGGATGCGTATCACGCAATGATATCGGACAGGCCTTACAGAAAGGCCCTGCCCGAAGATACGGCCTTGAATGAGCTCAGGAGCTGCAGAGGCACGCAATTCGACCCTTTGATAGTAGATGCGTTTCTCAGGGCTTATGAAAAAGGTAAAATAGTAAAGCGTAAAATTTAGGAGATACTTATGAAATATATTGTTCTCGTTGGAGACGGAATGGGCGACAGGCCCATTGAAGATCTTGGCGGCAAGACCGTGCTTGAGGCGGCAAAGATTCCTAATATGAATTTTATAGCTGAGAATGGCAAGGTGGGGCTTACAAACATGATCCCGTCCAGGATGTTGCCTGCAAGCGACGTGGCGAATCTTTCTATACTCGGATATAACCCTAAAAAATACTACACGGGACGCGGTCCGCTGGAAGCGGCGAATATGGGCATAGACCTGAAGGAGGACGAGGTGGCGTTCAGGTGTAACCTTGTGACTATTTCAGGCGAGAGAATGGCGGATTACAGCGCAGGCCACATATCAAATGAGGAAGCAAAGTCTATAATAAAGGAGCTGAATTTCAAGCTGGGCTCTGATGATATAAAATTTTATCCCGGCGTAAGCTACAGGCATCTTATGATTTTTAAATGCAAAGATAAAAGTGTCCAGGAAGGGTTTGTGAATGCAAAGTGCACTCCGCCTCACGATATAGCGGGAAAGATAATAAACAGGTTCCTTCCCGCGAGGACTCCTCAGGCAGAGATACTAAAAAGATTGATGGATGAATCTAAAAAGATTTTAGCAGACCATGATGTGAACAGGGTAAGGCTTGATTTAAAAGAAAATCCCGCTAACATGATATGGTTGTGGGGCCAGGGCGTAAGGTCTTTTATGCCGAAATTTTCAAAGCTTTATCACGTGGAAGGTTCTATTATTTCAGCGGTTGACCTTATAAAAGGCATAGGGAGGATTATCGGGCTGGATGTTATAGACGTGCCAGGGGCTACCGGATATTACGATACGAATTATTTAGGCAAGGCAGAGTATGCCATTGATTCTCTGAAACATAAGGATTTTGTGTTTGTTCATGTGGAGGCCCCTGACGAGGCTGGCCATAACGGGGATCTGAGAGAAAAGATTTACAGCGTAGAAAAATTTGATAAGTTCGTAGTGGGGACCATACTGAGCCATTTCAAGGCCTCTAAAGAAGAATTCAGGATAATGGTTTTATATGACCACGCTACGCCGGTAGCGTTAAAAACCCATTCCCGGGACCATGTTTGTTTCGCTATGTACGGTACTGATATTGAACAAGGGGCAATAAAGCATTTCAACGAAAAAGAAGCCCGCCTGACAAAATTCCGCATAGATAAGGGCCACGAGTTAATGGAATTCTTCATAAAATAACCTGATTTTACAATTTGCGCCAGCGCTGTTCGTAAAGCCAGGATACTGTCTGAAAATTTTGCTGTCCGCTCAAATGCGCCTAAGGCCCAAGCCGGCTTGAGCGAATGAACGTATTTTCGAAAGCCTGCCGGAACTGGCTATTACGTAATATGTTATCTGGCTATTCAAATGGCAATTTCAAATATTTTAATAGATTATTTTTGGCATATGTGGTAATATTTATCGATATGGGAAAACGTTTGATTGTTCAAAAATATGGCGGCAGTTCTGTAGCGAATACAGACAGGATAAAAAGTGTAGCGAACCGCATCGCAAAATACAAAAAGCAAGGCTATAATGTGGTGGTGATAGTTTCCGCTTTAGGCGATACTACCGACGAATTGTTGGAACTTGCGGGACAGATAACGGATAAGCCAAGCGATAGAGAATTAGATATGCTCATATCTACTGGCGAACAGGTGTCTGTGGCGCTTCTGGCAATGGCGCTACATAAGATAGGGGTTGATGCAATATCTTTTACAGGCCCTCAGGTAGGCATAATAACGGACCGCACTCACACAAAGGCTAAGATCCTGAAGATAAGCGCTGACAGGATCAAGGGGCAGATCAATAAGGGCAGGGTTGTTATAGTGGCGGGCTTTCAGGGTATGAACGCTGATCAGGAGATCACTACTCTTGGCAGGGGCGGTTCGGACCTTACCGCTGTCGCTATTGCTACAACGCTAAATGCTGACATGTGCGAGATATATACTGACGTTGAAGGTGTCTATACAGCTGATCCCAGGATCGTAAAAGACGCGAAAAAACTTTCCGTTATCAGTTATGAAGAGATGCTTGAGCTGGCTTCTCTGGGCGCGCAGGTTATGCAGGCCAGGTCCATGGAGGTCGCGAAAAAATATTCAGTATCGCTGCATATACGGTCAAGTTTTACGAATGAAGAAGGGACGATTATTTCAAAGGAGGTTAAGGCGATGGAAGATGTTCTTGTGAGCGGGGTGACTGCAAATAAAGGCGAGGCAAAGGTGACTATCTGCGATGTCCCTGACAGGCCCGGAATAGCAGCGAAAATATTCACGGATATAGCAAGGCATGATATAAACGTTGATATGATAATTCAGAATATAAGCAGAAAAGGTTACACGGATCTCTCTTTTACGGTACCCGTGGCTGAGCTTAATAAGGCGAAAGATATGATGTCTAAAATAGTGAGATCCGTGAAGGCGAAAGGCGTGGTGTATAATAATGAGATTGCCAAGGTTTCTATAGTCGGCGTAGGCATGAAGACGCATTCCGGGGTCGCGGCGAAGATGTTCGGGGCACTGGCCTCAAAAAAGATAAACATAGACATGATTTCAACCTCTGAAATCAAGATATCGTGCGTGATAAATAAAAGATATGCGGATAAAGCGGTGATCGCGCTGCATAAGGCGTTTGGATTGGGGAAGAAATAGGATTCGCTTCTTGACTTGGCCGATTTGTGGCCTCGCTCGAAGAATAATATTGTTCGAGCGGACACCAATGTTTTGTTTATAAGCCCAGTCGAAAACTATTAGAGGAAAATAAGATGCGAGAAATCAAGATTTACGATACTACATTGAGGGATGGGTCGCAGGGAGAAGGCATCTCTTTCTCTGTAATGGACAAGATAAAGATCGCTAAGAGATTAGATGATTTCGGGGTTCATTATATAGAAGGAGGATGGCCGGGCTCTAACCCGAAGGATATGGAATTCTTCAGGCAGGCAAAAAAGCTTAAATTTAAGAATTCCGAGATTGTAGCATTCGGCAGCACTAGGCGCCCAAAGATTAGCCCTCAAGACGACGAAAACCTTCACGCGCTTATAAAGTCAGGCGCGAGTTCGGTTGCAATTTTTGGCAAGACGTGGGATATGCATGTAATAGACGTCCTCAAGGTTTCTTTGCAGGAAAATCTTAAAATGATCAAGGATACCGTAGAATTTCTGAAGTCTAAAAAGCTGTACGTGTTTTACGACGCAGAGCACTTTTTTGACGGGTATCTGAAAAATAAAGATTATAGCCTGGAAACCCTGCGTTCCGCTGTAAGCGCAGGATGCGATGCAGTGGTTTTGTGCGACACGAACGGCGGGATGCTCACAAACGAATTAGCTGTTATTGTCAGGACGATTTCCAGCGAATGCCACGATGTCAACCTTGGTATCCACACTCATAATGATGGCGGATTAGCAGTGGCGAATACTATAGTTGCGGTTGAAGCAGGCGCAAATATTGTTCAGGGGACTGTAAATGGTTACGGCGAAAGGTGCGGTAATGCAGACCTGTGCGCTATTATTCCAAATCTTCAGCTAAAGCTGGGATATAAATGCGTCTCTGAATCCAGGCTTAAAGAATTAACCGAGGTGTCCAGGTATGTGAGCGAGATCTCAAACATGAAACCTCAGGATAATCAGCCTTTTACGGGCAGGAGCGCTTTTGCCCATAAAGGAGGGGTTCATATCAATGCGGTCATGAAAAATCCCGTGTCTTATGAGCATATGGCGCCTGAAAAAATCGGTAACCACAGAAGGATCCTGGTTTCTGAATTATCCGGCAAGACCAGTATTATCCTAAGGGCGAAAGAGATGGAGCTGGATCTTACAAAGGATGATCCAAAGACAAAGAAAATATTAAGGTTGGTCCAATTAATGGAAAACCAGGGCTATCATTTTGAAGCAGCTGACGGGTCTTTTGAGCTCTTGATGAAAAAGGCATTAAAGAAATATAAGCCATTTTTTACTCTTGAGGGATTTAAGGTGAGCATTGAAAAAAGAGAGGACGATACTCTCATCTCAGAAGCTATTATAAAGCTTAACGTAAATAAAAAAGAAGAACATACTGCGGCTTTGGGCGACGGGCCTGTAAACGCTTTGGATAACGCGTTGCGCAAAGCCCTTGCGAAGTTTTATCCTACGCTTTCCAAGATGCACTTGTCTGATTTCAAAGTAAGGGTGCTGGATGAAAAGGCAGGCACTGCCGCTAAAGTAAGAGTCCTTATCCAATCCCAGGATGAAAATAGTTCCTGGGGCACTGTAGGAGTTTCTGAAAATATTATAGAAGCTAGCTGGCAGGCCCTTGTGGATAGCGTGGAATACAAGCTATTAAAAGATAAGGTCAGATAGTCTCTCCATGAAAGACATACCTCCAAGATATAATCCAAAAGATTACGAAGAATCCATTTATTCTAAATGGGAAAAGAGCGGTTTTTTTCATCAGGAGCCCGACCTTTCGAAAAAACCTTTTACGATAGTGATTCCTCCTCCCAATGTTACGGGTATTCTTCATATGGGGCACGCGTTAAATAATACAATACAGGATATCCTGGTAAGATGGAAGAGGATGCAGGGGTTTGCAAGTCTCTGGGTGCCTGGCACTGACCACGCAGGCATAGCCACCCAAAACGTAGTGGAGAAGAGCCTGGCCAGGAAAGGCGTAACAAGGCAATTGTTAGGCAGAGAAAAGTTCGTAGACGAGGTCTGGAAATGGCGGGAGCAGTATGGCGATACCATTATAATGCAGCTTAAAAGGCTGGGCGCGTCATGCGATTGGGAAAGAACCCGCTTTACTATGGATAAAGGCCTTTCGGAAGCCGTGCTTGAAGCGTTTGTCCGGCTTTACAATAAAGGGTTGATTTACAGGGGAAATTATATAATCAACTGGTGCCCCAGATGCCAGACAGCCCTTTCTGATGAAGAAGCGCCGCATCAGGACGTGGAAGGGAAACTGTATTACATATTGTATCCATTCAAGGAGGCTCAAGGCGATACCCTTCAGCCTTCAGCCTTCAGCCTTCAGCCCGGTATAGTTGTGGCGACTACAAGGCCCGAGACCATGCTTGGCGATGTGGCTGTGGCAGTAAACCCGAAAGACAGGAGATATAAAAAACTGATAGGCGCAAAACTTATGCTGCCTATCGTGGAAAAAGAAATAGAAATTATTGCGGATGATTTTGTGGATAAAAAATTTGGCACAGGCGCTGTAAAGGTTACGCCTGCGCACGATCCCAATGATTTTGAAATGGCAAAGCGGCACGGGCTTGAACCTGTCAGGATTATGAGGCCCGATGGAAAAATGAATGAAAACGCCTCTAGGTTTAACGGAATGGACAGGTTTGAGGCGAGAAAATTAATAGTAGCTGAACTTGAAGAAAAGAAGCTGTTAATAAAAATAGAAAAGCATGATCACGCAGTAGGGCATTGTTACAGGTGCAACACCGTGATAGAGCCGTATCTGTCTTTGCAATGGTTTGTTAAGATGAAGCCATTGGCGGAACCTGCGATAGAGGCCGTAAAAAGCGGAAAGATTAAATTTTATCCAAAGAGATGGACAAAGGTTTATCTTAACTGGATGGAGAATATAAGGGACTGGTGCGTTTCAAGGCAGATATGGTGGGGGCACCGTTTGCCTGTTTACTATTGCATGGATTGCGCGAAACAGGCAAGTGAACTCAAGGCTGATAGAGATTCTCTTGAGCCCGCAGCCTGCAGCCTGCAGCCAAATATCGGCGTTATAGTATCTAAGGTTAAACCCGATAAATGTCCTGTCTGCGGCGGAATAGATCTGAGGCAGGATGAAGATGTGCTGGATACGTGGTTTTCGTCCTGGCTCTGGCCGTTCTCAACGCTTGGGTGGCCTGAAGAAACAAAAGACCTGGAATATTTTTATCCGACATCCGCGCTGGTGACAGCGCCTGAGATATTATTTTTTTGGGTAGCCAGAATGATAATGTCCGGAATAGAATTTAAAAAAGATATACCTTTCAGCGATGTTTATATTCATGGAACAGTGAGAGATGCGGCAGGAAAGAAAATGTCCAAATCTCTGGGGAACATAATAGACCCGCTGGAAATAATAGACGGATTTAGCGCAGATGCTTTAAGATTCAGCATTATATCTATAACATCTGCCGGGCAGGATGTATTTTTATCTAAAGAAAAATTCGAGATAGGCAGAAATTTTGCAAATAAGATATGGAATGCGTCGCGGTTCGTGCTGATGAACGTTGCGGCGGATGACTTCTCGACTCGGCCTGCGGCCTCGCTTGGAGAATATAGCGCCCCAGGGACGAGTCTGGAGCTATCCATCGCTGATAAGTGGATTTTAAGCAGATTAAGCAGGACAATAGACGCGACGACAAAGGCGTTGAAGATTTACAGGTTTAATGAAGCAGAGGGCCTGGTTTATGATTTTTTCTGGCACGATTTTTGCGACTGGTATGTGGAGATGGTTAAGCCGCAGATTATGACTCAGGGCTCCGGACCAGAGGACGGGGGAGCGAAAGATGTTTTGATACATGTGCTGGAGGATTCGCTGAAGTTGCTACATCCTTTTATGCCGTTCGTGACAGAAGCTATCTGGCAGAATATCAAGGAAAGAGAAAGTATAATGGTTTCAAAATGGCCTGAGCCTGAAAAGCGCTACGTAAATAAACAGATAGAATCCGATATAGAGGTGATGAAGGAGGCTATTGTGAATATCAGGAATATACGTTCCGATATGAACATACCCTATTCAAAAAAGCTTACAGTGAATATTGTCCCGTTGAAGCCTGGGGTTGAAGCTATCCTGTCTGGCAGCGTGAAATATATCAAGAGTTTGGCGCAGCTTGAGAATCTGATAATAGACGCTAAACTGAAGAAACCAAAAAGTTCCCTGAGCGCAGTTACTGAGAATTTCAATATGTTTGTACCTCTGGAGGGCGTTATAGATATAGAAGCAGAAAAGGCCAGGCTTTTTAAGAAGCAAGACGCGTTAAAACAGCAGCTTTTATTGACTGGAAAAAGGCTTAAAGATAAGAATTTCATGGGCAATGCGCCTGATAATGTAATAAACGCGGAGCAGGAGAAGGCTGAAAAAATCAAAGAGCAGATAGGCAGGCTGGGGAAAACAATCAAGGATTTATGAAGCTAACAAAAGAAAAAATATTTCCGATAATCATAAGCGCCCTGAAAGAAGATATCGGTTCGGGCGATATTACGAGTTCTGTTGTGTTTGAAAAAGACGTCAGCTTATTAGCGCATATTGTGGCGCAAGAAAGGTGCGTTTTAGCCGGCATAGATGTTGCCAGATGGACCTTTGACGCAGTGGATGAAAAAATAGCGTTTACAGCTTTATGCAAAGACGGGGACAACGTTAAAAAAGGCAAAAGGATTATATCGGTAAAAGGTTCCGCCAGGAGCGTATTGACAGCCGAGAGGACGGTTTTAAATTTTCTCAGTCACCTGTCCGGCGTGGCTACGATTACAAATATATTCGCAAGAGAAGTCAAAGGCACGGATGCAGAAATATATGACACAAGAAAAACTACCCCTGGGCTCAGGGAACTGGAGAAGTATGCCGTTGCAATCGGCGGCGGATTTAGTTACAGGATTGGATTATGGGATGGGATTATGATAAAGGATAATCACTTGTCGGGCTTAAGGCTCAAGGCTTCCCTCGACTTCGCCCGGGACAGGCAAGGCTCGAAGGTAAAAGCCATAAAGGCGGCTGTAGAAGCATTTAAAAATAAAGGATATAAGAATATAGAGGTTGAGGTAGAAACGTTAGCAGAATTTCAAGAAGCCCTGGAAGCAGGCGCGGATATTATAATGCTGGATAATATGGAGCCGGAAGATATAAAAAAGGCCGAAAAACTCAGAAAGGGCTCAAATGTAATTTTAGAAGCTTCCGGCGGAATCAGCACGGAGAACATAAAAAAGATCGCTAAAACAGGGGTAGATAGAATTTCCATAGGCAGGATTACCCACTCAGCTCCTTCGATAGATTTTTCATTAGAAATAGCATAGTAATCGCGAAACTATACGGAAGCGGTTGTCCGTTATGTTTGTAACTGACGCGGGAAAACGCGGAAATCCAAGTTTAATTTCAGCGTAATCCCGCGTTGCGTCCTGCGTATTTCTGCGATCAACAAAGGTAGCAAGGTATAGGATTATGTCCAAATTTGAATTAATCAGTTCATTTAAGCCGTGCGGGGATCAGCAGCAGGCTATAGATAAGCTTATTGACGGTCTGCAAAAACGCCTGAAGCGTCAGACGCTTCTTGGGGTCACGGGCAGCGGCAAGACGTTTACTATGGCTAACGTGGTGGCTAATATTCAGAAGCCAACGCTTGTGATCTCGCATAATAAAACTCTGGCTGCTCAGTTATACAGCGAATTCAAAGAGTTTTTTCCTCATAATGCCGTAGAATATTTTGTCAGCTACTATGATTATTACCAGCCGGAGGCGTATGTGCCGCAAGCGGATATTTATATAGAAAAAGATGCTTCTATAAATGACAATATAGACAGGCTCAGGCTTTCCGCCACCAGTTCCCTGATGTCGAGGACAGATGTTATTATAGTTGCGAGCGTTTCGTGCATTTACGGCCTTGGTTCTCCCGGGGATTACGAGGATTTATTGTTATTTTTAAAAAAAGGAGATATTATAAAAAGAAACGACCTGTTATTCAGGCTTGTAAATATACATTACGCCAGGAATGACATTGATTTTAAGAGAGGTTGTTTCAGGGTCAGGGGAGATACAATAGATATCTTTCCTGCGTATAAAGAGACCTTTTTCAGGATAATTTTTTTCGGGGATGAGGTAGAAAAGATTTCTGAATTAGATCCTGTCGGCGGAAACACCATGGCAGATTTTATCGAAAAGATAGCCGTATATCCCGCCAAACATTTTGTTATCACCCAGGACAGGATAAACTTAGCTATACAATCAATAGAAGCGGAGCTTGGAGAGAGGCTTAAAGAATTAAGATCTCAGAATAAGTTGCTGGAGGCCCAGAGGCTTGAGTCCAGGACTCATTATGACATTGAGATGCTTCAGGAGGTGGGGTTTTGTAACGGCATCGAAAACTATTCCAGGCATTTGAGCGCCAGGGCTTCCGGCTCGAGGCCTTACTGTCTTTTGGATTATTTTCCAAAAGATTTTCTGACGATAATAGACGAATCGCATGTTACCGTGCCGCAAATAAGGGGCATGTATAATGGAGACCGCGGCCGCAAACAGACCCTGGTTGATTATGGATTCAGGCTTCCGTCAGCCCTGGATAACAGGCCTTTAAATTTTGAAGAATTTTTAGGTATTGTCAAGGATATGATATTCGCTTCGGCTACGCCGTCGGAATATGAGCTGCAAAATTCAAACAAGATAGTCGAGCAGGTTATAAGGCCGACGGGATTATTAGACCCCGAAATAATCGTTAAGCCTACTGAAAATCAGATACAGGACCTTGTTGAAAATATAAAAGAAAGGGTTGCTAAAAAACAGAGGGTCCTGGTGACTACGTTGACAAAGAGGATGTCAGAAGATCTTGCCGGATATTTGAAAGAATTGGGCTTGAGCGTGCAGTATATACACTCGGAATTAGATACTATTGAGAGGGCGGAGATATTAAGGGATTTAAGGATGCGGAAGTTTGACTGCCTGGTGGGTATAAATTTATTAAGGGAAGGCCTGGATCTGCCGGAGGTATCTTTGGTGGCTATCCTGGATGCAGATAAAGAAGGTTTCTTGAGGTCAGAGACAGCTTTAATGCAGGTGGCGGGCAGGGCAGCCAGGAACATAGATGGCTATGTCATAATGTACGCTGATACTGTGACAAATTCAATGAGAAAGGCGATTGACGAGACGGATAGAAGAAGAAAAAAACAGGCGGAGTTTAATAAGGCGAATAATATTACGCCAAGATCCATCGAAAAGGCTATTAAGGACGGGATAGAATCGTTCAAGAAGGCAGAAGAGATCGTTATTGAGGCGGCCGGACAGAGCGAAGAAGAGTACGAAAAAGAAATGCTTATCGTTGAGCTTGAGAGAGAGATGGAGCTTTACGCTAGAAATTTACAGTTCGAACGCGCAGCAAAATTAAGAGATAAAATAAAAGCATTAAAAGATAGGGACGGTTCTGAAGCTAATCGGAGAAGTGTCCCTGAAAAAAGGGGACAGGTTTAGCTTTAGCTTCAGAACCGTCCCTGGGTACAGGTATTTACTTTATGCTGGATGATAAGATTTTAGAATATTTAAAAAAACATGAGCAGGGTTATGTTTCTGGAGAAGAATTGAGCTGCGAGCTTGGGGTATCGCGGGCAGCTGTGTGGAAGCATATCGAAAATCTTAGGCAGGAAGGCTATGATATCGAGGCGTTTCCGCATCTTGGGTACAGGATGATTTCCATACCTGACCGCCTGACAGAAATAGAGTTGAAGTGGAAGTTGGAAACGGATATAATAGCCAGAAAAATTTACTCTTACAAAGAAACGTCTTCCACGAATGACGCGGCTTATCATCTGGCTGTTAGCGGGGAGAAGGAGGGTTCTGTTGTTATAGCTGAATCGCAGACTGCAGGGAGAGGCAGGATGGGCAGGATTTGGGTTTCGCCAAAATCCAAAGGCGCTTATTTTTCTGTTATATTAAGGCCTGAGATATTGCCGAAAGAAGTTTCCAGCATTACGCTCTTTTCTGCCCTGAGCGTTGCGAAGACCATCAGAGAAATGGTTAATCTGGCCGCATTTATAAAATGGCCGAACGATGTTTTGATAAATAATAAAAAGATATGCGGCATATTGACCGAAATGAATGCCGAGACAGATAAAATTAATTTTGTTATAATAGGCATAGGGATTAATATCAATACGAAAGAAGAGCTTTTACCAAAAGGCGCTACATCTATAATGGAGGCGCAAGGCGCAGGGGTATCAAGGGTTGAGCTTGTAAAAGGTATTTTTAAAAATCTGGACAAATATTACAAGCTTTATAATAGCGGCCGCATAGGCGATATAATAAAGGAGTATAAAGAATTTTCAAATTTTTTAGGCACAAGGGTCCAGGTGGCATATCATGGCGCCAATTTGGAAGGTTACGCTATTGATGTTGACAAAGACGGGGCGCTTATTTTAAGAATGGATTCGGGCCTTAACGAAAGGGTTCTTGCCGGCGATGTAACAATGTTGAGATGAATAAAACATCCCGCAGGTGGCCTGCGGGGCGGAGGCGGTTAAGATGTTGTTAGCTATAGATATAGGAAATACGAGTATTCATAGTGGAATTTTCAATAAGAAGGTTTTAAAGAAAACATTCAGGATATCCGCGCATTCCGTAAGCCTGGCTAAAGATTATAGATTAAAATTAAGGCCTTATGCCGGAAAAATAGACTCTGTTATTATAACAAGCGTAGTTCCAGGCGCTCTGGAAAGCATAGAGAAGATCATTAAAAAAATAATTAAAAAAGATTGCGTGGTTGTGGGCAGGGATGCGGACAGCGGGATTAAGAATCTTTATTCAAATCCAAGACAGGTGGGAACTGACAGGCTTGTAAACGCGAGGGCTGCCTATGAATTATACGGAGGAGAATGCGTAATTGTTGACTTTGGGACAGCTATAACAATAGATATAGTGAATAAAAAGAAGCAATATATAGGCGGGGTTATAGCGCCCGGGCCGGGCATTTCATTGTGGGCATTGTCGGAAAAAACAGCGTTATTGCCTAAGGTCGCTATTAAAAAGCCCAAGGGGATACTGGGCAGGGAGACGAAAGAGAGCATGCTTGCAGGTATTGTATATGGATTCAGCAGTTTGTGCGATGGCATAGCGAATAAGCTGAAAAAGAAATATTGCAGGAACGCAAAGGTTGTGATCACGGGAGGTTTTTCTGAGCTCATAGGCCCTTACTGCGAAAGCGCGGATAAGATAGATGCCGATCTTACCCTTAAGGGCTTAAGATTGATAAGCGAAGGGCTCAATGTTTAAGGTTTATTTCAACGAAAAAATAGCCGCTGGTATCTTTTGACTATTGTGGATATAGCCTAGAACTATAACTATAGGCCCGCCAGGCCTGTTTACTGAAGGCGGTCACGTGATTGCCGAGATGGGCGCTGGAAAGCGCGCAGCACGGGTAATAGATGAATATTTGGTGAAAAATATACAGCCTGCTATTCAGTAGAGCCTATAGCTGAATTTATTGTTGAAGGCTCCAGGTGAGGGCTCCAGGGATATGGGAATTAATAATATGCGGGTTTTGGTTGCCATGAGCGGCGGGGTAGACAGTTCAGTAGCAGCAGCTGTTTTGAAGGAAGCCGGGTATGAGGTGATAGGAGCTACTATGAAAATCTGGCCTAAAGAATTATGCGGCCAGGAAAAAGAAAAATCATGCTGCTCTTTAAAAGACATCGACGACGCTAAAAAAGTTTCAGGCGTCCTGGGTATAAAACATTATGTATTAAACCTTGAAGAGGATTTTAGAAAAGGAGTGATAGATTATTTTATTGATGAATATCTTGCGGGCAGGACGCCGAATCCATGTATTGTATGCAATGAAAAAATAAAATTCGGAAGCCTGCTTAAAAAAGCGGAAGGCCTTGGATGCAATTTTATCGCAACAGGGCATTATGCCAGAATAGAAACAAAGGGTTCTTGCAGGCTAAGAGAAGCTGCCGATAAAACAAAAGATCAGTCATATGTCCTTTTTTGCCTGAAGGCAGGCCAGCTAAAGAAGATATTATTGCCGGTAGGAAGTTTCACGAAAAATGATGTAAGGGGTAAGGCAAAAGAGCTGGGGCTTAACGTACACGATAAGCCTGATAGCCAGGAGATATGTTTTGTGCCGGATAATAATTATTCTAATTTTATAAAGAAACACAGGGATCTGAAACATGAGAAAGGCAATATAACAGATGTATCCGGCAGGGTGCTTGGCCAGCATGCGGGTTTTTGGAATTTTACAATAGGCCAGCGTAGAGGCCTCGGTATAGCCGCTAAAACCCCGCTCTATGTTACAGAAATAAAACCGGAGGACAATGCGGTCGTTGTAGGGATTGCGAAAGATGTAAGGAAAAGTAAATTTCTGGTAAAAAAAGTCAACTGGTTAATAAAGCGCGGAGAAAATAAAAAAAACCTGGCTGTGAAAATAAGATATAATCATAAAAAGGCTTCAGCTTCTGTGAAAGATTTGGGAGGCGGCAGGGCAGAGGTGGAATTTAAAGAAGCGCAGAATGCGATAACGCCTGGCCAGGCAGCTGTTTTTTACGAAGGCGAATACGTGGCAGGCGGCGGCTGGATTGATAAGGTTCTGTAGCGGCAATGATAAATGCTTCCTATCCGACTCATGGAGTCGGATAGGTTAAGAATGGAACGAGAAGATGGGCGACATAGGTGAGTTAAAAAAGATTTTAAATAGAACGGGAAAGGTGATAGTGGCGTTTTCCGGCGGGGTAGACAGCAGCTTTTTGCTTAAGATGGCAAAGGATACTTTGCAGGATGGGGATGTTCTGGCCGTGACAGCTGTTTCAGAGACATATACCGGCTCTGAGCTTAAGCAGGCAAAGAGGTTCGCAAAAAAGCTAGGCGTAAGGCATAAAATAATTCATACAAATGAACTGAAAGATAAAAATTTTACAAAAAATCCTGAAAACAGGTGTTATTACTGCAAAAAAGAATTATTTGAAGAACTGGACAGGATTAAAAAAGAAAAATGTTTTAACTACGTTTTGGATGCGTCAAATACCGATGACATAAGAGATTACAGGCCCGGAAGCAGGGCAAAAAAAGAATTTGGAGTCAGGAGCCCTCTCATAGAAGCGGGTTTTTCAAAAGACGAGATACGGAAATTTTCCAGAAGATTAAAGCTGGATACCGCAGATATGCCTTCAATGGCGTGCCTGGCGTCCAGGTTTCCGTATGGCGAAAAGATAAATAAAAAAGCATTAAGAAAAATAGAGGCAGCCGAAGGTTTCATAAAGAGCCAGGGCGTGCAGCAGGTAAGGGTACGCTGTCATAGTAATATAGCCAGGATTGAGGTAGAAAAGCAAAGCATAAAAAGGTTTGTGAATAGTAAGTTTTGTGATAAAATAACAAAGCGTTTAAAACAGCTCGGGTTTAAATACATAGCTTTAGACTTAGAAGGATACAGGACGGGAAGTCTTAATGAAGTGTTAAAGTAGGTTCTTCGGCTGCTCCTTATTCAGTCGCAGTTTTAGGATCGAAATTTTTTCAAAAATTTCAGAAATTTGAATAAAATTTTGAAGCAAGAAGGTCCTTCGGCAGCTAAAATGTTCGCTTCGCTCACATTTTTGACGCTGCCTCAGGATCAAATCTGCTTCGCAGATTTGGCGGCGTAGCTCAGCCTGGCAGAGCAGTCGGCTCATACCCGGCGTGTCACTGGTTCAAATCCAGTCGCCGCTACCAATTTTGCCGAAGGCAAAATTGATCCCGAGAAAACGACGAATAGGAATTTTCGAGGGACCTGCCGAAGGTAAAATTCGTCCCTAGCAAACCTGATTTTTAATTTGGCTGCGAGGGGCAGGTGTTATACAAATTGCAAATATATTATGCCTACCACTTTTCTGGACAAAATCAAAGCTACCATAAAAAAACATAATATGCTTCAGAAGCACGATAGGATTTTGGTCGGCGTTTCAGGAGGCCCTGATTCGGTTACCCTGCTGCATATCTTGTGCGAATTAAGAAAAGAATATTCATTAAATATTACTATCGCTCATCTTGATCACAAATTCAGAGGAGATGAATCCGAAGGCGACAGGAGATTTTGCGAAGGCCTTGCGAAAAAATATAATATAGAGATTGTCTGGGAAGAAATAGACGTGCCGAAGATTTCAAAAGAAAAAGGCCTTTCTCCGGAAGAAACCGCGAGGTTTGAGAGGTATGATTTTTTTAAAAGGATAGCTTTAGAAAAAGGTATAGATAAGATAGCGGTTGGGCATACAAGAGATGACCAGGCCGAGACAGTGCTCATGAGAATCATGCGAGGTACTGGAATGAAAGGCCTGGGAGGCATGAGCCCGGTAAAAGAAATCTCCGGTAATAAGATAATAAGGCCTTTAATCGAGGTATCCAGAAAAGATGTGGAAGATTTTATTTCGGAATCCGGGCTTAAATTCAGAACAGACTCCTCGAACGAGAAAGCCATTTTTACAAGAAATAAGATCAGGATGGAGCTGATCCCTTTGCTGGAAAAAGATTTTAATCCGAACATCAAGGAGGTTCTCGGCAACATGGCGGAGAACCTGCAGATTGAAAATGATTTTTTGAGCAGGTACGCAAAGAGAAAATTTAAAAGCGTGTCTAAAATCAGGCAAGGGCAGATCCTGATAGACAGCAAAAAATTTAAAAAACTCCCGGAAGCGCTAAGAAAAAGAGTTTTAAGGGTTGGCCTGGAAGAACTTAAAGGTGATTTAAGAAGGCTTACATATCAGCACTGGAAGGAGATGGAAGAATTGATCGATGCCAGGCCCGTAAATTCGATCGTAGATCTTCCGGCTGGAATAAGTATCATAAAAGATAGGGCAAATATTATTTTAAAATTAATAAAAAGTTGATTTATCTTAGTAAACTGTGCTAATATATTTATCTAATATAGGAGATATATGAAAATCGAGAAAAAAGGCGGAAATAAAATCAATACAAATATTCTGTTTTGGATAGGGTTATTTTTACTTCTTATCTATATCTTCAGGCTGGATTCTCTCCCTCCGGCCTCGCTTCCAAAAGAGCTTAGTTACGGCGAGTTTTACAGGCTTCTCGGGGGAAATAAGCAAACGGCAGCCATCAAGTCTGTTGTAAAAGTGGAAGATGAGCTCAAGGGTGTTCTTTCCAGCGGGGCGCATTTTACCGTGCATATGCCTCAGGAAGATTCTGAAATTTTAAGTTTGCTTAGAAACAATGTGTCTGATTTTGACGTCAAACCTCCGAAGACTCTTTGGGTAAACATTTTTTATTCTCTCGGGCCCATGCTTTTATTTATCGGGTTTTTATGGTTTTTTGTATACAGGGGCAGCCAGGGTGGCGGCAAGATACTTTCATTCGGCAAAAGCCGCGCAAAACAGATATCAGGCGATAAATTAAAGATAACGTTTGA
The DNA here is from genome assembly GCA_030649895.1 of Candidatus Omnitrophota bacterium. GTDB lineage: Bacteria > Omnitrophota > Gorgyraeia > Gorgyraeales > Gorgyraeaceae > UBA10183. The sequence continues at coordinate 77,039 of JAUSEX010000020.1, forward strand.
TAATGTTGCGGGAGTTGACGAGGCAAAGGAAGAACTGAAAGAGATTATAGAATTTTTAAAAGACCCTAAAAGATTTCAGAAATTAGGCGGCAAGATACCAAAAGGCGTATTGCTCATGGGGCCTCCCGGCACAGGAAAAACGCTTTTAGCAAAGGCAGTGAGCGGCGAGGCAGGCGTGCCGTTTTTTAGCATAAGCGGCTCGGACTTCGTGGAAATGTTTGTGGGGGTAGGGGCTTCCAGAGTAAGAGATCTTTTTGAGCAGGCCAAGCGCTCCGCAAAAATGAGCGGCAAAGGATGTATTATTTTTATTGACGAGATAGACGCTGTAGGAAGGCAGAGGTTTGCCGGAATTGGCGGAGGGCACGACGAACGGGAACAGACGCTAAACGCGCTTCTTGTAGAGATGGACGGTTTTGATACTCAAGAAGGCGTTATTTTGATAGCGGCGACAAACAGGCCGGATGTTTTGGACCCGGCGCTATTGAGGCCTGGGAGATTTGACAGGACGATAGTTATCTCCAGGCCTGACATTATAGGTAGAGAAGCGATATTGAAAGTTCATGCAAAGGGCATCAAGCTTAGTAAAGACGCTGATCTTAAATATATAGCAAGGCAGACATCAGGCTTTTCAGGAGCGGACCTTGCTAATCTTGTGAACGAGGCCGCTCTTTTGGCTGCGCGAAGGAACAAAGAGACCGTAGAAATGAAAGAGCTGGGGGAGTCTATTGAAAGAGTTATTGCAGGCCCTGAGAGGAAAACCAGGGTTATAAACGCGGAAGAAAAAAAGATAGTTTCATATCATGAATCAGGGCATGCGCTTTTAGCGCTTCTTATACCAGGGGCTGACCCTTTACATAAAGTTTCGATCATACCAAGAGGAATTGCGCTTGGTTATACCATGAGATTGCCTTTGGAAGACAGGTACATTGTTACTAAAAAAGAACTGTTGGGAAGGATAGTAGGGATATTAGGGGGCAGGGCGAGCGAAGATCTTGTGTTCGGAGAACTTTCAACAGGCGCTCAGGATGACCTGGAAAAGGCGACTGATATCGCAAGGGATATGGTGATGAGGTGGGGCATGAGCGAGAAAATGGGGCATCTCACATTCGGAAGAAGGGAAGAGCAGATATTTCTCGGGAGAGATATTGCTGAAGAAAGAAATTACAGCGAGGCAACAGCTGTGGAAATAGATAAAGAGATACGTAAGATTATAGAAGAGTGCTACCAGAGAGCGAGGAATGAATTAAGCAGCAATGCCGATAAACTAAAAACCCTTGCTGAGACATTGCTTGAAAAAGAAGTTTTGGATTCAGAGGAAGTGAGAAAGATAGCTTTCCCGGAGAATCCAGAGAATCAGGCATGATAGATTTTAAATTCGGTTCCCGCGTTTATATAATGGGGGTGCTGAATATTACGCCTGATTCTTTCAGCGGAGACGGTGTTTATCAGGATGTAGGCAGGGCAGTTGAAACAGCGGAAAGGCTGGTTGAAGACGGGGCTGATATAATTGATATAGGAGGCGAGTCTACCAGGCCTGGAGCAGAGCCCGTTACAATTGAAGAAGAAATAAGAAGGGTAATCCCTGTTATAAAAAAACTGTCAAAAAGAATAAATACCCCTATTTCAATAGATACGACTAAGTCAGATATTGCCAGACTTGCTTTGGAAAACGGGGCGTCGATAGTGAATGATGTAACAGGATTGGGGTCGGATTTTAAAATAATAGAAATTATCAGGGAATTTAATGCAATGGTTGTGCTGATGCATATGAAAGGCACTCCACAAACAATGCAATATAGCCCAAATTATGGGAATCTGATTCAAGAAATCAAAGATAAATTGAGAGATAGCATTGAAAAAGCTGTAAAAGGCGGGATAAAAAAAGAAAATATAATAATAGATCCTGGGATTGGGTTTGGAAAAACATTAGAACATAACCTTGAGATCCTAAACAAACTTTCTGAGTTTAAAGAATTTAAATTGCCAATACTTGTAGGGCCTTCTAGAAAGTCTTTTATAGGTAAGATTACAGGCGCAGGGCCCGATAAAAGAATTTTCGGAACAGCGGCATCAGTGGCTATAGCAATTAAAAATGGCGCAGATATAGTCAGGGTGCACGATGTCAAAGAAATGAAAGAGGTTGCTGCGGTTAGCTATGCGATTAGCCGCAACGGAGAAAAATAATGAATGATTATATATTTCTAACCAAGATGCTTATAGAGATAGGCATATTGTGGTTCGTATATTACGGTATTTTGCTATTTGCAAGAGGCACTAGAGGCGTGTATGTTTTAAGAGGTATTATTTTAATAACGCTGATATTCATTATAACTAAACAATTGGGTTTTGACAGGATAAACTGGATATTTACGAAAATATTTGCATTGTCGATATTGGCGTTTCTTATAATATTTCAGCAGGAGATCAGGCGAGGGCTTGCGAATATAGGCCAGCGCAGATGGTCCAGATTTTTTCTTAAGGAGTCTGAGATAATAAACGAGATAACCACAGCCTGTTTCTTGCTTTCTAAAAGAAAGACAGGCGCGCTGATCGCTATCGAAAGAGAGACAAGGCTTGAAAACTATATAGAGAGCGGCATAGAAATAGACGCAAAAGTGAATTCAGAACTTTTGATAACAATATTTACGCCGAATACCCCTCTTCATGACGGCGGTATAGTCGTTGCAGGGGAAAGGGTAGCTGCTTCGGGATGTCTTTTTCCTCTTACCCAGAATCCAAAGGTTTCAACAACCCTTGGCACGAGACACAGGGCAGCTCTTGGTTTAAGCGAGGAGACTGACGCAATAGTGGTCGTTGTTTCCGAAGAGACAGGCGGGGTTTCCGTAGCGATAGGCGGCAGGCTTACGCATGATTTGGATAGAGAGTCTCTTGAAAGGGTTTTGAGTAATCTTTACAGGCCGGACAAGAAAAATAGGAAATAATATGAACAGCTGGATGATAAATAATTTCTGGATAAAGATAGTATCGTTGATACTCGCCATAATAACCTGGTTTTATGTTAATGAAGAACTAGTCAAAGAGAAAAGAATGGCTAAGCAGTTATATAAATCCTCAGTTGTAAGCCAGAGTCAGAGTCCATCCTATGGTAAAAAGCCAGTGAAATAAAGATGTTTTTAGAGGAGAAAAGCAAAGTGCCTAAGCTTGGCGTCAATATAGATCATGTCGCAACCTTGAGGCAGGCTAGGGGAGGTTTGGAGCCTGATCCTGTTGAGGCTGCTCTTATGTGCGAAAAGGCAGGCTGCGATAGCATAGTCGCTCATTTAAGGGAAGATAGGCGCCATATAAACGATAAAGATGTCGTTGGGCTAAGGAAAGAGGTGGAGACAAAATTTAACCTTGAGATGTCAATGAATCCCGGTATAGTGGATATCGCGTTAAAAATCGGGCCTGATCAGGTTACCCTTGTGCCGGAAAAAAGACGAGAGCTTACTACAGAAGGCGGGTTGAGTGTTATAAAATATGAAAAAAGGCTATCCGGCATAACAGCCTTATTCAATAAGAAAGGCATAGATGTGAGCGTTTTTATTGACCCGGACAGGGATGAGATACGCTCCGCTATATATATAGGTATAGGTATTATCGAAATACATACAGGAGGCTATAGCTTGGCCAGGGATAAAAGGTCTCAGGCTAAAGAGTTTAAAAAAATAAAAGACTCGGCTGAATACGCTATGTCTAAAGGGATTATCGTAAATGCCGGACATGGACTCAATTATACAAACGTTAAGCAGATAGCCAGTATTAAAGGCATAAGCGAGCTGAATATAGGCCACTCTATAATATCCAGGGCTGTTTTTACCGGGCTATACAGGGCAGTAAAAGAGATGAAGTTGATTACATGCGGTTGAAGGCTCAGGGTTGAAGGAAATGTCGCGGGGCTTACAGCCAATAGGTGTTTTAATATGATTGTAGGGACTGGCATAGACATAATAGAGGTGTGCAGGATAAAAAAAGCCCTGGATATGTGGGGCAAAAAATTCCTGAACAGGGTTTTTACAAAGAGGGAACTTTCTTACGCAAGTAAGAAAAGGTTTTCTCATGAAAATCTGGCTGCGAGATTTGCCTGTAAAGAGTCTGTATTGAAAGCGTTTGGGGATACAAGGGTAGGTATCCGCTTAAAGAATATAGAAATACTTAACGATTCGAAAGGCAAGCCTGAAGTGATATTGCACAGGGAAGCTAAAGAGTTTGCTGATAAGAATAAGCTGGATAAGATAATAGTAAGCATGTCGCATACGAATAATTACGCAGTAAGCAACGCGGTCCTCTGGAGAAACGAGAAATGAGGATAAGTAAAGAATTCAAAAGGCTTCTAAAAAAGCGCCCCAGAAATAGCCATAAAGGCGATTTTGGGCGCGTTTTTATTATCGCCGGTTCCAGGGGATTGACAGGTGCTGCAGCGTTATGCTCGAATGCAGCTATGCGTTCAGGCGCAGGGCTTGTAACATTAGGCACGCCTGTTTCGTTGAATTCAACAATGTCCAGAAAGCTTACGGAGGTAATGACTATCAGCTTGCCGGAAACAAATAAAATAACATTGTCTTTAAAAGCGGAAAAAGAAATATTAAAAAAAGCTAAGGCATCGGATGTAGTGGTTTTAGGCCCGGGGCTTTCACAATATCATGAAACTCAAAAATTAATAAATAGGCTGGTCCTTAATATTAACAAACCGATGGTATTGGACGCGGATGCGTTGAATGCGATAAGTAAAAATACAGCTACGCTTAAGAAAATAAAAACAGAATATATAATCACCCCTCACCAGGGAGAGATGGCGAGGCTTATTAATAAAGGCGTAGGGTATATAAAAAATAATAGATTAATTGTTGCAAAAAAATTTTCGCGTGATTATAATGCTGTGGTAGTTTTAAAAGGCGCGGGAACAGTGGTAGCGGCGCCGGGCGGAAAGTATTTTGTAAACAGCACAGGTAATCCTGGTATGGCTACTGCAGGAAGCGGGGATGTGCTTGCCGGGATCGTAGCGGGATTTTTAGCGCAGGGGTTTAAGGCATTTGAAGCAAGCGTCCTGGGCGTTTACGTGCATGGCCTCGCAGGAGATATTGCAGCAAAGGATAAAGGGGAAATAGGACTGATAGCAGGGGATATTTTAGAAAACATTCCATATGCTATAAAACAGATACAGCGGAGTTAAAGAAATAGGTTCTTCAGCAGCTAAAATGCTAGTTATTGTCCGCATTTCTTAACGCTGCCTCAGGATCTAAAGTTATTTTGTAAAATTGGGCAGATACCCGAGTGGCCAAAGGGGTCAGACTGTAAATCTGATGGCTCGCGCCTACGAAGGTTCGAATCCTTCTCTGCCCACCACTGTTGTTTTAAATATTTGTGGGACATATAAAGGATTCGAAGAGAGTCCTGATAGATGCGACTAACAGGAGCATCTGTTTATCAGGACGAGTGGCCGACCCGAAGCGAAGCGGAGGGCGCCGAATCCTTCTCTGCCCACCAAATCCGCTGAAAGCGGATTTGATCTTGAGATTGCGACTGAATAAGGAGCAATCGAAAGACCTTATAAATATGGATTTTTGGCATGTCTATATCATAGAATGTAAAGATAAGAAATTTTATGTAGGCATAGCCAAAGATTTAGATAATCGCATTAAATTACATAGCAAAGGGCTGGCTTGTAGGTTTACAAAATATAGGAAGTTTATTAGATTAGTTTATAAAGAAACTTATAATACCAAGTCAGAAGCAAGAAAAAGAGAATTAGAAATAAAAGGGTATAAGAGAGAGAAAAAGTTAGAGTTGGCAGGTGGATAGGTTCTTCGGCAGCTAAAATGCTTGCTTTGCTCGCATTTTTTACGCTGTCTCAGAATCAGTTTTGCTTCGCAAAGCTGGCGTAGCTCAACGGTAGAGCAATGGTTTTGTAATGTGATTTGAGCATTTTTCATAACTCCTTGAAATTATTGTAACTACATTATATTGCAATAAGTTAGAATGGGTTAAGAGCAGGCTTGAGCAGGCCCGAAAAGGCTGGTTATGGGCTGTGCATGGACAGCATTTGGACAGCAGAGTTATATTGAGTGTGTGGTGTGTTTTAAATGAGAAGAATACGATTCCCCTTGACGCTCAGAGGGAAGTCAGGTAAACTAAGCTATAATGAGTGGACATCATTCTTGCGATAGTAGGGGCAGCTATTAAAAAATATGGCTGTTATTTTTTTCTCTAAAATTGGGCAATTTTGTGGTATACTTATAGTAGGGGATAGCCGGGGGTTATACCCTAATATTTGTCTATAAAAAGGAGGTGATAGATATGTTTAGAAAAATTTTAGGAATCAAGAAAGGTTTTTCTGGAGGTAAAAAAGTTTCTTCTCAAGTGGAATCCCTTTTAACCTGCTTAGAATATAAAGACGATGATTATTGTATAGCTCATTGTTTAGAGTTTGATATAGTTGCACAGGGAAAGACATTTGAGCAGGCTAATGAATCTTTGGCAGAATTAATTAAAGAGCAGATAACTTTTGCTGTTGAGAAAGATTTAGAGGAGACGGTTTTATTTCATCCTGCTCCATCTAAATATTGGGATATAGTTCGCAACTTAAAAACAAAAATGGCTAGAAAAGAATTATTGAGCAGACCTAATATTACTACAGAGCAAATTTTAGATAGAACAGAATGCATTTCTGCCCATGCATACTCAAGATAAGCCCCTCCCGTATCGTGAGATTCTCTCAAAGTTAAGAGAATTTGGCGTCCAAGAGATTAAAAGAAAAGGTGTTAAAATAATATTATTTCATCCTAACGTTAATGGAAAGCCAGCTTCTTATCCTATGGATATTCATAAAGAGAGTCAGGTATTCAGTAGACCTGTTGTAAGGGCCATTAGAAATAGGTTCAATATTCCATTGGAGCAGTTTTATTCAAGATAGACATCGCAAGCCATAGCCATTCCTTCCGACTGAAAGCCAGCCAATAAAATAAGTCCTTGTGTTCATAAGAGAGAATTGATATAATTTTAGTATGAGCTTCCAGACATCTCAATTTAAATTGTGGCGGAAACGCTACGGAAAGACCCTTGTGCTTTGAGTCTGGATCTCGCACGGGGGTTTTTTATTCAGAATAGGTTTCAGAAACTAATAGTGATATACCTTCCGACTGCGCACAGTCGGCCGAATGAGAAGATAGCTCGTCTACGGCTCGCAAGCCGTAGTTTACATAACGAAAGTTATGTAAAAGAGCTAAGCCAGTAATCACCGACCGTTATAGAGGTAATAAAGCTAAAGGGCATACAGGCATTAAGCACGAACCCGCCTACATAGTAGACGGGACACAGTCATCACGCCGCGCGTGATGTCTGTGGGTGATTAAAGGTAAATAGTGGCATATTCTTGAGGCAAACCACAAGAATGTGCCTCTATTTACCGCTGCCTGTATGCGTTCCTTAAATTCTTTATTACCTCTGTAACGGGAACCGACTATAGTGGACACTATAGGCGGTTAGGTGATGTATGGCGGTTCTTCGAATGGGCTTGTGATGTTGATGTGTTGAAGAGTTTCTATGCGTATTAACGTATGCCAGGGACACTGAGACGCTTGGAATATCGAAGACAAACGGATACACAATGGCGATGATAGTTTTTAGTAGTCGCAGCGAACCTGAACAATCGAAGCGTTCGCATTGGACACATTGATGGATTTGACATATCGCAGCGAACCTAAATAGTCGAAGATGTTGCCTAAGACGGCGGGCAGTTTAATTTGTTGAAGCGTTCGCATTGGACGCATGTTGGAGTTGAATATCACGCGAAACGTACTCACATAGAGTGTGGCTCGGATGAAGATGTAGCGCAGCGAAGCGCGCCTCCGAAGGACGACTCGCCGAATAGGCGAGACGGCGCGCGGAGCGGAGCGGGTCAACGCTGAAGATGTAGCGACACGACGAATAGGAGTGTCGCGGGCATAGGAAAGGAGAAGCTCGTTCTCGCGAGAAGCGAGAACGAGCGGACGACTGGCAGTTTAATTTGAAGTAATGAGCGCGAAGCGGCCGTAAAGTTTCATTGATTTTTCTTTCTTTTTAAGAACAATTTTTTAGTTTAACTTTAACACAATAAAACCGTGAAAAAAATAGAACTTTCAAGATTAAACATAGGTATGGTTCCAGCTCATACTCGGGGCAAAAACAATTTTGGGGGGAGAAAAAACAATGAATAGTTACTTGGTAACCTTGATACAAGCGAAGTAAAAAGTTTTGTTAGATGTCCAGAGAAAATAGCCTTTCATGAATATATAAGAGTAAGGAGCATAAATGAGAAAGATCTTAGCGTTGTTATTGTGTTTGGGGTTGTGTGGATGTGCTTCTCTGAGTGGAGTTAGGACAATGAATAGGGAAAACTTATTGAAGTTATCTATTGGAATGACCAAACAAGAGGCGTTGAATGTTATGGGGACTAAGTCATTTGGAACATATACCGATGGTAGAATAAATAATCCATATCGGAACGAAATTTTATCTAATAAAGAAGGCAAGGTCTTTGAAGTTTTATACTATTATACAGACGCAAAAAGGATAGACGGTGCTATTACCGATGACGAACTTACTCCACTTATATTTGATAATGGAAAACTCACAGGTTGGGGTTGGAGTTTTCTACAGGATAATGTCCAGAAGTATGAATTGAGGATGAGATAAACTCCACTTTAGATACATAAAGCGAAGTTGAGAGAGGGAAAGATGCGTCAGAGATGCTGGCGAAAAGGTAATTTAATCCCTACAAGGAAATTTCAGAGAAAAGAAATTCGTATTAATTGTTAGAGTTAATTAAAAATATCTATGCGAGAATCTAATAAATGTGTTATTTGTTTAAAGAATTTTAATAATTCTATTAAAGATGATTCCAAGACAGAGGAACACGTTTTTCCAAAATCATGGTATCCTGAAAGTACGCCCAATGACCTTGAAAAGTGGAAAGTTCCTTCATGCAGAAAATGCAATAATGACTATAGCCTCTACGAGCAAAATTTATTAATTAGATTAGGTCTAGGTCTTTTTAAAAAAAATGAAAAATGTTCTGGAATAATAGAAAAAGCAAGGAGATCGATTGACCCAACATACGCAAAAAATGAGAGAGATAGGCAAAAAAGGTTAAAATGTAGAGAAGAAGTAATAAGAGATTTAAGTAGCTCAGATAAGATATCTTCAAAAGGTATCTTGCCAAATTTTGGTGCTGATGAAAAAATCAAATATAAAGAATATCCTATTTTACTAATCAGAGCCGATTATTTAAAAAAGTTCGCCATTAAAATTGTCAGAGGGATGACATTCCTTTTTGATGGATTTTTGATAGAAGATGATTACGAGATCAATCATTTCTTTATAAAGGATGAAGAGCAAAAGCCTTTCATGGAAATTATAGATAAATTTGGAAGTACCGAACATAGAGGTCCTGGGATTGTTGTGGGACGAGCAGTAGTATTTGATGATCATAAATCTTCTTTTTATAGAATTGATATTTGGGGGAAATTAAAAATTTTCGCAACTGTTAGAAGAAGGTGAATGATTTAAAATACTCTAATAAAGCGCTCATCTTTGTGTTAGACAGAAATAAAGAATGATGATAAATATTACAATTACAGATATCAATGCTGTTTTAGGTATTTTATTTGGTCTCTCGGGTTTAACCCTTGCTATTATAAATTATCATCGTGATAATCCGAAGATAGTTGTAGATTTGAGCTGGGATATGAGGATGATTGAAGTTGGTGGAGGGCCACAAAATACGGATAAGTTGCATGGTGTGATAACTGTAACAAATATTGGAAGAAGACCCATCTATATTAGTCACGTATCGTTAAAACTACCCTCAAAAGGTTATCTTCTCTTAATAGAAGGGGTATCAGGGCAGAAGCTTACTGAAGGAGATACACCAAGGACATTTACGGTTAGCCATGATCAAATAATTCAAAAAATTGGTGGGCGTTTACAAAAACAACCGAATATGTGGAGACTAATAAGAGCTCAAGTTAGTGACTCAGCAGGTAAAGTATATTTATCAAAGAAAATAAAGAATTGCCCTGATTGGGCTAAAATACAAAAATAAAAAATTTGTCTAACAACCTTGCGAGCTTGTAAGCTGTGTTGCTGATTTGTTAGCTGACCGTCGCAAAAGTAAGTCTTTTGCGACATTGAGGTATTATGTTGATGTGTTTCCTGAAGATTTAGAAGAGGCGGCAGAGATGCTGGCACGAAAAGTAATTAAATAGGAGGGGACAAGATGTCAAACAATGAAAAATTTTATATCAAGTTTTTTGCACCTGTTATTCCAGAGACAGTAGCTGCTCTAATGCAAATAGTTGATGACAAAATCAGAGCAGGCAAAAAAGAATTGGGTTTACTTATTTCAACACCAGGCGGTGATGTTTTTCATGGCTTGAGTGCCTATAATTTTTTAAAAGGGTCACCCATCAAGGTGACAGCTCACAATTTTGGTAGTGCGGATTCAATTGGAGCAGTTCTCTTTTGTGCTGGCGAGAAACGTTATTCAGTACCACAAGCGAGATTTCTTATTCATGGTGTAGTTTGTAATTTTCATGGAGCAGTGGGCCTTGAAGAAAAGCAACTCGAAGAAAGGCTGAAAGGTCTAAAGATCGATATGGGGAATATTGCAAGAGTAATTGCCGAGACAACAGGTAAAAATTATAAAAAGATTATCAAAGACATGATCAATAGAACAACTCTATATCCTGAAGAAGCAATTAAATATGGTCTTGTCCACGAAATAAAGACAGAACTTTATGAAGCAGGAGCGGAAGTTATATCAATACAATTTTCTCCAAAAGGTCTTGGCGGCACACAAGCGGCAAGTGGAGAATTCATAGTTACACCATAAAGAAAAAAGGAGAAGCTATGGAAGCAATAATTAAATCCATTAGTTGGCCACATTTAACGTTTCTGTTCGCGGTCTTTTTTGTGTTTTTATTCAGAAAGCCGCTATTCGGCCTGATTTCTCGTATTACATCAATTGACAAAGGTGGAATAAAGGCATCACAAACACCAGAAGCACAAAGGGAGGAGCAAAAAAAAGAGGCAGTTCAAGAACTTTTGCTTGCCATTGGTGACTCAATCGTATTACGGGATGTCGAGGGCCGCATTGAAAAAGACCTTAAAGAGCGAGGATTAGAAACAGATGGCGATACAATAAAGGTACTAATAAAGCACTTAGGTGCTGCAAAAATACTTTTGGAGTTTGAGCAGATACATAACCTAATTTTTGGCAGTCAGATTTTTCTATTAAAAAAATTAAACGAAGTAGCTGGACAAGGTAAGCCAAGAGAATTTGTAGCAGTATATTTTGAACATGCAAAGAGTCTTTTTCCAGAACAACTGGGCAATTGGTCATTAGAGCAGTATCTGGCTTTTCTTATAGCGCGCTTGCTTATTACTACCCAAGGCAATACCTTTCATATAACGAACTTGGGTGTTGAGTACCTAACTTGGATGATAAGAAACGGCAGACGGGAAGATAAGCCATTGTAGAATCGCTAACAAATCGCTACAGCGGACGGGCGATTACCCGCCGCTGATTTCAGTCGTTGAGGCTGTAGGAAAAGCCTAAAAAGTGGGGTTAAAGGAAATAGAGAATAAAATTTATCGACGAGGAAATTTCACTCAGATATCAGAAAAGTCTGAAAAGGGAGTTTTCCTACATCCTCGTTAGCAATATGAAAGGATAGCAATATGGATATAGCTGATCTTATCAAAACAGGAATATCGATAATAAGTGTAATTTTTGCATTCTGGCAAATCAAGGCGCGTCTCAATATTCAAAAAATGCTTCAACAAGAATCTTTCCATCTACATTCAAGCGTTGCCCTTATTTTAGGTAATTGTCAAACCGCAATAAGTAACATTAAAAGCAATCAAATCCCTGATTCACTTGTAAGTGCAGGGCAGGCAGAAGGTGGTTCCCAAATGCTTTTAAAACAGACTGCAAAAATCGTTTGCCATTATCATAATCCTACAGATACAGATATCGACGCTTGGATATTAAGAGGTAAAATAAATGAACACTATAAGTCATTGTTTCTTGCATATTCACAACAAAATAGAGGATGGCTATGCTCCATTTATTACAAAATAAAGGAAAAGATATTTTGAATGCTAACGAATCACTCCAGCGGATGCGGAGAGACTGCGTCGCTGATTTAGGTCGTTAGCCGCATGTCGTAAAAGTAAACCTTTTGCGACATTGAGGTATTATGTAGATTCCGGAAGATTTAGAAGAGGTAGTAGAGATGTTGGCGGAAAAAGAGATTAATCAGTATAAGGAAATTTTTAGGCCGTCAGATATAAAATAAAGAATATAGGAGGTTTTATCATGAAGGAGAAATATCCACGCGCGTGGGAAGAGGTAAGCAAAGAGGAAGCAATAAGTTTACATACCTATAGACTTCGAGTTTATGGCGGATGGCTGGTCAGAACGTTTGGTAGGAGCGAAAGCAGCAATGTTATTTCTCAGGCTGTGTGCTTCGTACCAGATGAGGCTGGCCATTGGAAGCTCGAGGAAGAGATCATAAGTCCGGCAAGCCAGAACGTACCTGGCCGGGAGTAGGATAAAAGCAAGAACAAAACCGAGCAATGCAAACAGCAACAAAAAATGAAAGGCAAGACGATGAGCGAAAAAGAAGAATTGGAAGTTGGAGCGGTTAAGCAATATATCTTGTTGGGTATTCTTTACATCTGGAGAAAAACTGGGAACGTAGCAGATATTCAACCAGATGGATCCTTTCGGATTCCGGACAGTGCTTTGAAAGTAATGATGAGACTTAAAGACTTCGGCTTGCTGACAGTTAAGAAACAATTAGAAACGCAAGGCTTGATAAAATTTGAACAAGTGCAAGGTATCCCCGAGTCAACAAGGTACTGGCTGACATAAAAGCTTGAATAAAACAATTTATGTCGAAACAAAATTTTTATGCTATAATCCGGAAAGCGGAAAGACCCACTCTGTCAAAAAGGAGGTGAGGAAATAAGGTTATTATATCCATTTAATCACTGTGAGGTAACATATGTCTATTAAAAGAAATTATGCCAAAAAAACTATGATAGAACTATCGGATGAACAGTATTTTTTCCTGAAAGAAAAAGCCCTCGAATTGCAGAAGCAAAATAAAAACGCATCCATTGTTTCTATCATACGGGATTTGATAGAAAAAGACCGTGAAAAGTGGATGAGTAAAAGGAAGAAAAAATGAGCAGCGACTTAACATTTATTACTAATGAGAGGGATCAGAATCTCAAGGATAGATTTGAAGTTTTGATAAAGGATACGAAATTTTTTGATTGCTTGGTGGGATTCTTTTATACGAGTGGATTTTATGCGATATACAAATCTTTGGAGGCAACCGAGAAAATCCGCATTCTTATCGGCATAAGCACAAGCCGTCAAACATATGATTTGCTTCATAAAGCCGTAACTGAGAAACAGCAAGTACTTCAATTTTCTCATTCAGAAACAAAGCAGGAATTTCAGGGGCTTGTTGAAAAAGAATTAGAAGGTTCTGAGGATATTCGGCAGGTAGAAGAAGGAGTGGTTAAATTCATTGAGTGGATAAAAAACAAAAAATTAGAAATAAGGGCGTATCCTTCGCAAAACATCCATGCCAAGCTGTATATAATGACTTTTGCGGAGGGGGATCGCGATGTGGGGAGAGTTATTACCGGCTCTAGCAATTTTACCCAAGCGGGTTTAGTTGATAACCTTGAATTTAACGTTGAATTAAAAACCCGGGCCGATTATGAATTTGCCAAGCAAAAATTTGAAGAACTTTGGAAAGACTCAGTTGATGTCAGTCAAAAATATATCCAGACCATAGAGGATAAGACTTGGCTTAATCAGAATATCACGCCTTATCAGCTTTACGTTAAATTCTTATATGAATATTTCAAGGATGAATTGAGCCAGGCAGAGGATGTTTTTATTAAGTATTTGCCCCAAGAATTCATAAGATTAGAATACCAGGAGCAAGCGGTTTTAAATGCCAAGAAGATCCTCGAGGAATACGGAGGAGTTTTTATTTCCGATGTGGTTGGTCTTGGGAAGACCTATATTTCAGCGATGCTTGCCGGTCAGCTCGATGGCCGGACTTTAGTTATCGCGCCTCCTGTGCTTCTTGAGAAAGCAAATCCAGGTTCTTGGCCAAACGTCTTTTCTGATTTTAGGATTCCTGCGGATTTTGAATCGTTGGGCAAACTCGATGACATTATTGACCGGGGAACTGAAAAATATACTAACATCATAATAGATGAAGCCCATCGTTTCCGGACAGAAACCACTATGACTTATGAAAAGCTGGCAGAGATTTGTCGTGGCAAGCGAGTGATTCTGGTAACCGCTACACCTTACAACAATTCACCCAAAGACGTTTTAAGTCAGATTAAGCTATTTCAGAAAGCAAAGAAGAGCACCATTCCGAACCTTTCTGATTTGGAAGGATTTTTCAATAGTCTGCATAGAAAACTTAAAGGATTAGATAGACAAAAGGATTACGCCGAGTATATCAAAACAGTAAAAGAAAACTCGAAAGAAATCCGCGATAAAGTTCTCAAATACTTAATGGTTCGTCGGACTAGGACAGAGATTACTAATTATTTTTCTGAGGATCTGAAGAGAAATAAGCTGAAATTCCCGGATGCCCAAAAGCCGGAACCGCTGTTTTACGAATTGAGCAGCGAAGAAGACGCGATTTTTAATAAAACTATCGAACTTATAACCCAGAAATTCAAATACGCTCGTTATACTCCAATGCTTTACTATAAGGGCCGCATATCCCAACCTGAAGAGATATCTCAGAGGAACATGGGCAAGTTCATGAAGATTCTTTTGATAAAGAGGCTTGAAAGTAGCTTCTTTGCCTTTAAAAAATCTATAGACAGGTTTATCTATTCTTATGAGATGTTTATCAAGGAATTTGACAAGGGTAATGTATACGTAAGCAAAAAATACACTAATAAAATTTTTGAACTATTGGAAAACGATGACGATGAAGCTGTGCAACGTTTAATTGACGAAGGGAAGGCAGAGAAATATCCCGGGAAGGAATTCACAGACGGTCTTATTAAGGACCTCAAGAGCGATTTTAAGATACTAAAAGAAGTAAAGGTTTTGTGGCAAGATGTGACTCGGGACCCGAAACTGCTTAAATTCTTAAATGAGCTTTCAAAAAATAAAATCTTAAAAGATAATAAGCTCATTGTCTTTACTGAATCAAAAGAAACCGCTGAATATCTATCAGGCAATATAAACAAGAAGTTTCCCGATACGGCACTTTTGTTTAGCGGAGGCTCTGGGGAGGCAACTCGCGATAAAGTAATTGAGAATTTTGATGCCCGGGCCCGGCACCCAAAGGATGAGTATCGCATTCTCGTATCTACTGAAGTTTTGTCAGAAGGCGTTAACTTGCATCGCGCTAATACGGTTATCAATTATGATATCCCCTGGAATCCGACTCGCATGATGCAAAGGGTAGGCCGCATCAATCGTGTGGATACAAAATTTTCTGAAATATATACCTTTAACTTTTTCCCTACAAAACAATCTAATGATCAGATAAAACTCAGAGAAGCCGCAGAGGCTAAAATTAACGCCTTTTTAACCCTTTTGGGTGGGGATGCGGAGCTTTTAACCGAAGGCGAGCCAATTGGTTCGCATGAGCTTTTTAATAAGTTGTTTTCTAAGCAGGTCATAACCGGTGAGGATGAAAAAGAAGAAAGCGAATTGAAATATTTACAGATTATAAAAAACATCCGGGATAAAGAACCGGATTTATTTGAGAAAATCAAGTATCTTCCTAAGAAAGCACGTACTGGAAAAGTTAACACTGAATATAAAGAATCGCTTCTTACATATTTTAGGAGAGGTAAGCTCCAAAAGTTCTTTATCATCAATGTCAACGAGAAGCCGCAAGAGTTTGATTTCCTTTCTGCGGCGAAACTGATGGAAAGCGATCTTGAGGAGAAAAGGCAAAAGTTGCCCGAGGCATTCTATGAACTCTTAGATATGAATAAAGAGGCGTTTATTTTTGCCACAACCGAAGAAATGGCGGAGTCACGTTTCAAAGGTAAAGGCGGCAGGGATAGCGCAACCAATATTCTTAAGGTATTAAAGCTTACATTGAAAAATACCCGCCAGCTCACCGATGAGCAGGAATTGTATTTAAGAAAGGTCGTAAAACAGCTTGAAGAAGGAGGGCTCCCTAAGCAGACTACAAAAGAAGTTCTTAAAGCCCTTGATGAATTAAAACACGACGTGATGAATCCTCTGAAAGTATTGGCAACTCTTCAAATGCGCATCCCCGGACGGCTTTTAGAAGGTCATTTCGTTGAGTATTCGCCGGTTGTTTTTGGAAAACGTGAAGTGATCCTATCCTTGTATTTTAGCGGGGAATAACTTATGGATAAAAAACAAGCTCAGGCACTTATAAAGGAAACCTTTGAATCATCCTTTGATAAAAACAGATTCGTAGGTTTTGTAAAGAATCTGCTCAACGATGTGGAAGGGGCTACCTTTATTTATAAAGGGAATTATATCCCAGATGCTTATGAACAATATATCAATACGTTAGAGCGCATAGGGAAATATACTGACGGTGAGCATAAAATCGATATTCTCATTGCAAAGCTCAAAAAAGAGACATCCATAGAGCGTGCTCGTACCATGCAGAGGAATTTCATTGCTTGGTATTTAAATGGTAGTCGGGGTGGCGAATTGAAGGATGCCGCGTTAGTTGCCTTTGTTGCTCCAAACGAAGAAGACTGGCGCTTCTCTTTGGTTAAAATGGACTACCGGTTTGAGGAAAGTAAGAAGGGCCGGATGAGGGTAAAAGAAGAATTCACTCCCGCGCGTCGCTGGTCCTTTCTTGTTGGAGCTAATGAAAATAGCCATACTGCGCAGAGTCAGCTTGTTGGTCTTGTTACAGACGATGAAAGAAATCCCACCATTGCTCAACTCGAAGAAGCTTTTAATATTGAAAAGGTCACAAAGGAGTTCTTTGAAAAATACAGGGAACTTTTTCTGTGGACGAAAGAAACGCTGGACGGCGTCGTTAAGAAGGATAAAAAAATCAAGGCTGATTTTGAGGCCAAAGGAGTCAATACGGTTGATTTCTCGAAGAAACTCCTGGGGCAAGTAGTTTTTCTTTACTTTCTACAAAAGAAAGGATGGTTTGGTGTTAAGCGTGATGCGGAGTGGGGAACGGGCCCCAAGAACTTCTTACGGGAGTTATTTGAAGTGAAACATGGAACTTATAAGAACTTTTTCAATGATATTTTAGAGCCACTTTTTTATGAAGCGTTGGCACGAGAGCGCGATGATGATTTTTACAGTCGCTTCAACTGCAAAATCCCATTTTTAAACGGCGGGCTTTTCGACCCCATTAACAATTACGACTGGGTGCATACTGATATTTTTCTTCCGAATGATTTATTCTCTAATGATTATAAGACTAAAGAAGGCGACAAAGGGAATGGCATCTTAGATATTTTTGACCGTTATAACTTTACGGTTAAAGAAGACGAGCCCCTTGAAAAGGAAGTAGCTGTTGATCCAGAAATGCTCGGGAAAGTTTTTGAAAACCTATTGGAAGTAAGTGATCGTAAATCAAAAGGCACATATTATACTCCTCGCGAGATTGTCCACTATATGTGCCAGCAGAGCTTGATTAATTATCTATCGACAGAACTTGAAGGCAAAATTACCAAAGAGGATATTGAGACGCTTATTAAATACGGCGAACAAGTAAGTGAAAACGAACTAATGGCTTTGATTAAAGAACAAAAAGTTAATACGGGAGAACAAAAAACAACTACCATCAAGTCTATGCTTCCCGAAAGCATTCGTCAAAGCGCCGAACTACTTGATGAAAAACTTGTGAATATTAAGGTTTGCGATCCGGCAATTGGAAGCGGTGCATTTCCGGTTGGGATGATGAGTGAGATTGTTCGGGCCCGGAATACGTTATCGAGTTACATCAAAGATTCACACCGCACGCTTTACAATTTCAAACGAGATTGTATACAAGGTTCTCTTTACGGTGTTGACATTGATCCAAGTGCAGTTGAAATTGCGAAGTTGCGTTTGTGGCTGTCGCTTGTTGTAGACGAGTATGACATCAAACAAATCAAGCCGTTGCCGAACTTGGATTATAAAATTATGCAAGGCAATAGTCTCTTGGAGGAATACGAAGGTGTCCGGCTATTTGACGAAAAGTTGATATCCACAGTTAATTTTGATAAAGAAAAACAAATAGCTGATTTGAAGGAGAAACAGGCGGAGTTTTCGTCTGAATATATCAGATTTCATCAGGCTAATAAATTAACACGGGAGAAAAAAGCGCAAATCGACGAAGAGCTTAAAAAAATAAACAGCCAAATTAAGAAAATTGAGCAATCCGGGAAGAGGCCAGAAGAGAATGCAACTTTGTTTGATCTCTATAGTACCGCAAAAAAGAAATCAGATGAGTTGAAACGACTGCACAAAGAATTTTTTGAAACCACGCAGAAAGGAAAGAAGGATGAGCTCAAGAAGCAGATTGAAAGGCTTGAGTGGGATCTTATTGAGGCAACCCTGAAGGAGCAGGATAAGAACTCGGAATTGAAGAAACTCGAGGAGTTTAAAAGGGCGAATACGAAGCCGTTTTTTCTTTGGAAGCTCCACTTCTCTGAAATATTCCAAAACGGTGGATTTGATGTTGTGATCGCTAATCCACCTTATGTCAGTTATG
>JAUSEX010000022.1 GCA_030649895.1 Candidatus Omnitrophota bacterium
TATAACGCTTATGCACTATAGAATCGTATACTTTAAAAACCTTAACAAGCTTTTTTAACCTTAGAAAAGCTTCAAAACTAACCCTTTTAATCTTTCTAATACCCTGAGGGGTGGGGGTACGATCTATCTTCCCATTCCCAATTATTATAATATTTCCTTTTGAAATTTTAGCATAACCGTGTATAATATATTTATGCGAAAGATATTCGTCCTTGATACAAACGTGATTATTCATAACGCGGATGCGATAAATGCATTTGCGGATAATGAAGTGGTCCTGCCTATTGATGTAATCGAAGAGCTGGATATATTCAAAAAAGATACTGATGAAAAAGGCAGAAATGCCCGCGCAGCAATAAGGATGCTGGATGATTTGAGGGAGCATGGCAAGCTTGGCGCAGGCGTGCCTCTCCTTAATGGCGGGGTTTTGCGCATTGTAATGCATGTTGATTCCAAGGGTATCTTGAACGTAGCGCCTAATGAACGTGATAATAGAATTTTAATGGTTGCGTATGATCTGCAGCAAAAAGGCAATCATGTGATTTTCGTTTCAAAAGATATAAATGCGAGAGTAAAGGCAGACGCATTAGGCGTCAAGGCAGTTGACTTTGAAAAACAAAAAGTGGACATGGATAGCCTGTACAGCGGCTGGAAGGAAATAGAAGTCAGCTCAAAAGAGATAGATGGTTTTTATGAAAAGAAATTTTTCGTAACTAAAGAAAACAATTTATTTCCGAATCAGTATATATTATTAAAAGACGGTTCGGCCGGCAAGCACTCTGCCATGGGAAGATATGACGCAAAACAAAAGAGGGCGGTGCTTTTAAAATCAGACCAGGGAGATGCGTGGGGAATAAAGCCGAGAAATAAGGAGCAGGCTATAGCCCTTGACCTTCTGCTGGACGACAATATAAAACTTGTAACGCTTGTCGGCGCGGCAGGGACAGGCAAAACTCTTCTTGCCCTTGCAACAGGATTGAAAAAGACGGTAGATGATCATGGCTATAAAAGGATGCTTGTTTCAAGGCCTGTAATCCCAATGGGGAAAGATATAGGTTATCTGCCAGGCACAAAAGAGGAGAAGCTGGTGAACTGGATGCAGCCTATTTACGATAACCTGGAATATATTCTTACTATAAGAAAAAGAAAAGAGCACGTGGAAGATTTGATTGACTGCGACCTTTTGCAGCTTGAAGCCCTTACCTATATGAGAGGCAGAAGCATTCCTAACCAATTTATAATAATAGATGAAGCGCAAAATCTTACACCTCATGAAATCAAGACAGTTGTAAGTCGCGCCGGAAACAACACAAAGATGGTTCTTACGGGAGACCCTTACCAGATAGACAGCCCCTACCTCGATTCATCTTCAAATGGACTTAGTTACGCAGTTGAGCGAATGAAAGGCCAGGAAATGTTCGGGCATGTTACTCTTACCAAGAACGAGCGCTCTGGGCTCGCATCATTAGCAGCAGAACTTTTATAGGTTCTAGGCTCTAGGCTCCAGCCTAGAACCTTGAGCCAACCTTGATTTTTTCTATTTCTGTGGCATACTTATTCATAGAGACAACTGAATAGCATTACGACAAAGGCAAACCATTCGAAAGAATGAGGCGCAAAGTCAACAGGCCTAAAGCCCTAAAGGGCAACGGCGGCTGGATTACCGAAATTAAAAACCTATTCTGCCACAAGGCCGAATAGGTTTTTTATTCGAGGGTCTCAAAATGAAGAAAGCTGCAGTTATGCTGATAATTTTGATAACTGTGGCTTTTTCTCTAAAAGAGGCAGGCACCAGCTCTATTATTATTAAAGGTAAAGCATCCTGGTATTCTCAAAACGACCCCGGAATCCTGTTAACTACAGCCAATATGGAGAGATTTGACGATTCTGAGCTCACCTGCGCTATGTGGGATATGCCATTTAACGCTATATTAAAGGTAACAAACCTTGAAAACGGCAAATCTGTTATTGTCCGAGTTAATGACAGGGGCCCGGCCAAAAGATTAAACCGCGCAATAGACCTCACCAAAGCTGCCTTTTCCAGGATAGCTGATCTGGACAAAGGTCTCGCAGATGTTTCCGTAGAAATAATATAAAGCTTACCTAATTATACCTAGGTACAATTGATTTTATTTTGACTTACCCTTATAGTATGAACAGATTTTAAAATGAAGATGAAAAGGAGGGCGTTATGAAAAAAAATCTTTTATTAATCGTTACAGCTTTATTCTTGGCTATCTCTATTTTGGGCTGTAATACTTTTAGAGGCGCTGGAAAAGACATGGAAAGCGGAGGGAAAAGTATTCAAAGAGCTGTGGATAAAAATGATTAAGTTCAAGTCAAAGTATTTTTTATTGACAAATGAATTAATATAATTTATAATACTTATTAATAAACTTTTAAAAGAGAGATGCACAATGCACAAGAAAACCTTATTTTTAGCAATCATAGCTATTGTATTTCTATCGTTAGTATTGGTAAGGCAGGGATTATGTTACAGAGTTCCTACGGAGCAGAGCAATGTTGAGTATTTTTATGTATTTGGAGCAGACGGCAAAAAAACATATGGGGCAATGAGGAATGAACCTCAAGTAGTATTTATAAAAGTTCCGGTAAGTTATAAAGGGAGCGTCCAGATATCTGTTTATGACCCAGAATGCAGCGGTTCGATAGATGAAAAGAGCGACCAGTGGGATACTGTTACAAAGTTTTCTATTTTAGGAGGAAAAGGAGCATATACTTCTTTGGCTGAAATGGACGAATCTCATATAATTAACAATAAAGAAGATATAAATTTTATTGATTATTACGAAGGAGATCTTTTAACCGCAAAGACATTCGGTGAAGATCCGCAGTACAACAAGGCGTTTTACAGCTTTCGTCCCATAGATGCATCAATGGGTGAAGAATTAGACGGATACAGGTATTTTAAAATAGTCATAGAAGGTCTTGCAGGAGACGATGACAACCTCTTCTCGCTGGATGTTTCTCCTAACGATTCAGAAGCATTTAGTTTTTCGCCTGCCATAAGGCTTACTGAGGCAAGAGGCGCGAAGATGGCGCTTTATCCTGCAATACCTTCTGATGTGGCAAAAGTTATGGAATATAATTACGATTTAGATCCTACAGGCGGGAGCATAGAGCTTATAAGCCCGACTAGATTTTTCAGGATAAACGGCTCCAAGACCGGGATGTGGGCAAAGACAGAAATTAATGTTCCCAGTGAGGATTCCGGAAGAACATGGGTCTATGAAATAACAAAGGGTAGCCAGAAACAGGGCAATATGGCGTTGACTATGTTGACAGATAAAGGCAGGTCGATACCTATATATTTTACTCCTGGAAAAGCTGCTCCAAAAATGGTATTCGTAGAAAAACCTAAAGAAACGCCTGCGCCAACGGGACAGCCTCTTTCGTGCAACACTTTTACATTTGACGGCTCAAAGTCGTATGATCCGGATAATACCAAACTTACGTATTTCTGGGATTTTGGCGATGGTACTACTGGCATAGATATTAGGTCAATTCATACATATAAAGATGCAGGCAAGTATCTTGTTAAATTGACAGTAAAAGACGCTTCAGATGCAAAATGCAACACAGCTACGACTCAACAGTTTGTAAAAGTAAACCAGCCTCCATGCGCTATTGCAGATGGCCCCGATATGGCATGTTTGAATGAAGAGATTGCATTTGACGGTTCTCAGACAACAGACAGTCCAAATGACAAACTTACTTATAGATGGGATTTTGGCGATGGCCAGGTAGCTGATGGAATAAAGATAAAACATAAATATGAAAAAGGCGGGAATTATCAGGTCATTCTGACGGTAACGGATGATTCCGAAACGATATGCGACACAGGCGCTGATAAATTAAATGTAGTGGTTAATACGCCTCCTATTGCAGATGCGGAGAAAGACGTATTTTTATGCAAATCAAATCCCAGCGATCCTCTGGAAGTCACGTTTAACGGTTCTGGCTCAAGGGATATGGATGGAGACAAGCTTTCGTACGCGTGGGATTTTGGAGATGGCCAGACCGCCGACGGCAAAGTCGTAAAACACGATTATGAAAAAGGCGGAGAATACATAGCAAAGCTTATAGTTACAGACAATACAAGCGCAAAATGTGATAAATCTATAACTACAAAAACTGTTATACTTAACAGGGCTCCCATGGCAAGCGCTGGAAGCGATCTTAAGATTTGTGCGGGAGACAACGCGGACTTTGACGGATCCAAATCAATTGATAGCGACGGAGATGTTTTAAGTTATTCATGGGATTTCGGAGACGGGGAAAAAGGAGAAGGCAAGACGGTTTCTCATAAATATGAAAAAGGCGGGCTATACCAGGCAAAACTTTCTGTGGATGACGGCACAAAAACAGATTGTTCCAGCGCTTATGATACGATTTTAGTAAACGTAAATTCTGCTCCAAATGCAATCATAGCCTCAAAAGACGCCGCTTCAGTAGGCCAGATTGTTAATTTTGACGGTTCTGACTCAGCTGATCTTGACGGAGATAAACTTGATCATGTATGGGATTTTGGAGATGGGACTAGCGGAAACGGGAATCTAGTAGAACATAGCTATGCAAAAGGCGGGCTTTATAAGGTTACATTGGTTGTTGATGATAACAGGAGAGCAAATTGTTCGTCATCCGTTGAGACTCATTATTTAAAAGTGAACACGCCTCCTGTAGCGAATACAGGGCCGAACCAGGTCTGCTGCGTGAATGATGATGTGGAGTTTGACGGGTCTAGATCTATTGACGCGGACGAAGACAAGCTTACTTATAGGTGGGATTTTGGGGACGGGGAAATGGCCGAAGGCATAAAAGTAAAACACGCTTATAAAAATATAGGAAAATACAAGGTTAGCCTTACGGTTACAGATGATTCCGGAGTCGAAGGGAATTCGTCAACGTCCAGTTTTGCCGCAACTGTAAACGCAGAGCCCGTTTCTAAAATAGAAGTAATATAATCTTTGGAATAGATATAAGAAAGAGATAGGCCTCGTCAAAACCTTGAAAAATGTTTTGTCGGGGCCTTTTTTGTAGTATAATTAATTAAATATGAGAAAATATACGTCATTTTTATTGCTGATAGTCCTGATGTCTTTTGTCAGGCCTTGTTTTGCCGAAACCAAAAAACTTACAATTGTCTTTACCGGCGACAGCCGAGGAGAATTGGTAAATTGCCACTGCCCCAAGGATGACTTTGGCGGACTTGAGCGAAGGTCTAATTATATAAAGGAGGTCAGGGGAGATACGGATGAGATTCTTCTTCTTGACGCAGGAGATGTTTTACCGTTATTTAACCAGGAATTTACAAAAAAAACAATAACCTATAACGCTTTTATAGCCCTGAAGGCAATGGACATGATGGAGTATAGCGCTATGAATGCGGGCGAAAGCGATCTTATTCTGGGAGAGAGATTTTTACAGGGAAAAGCTGAAAATCTGAGTTTTCCTTTAATATCCGCAAATATTGTATATAAATCTCAGGGCCAGACTGTTTTTGAGCCATATATCATAAAGACGATGAAGAACGGCCTTAAAGTAGGGATAATCGGGATTACTAACGAGCGCTACGTGGTTAATTCTAAAAATATTGACGTAATGCCGAACAGGGAAATGATCGCTAAATATGTAGGCCAGATACGAGGCCAGGTGGATTTGGTAATAGTTTTAGCGCATGTAGGAGTTCCATATTCTATAGATCTGGCAAATAATGTGAGCGGGATAGATGTGATACTCAGCGGACATTGGGACGCTCAGACACAGGAACCCGTAATAATTGGAAAGACAATAATTATGTCGAGCGGATATCATTCAAGGAAGGTCGGGAGGCTTGACCTGGAAGTAAAGAGCGAAGGCGCAGTTTCTTCTTATGAATGGTGGTCTACTCAGCTTGATGAAAAATATGAAGGAGATAGTTTTGTTGAAAAGCTTGCCCTAAAGATGCCCGCTGTAAAAAATCAGGAAAAAGATATCTCTGGGTCGCCTGTTGCCATCGCTAGGAAGGCTATAAAAGAGCAAAAACCTATACTGGCTGACGCTGATAATAGCGTTGCGGCTGGCAAGCCTTTAAGGGTCCTTGTTTTTTACGCGATCGGCTGCAGGGCTTGCATGGAAGTGGAAAGAGATATACTGCCTGGCATAGAAGAAAAATACGGGGAAAGAATAATAATAGAAAAATACGACATCGGCATTTCAAGGAATTATGGCCAAATGACGCGTCTTGAGAAATTATACGGCGCAGAAGGCGGATACGTGCCTGAAATAATAGTTTCAAGATACGTGCTAATGGGGGAGAAGGAAATAAAGGCGGGCTTGGATAAGGTGATAGAAAAAGCGCTGGCTGAACCGGAAGGCGCAGAAGCGGGCAGCCTGACGAAAGAAGATGTCGCTGCGTACCAGGCGCCTGGCGCAGCAGATTCTGTTATCCTTTCAAGATTTGCGTCTTTCAGCGCTTTTACAGTAGGCGCGGCAGGATTTATTGACGGTATAAATCCATGCGCTTTCACGACGATAGTATTTTTTATATCGTTTCTGGCTTTTGTGGGATACAGAAAACGCGAAATGATTTTAGCGGGAAGTGTTTTTACAGCAGCTGTTTTTATAGCGTATTTTTTAATAGGCCTGGGGATATTTAAATTTTTAAGATCCATGAGCGCTTTTAGCTATGTGGCGCTTGCGATCAATATTGTTATAGGAAGCCTTGCTTTTATACTGGGCGTATTAAGCCTGGTAGATTATTTTAAGTTCAGAAAAACTCACGATGCAAAGGGAAGCGTATTGCAGCTCCCCCGGTCAATAAAAAGCAGGATCCATTCTATCATCGGGGGGGATTTCAGGCAGGATCAAAAAAGCGGGAGAAAGGCCTTGCTGAAAATAGCCTGGGTTGCGTTTACAGCTGGTTTTATGGTTTCTATTCTGGAATCTGTTTGTACCGGCCAGGTATATTTGCCTACTATTGCTTATGTCCTCAGGATGCCGGATAAACATATGTCAGCCTTGTCGTATCTATTGGTTTACAATCTTGCTTTCATAGCTCCGCTTGTAATCGTGTTTATCTTCGGTCTTTTCGGCGCTACTTCCGGCGCGTTTTCCAAGTTCATGCAAAGGCACTTCGGCCTTGTCAAGCTATCCACGGCAGCCCTGTTTTTCGTCCTCGCGGCAGTTCTTATAATACTCAAATAAATAGATTTTTAGTTCTCCCGGCTGACAGATTTTCGAAAAGACGCTCGACTGCCCTAGCGAAGCAGCTATGATTTTTTTGAACCCGCCAGCCGTTACGGTTTACGGCCCATTTTTCAATAATTACGCTTCGTAAGCGGGTCAGCTAAGATGACACGCTTACGAAGCGTATATGGTTTTAGAAAAACTCTATTACGCCGAAACCTCTCAAGTGCGCCTCAGGCTTCAGCTGGTTCAACAAAAGTATATTAAAATATATTTGACGATATATGATTTTTAGCATAAACTGATTCCATATGAAGAATAGCGCCATTATTTTTATATTGTTTATAATAAGCATTGCGTCTGGTTGCGTGACGCAGGAATATAATACTGCCACTGGCAAAGAAGACATCATGTTTGTAGGGACGGATAAGGAAGTGAATATCGGTAAAAGCATTGCGCAGAGTATCGAGAAGAGCAAAGAGATAAAACTTGATCCGGACCCGTTGATGACAGAGCGTGTCAGCGAAGTCGGACGGAAAATCGCGTCTGTCAGCGACAGAAAAGAAGTAAAATACACATTCAGGGTCATAGATGAGGATGATGTTAATGCATTTGCGCTTCCGGGCGGATACGTTTTTGTCTTTAAGGGCCTTGTCGATAAGGTTTCCAAAGACGATGAGTTGGCAGCAGTTATTGCGCACGAAATAGCGCATGTTGTTGCCAGGCATTCGATAAAAAGGCTACAGGGAGGCGTTGGATATGATATACTTATGATACTGATGGCTACCACTGGAGCTGGCAGGCAGGACGCAGGCCGCATTAACGCTGCGTTTGGCCAGCTGATTATGGCGTATTCAAGAGAAGACGAGGCCATGGCTGACAAGCTTGCAATTAAATATTTAAAAGAAGCAGGTTATGACCCATGGGCGGTAGTAAGCCTTCTTAAAAAACTTCAGGAGGCGGATAAAGCCGCTCCTATAAGGCCATATACCAATTACCGCTCTCATCCTTATGTCGCAGACCGGATACGTATGGTAAAACAGGAGCTTTCAGGCGAAGTGGATTTTAATGACTATATGAATAAGGCGATAGAATAATGTCGCGGGGCTGATGCATAAATTCCGCATACAGTCCCGCTGTCAACAAGGAGGTTTTAGATGTTAATAAAGAGAGACGATTTTACTGCACAGGACCCGTGGCGGATATTCAGGATTATGGCTGAGTTTGTGGAAGGATTTGAGGAGCTATCCCAGATAGGCCCTGCAGTTACTGTGTTTGGTTCAGCCAGGACAAAGGCGAGTGACAGGTATTATAAGTTAGCAGAAGAAATCGCTTTTTTACTGGCCAAGGACGGTTATGCAATAATTACAGGCGCCGGTCCAGGCATAATGGAGGCAGCTAATAAAGGCGCTAAAAAAGCGGGCGTTACTTCAATAGGCCTTAATATACAGGTGCCTGTCGCTCAGAAACCTAACAGGTTTATAACAAAATTGCTGGATTTCAGGTATTTTTTCTGCAGGAAAGTGATGTTTTTAAAATACGCAAAGGCGTCCGTGATATTTCCGGGCGGATTCGGCACTATGGATGAATTCTTTGAAACCATAACCCTTATTCAGACAGATCGGATAGACAGGTTTCCCGTGGTGCTGGTGGGGAGCGAGTACTGGAAAGGTCTGGCGGATTGGATCAAAAAAGCAATGCTTAATACCGGCCGGATCTCGGAAGGAGACCCTGACATGTTCTCTATAGTAGATGAGCCTGAGCAGGTTGTTTCTATTATAAAGAAGTTTTACTCTAAATAAATTGCAGTTAGCTTGTCCGGGCCGGACATTAGCTATATTTTTAGTTGAAAACAGATTATGTTAGGTATATAATTTAAACATGGCTCACAGATTTATCAACGATCTAAAAGAAGGGGAAACGGTAGAGTCTGTTTATTTGGTAAGAGAAAAATCTTTTGATATCACCAAAAAAGGCGATCCGTATATAGCGCTCGAACTTGCCGATAAAACAGGTATGGTGGATTGCAGGAAGTGGGATGCCTTAAAATCGTTATTTGACTCTTTTAGCGTGGATGATTTTGTTAAGGTGAAGGCGAAGGTAGAATTCTTCAGGAATTATCCCCAGTTAAAAATAGATTCAATAGAAAAAGCGGATGATAAATCAGTAGATATTTCGCTTTACATGCCTGTTTCGGATAAAAATAGAGACAAGATGTTTGAGGATTTTTTATCTGAAATGGAGTCGGTCAAAAACCCTTATCTGAAAACCCTGGTAAACAATCTATTCGCAGATAAAGATGTTGCTGAAAAATTCAGGACTGCTCCAGCTGCCAGCGATTTTCATCACCCGTACATAGGAGGCCTGATTGATCACACATTAGCTTGCGTTGAGCTCGCAAGGCTCCTGGCTTCAAAATACAGAGACATAAACCTTGACCTGCTTTTATGCGGCACTGCGTTGCATGACATAGGCAAGATAGAAGAGCTTTCGTACAAGAGGAGTTTTTATTATACGGATAAAGGCAGGCTGATAGGGCATATTGTCCTTGGAGTGAATATTGTAAGCGCTGCCATTGATAATATCCCGGAATTTCCCGAAGAATTGAAGAATCTCATACTTCATATAATACTTAGCCATCACGGAGAGCAGGAATGGGGGTCGCCTAAAAGGCCGATGTGTTTCGAGGCTATTATATTGCATCATATTGATAATCTGGATGCAAAAATAAACGGGTTCAGGCATTTTGTAAAGACATATAACGACCCTGATTCCAGCTGGACAAAACATAGCAAGATGTTCGGGGAGTTTTTATATAAGGCAAAGATTTCTAGCGACAATATGGGAACATAGAGCCGTTCGGGATCAAATCCGCTTAGGCGGATTATGGAGGTGAAAGATGAAGAAAAAAAAGGTTAAGAAGGCAGTTAAGAAGCCCGTAAAAAAAGTAAAAAAGAAAGTAACCGTTAAAAAACCGGCAGCCAAGGTAAAAAAGAAAAAGGCCGCATCTATACCAGCTGGCGCATCTCTTGAGGAAGCGGGCGTTATAACTCATTATTTTCCAAAAGTAGGCGCAGCTGTTGTAAAACTTACAAAGACAGGGCTTTCCGTAGGAGATAGTATTGTTATAAAAGGCCACACGTCTGATTTTAAAGAAAAAGTAGGGTCTATTCAGCTGGACCATGCGCCTATCCAGAATGCGGAAAAGAATATGGAGATAGGTCTTGAGGTGAAGTCAAAGGTCAGGGAGCACGATGTTGTGTACAAGATCGTAAGGTAAGGTCCCTGCTTGAATTTGTTGAAAAATGTGCTATACTTTCTAATGAAGCCGATAAAGTTAAAGAAGAATGCCTGATACAGGGCTAAGCCGGGTCGCGCAAGGCGATCAATCTTTATCGGCTTCTTTTTTTATGGAAAACACTGAAAATAAAAATATGATAGGTCTTGCCCTTGGTTCAGGAGCTGCCTTCGGGCTTGCGCACATAGGCGTATTAAAGATACTGGAAAGAGAAGAAATACCTATAGGCGTTGTTTCGGGCGCGAGTATAGGCGCGCTTATTGCTACGATGTGGGGCATCGGCCTCAGTTCTCACGAGATACAGAAGATTTCGGAGAGATTAAAAATAAAACTTAATATCCTCAGGCTTCTGGATTTTACATTTCCTATAACAGGGCTGCTTGCAGGCAAGAGGTTGAGAAGATTTTTAAGGGCCATACTTGGAGACAGCACGTTTGAAGATCTAAAGGTGCCGGTTAAGATAATAGTTTGCGACCTTGCGAATAGAGAAACAATAGTAATTGATAAGGGCATGCTTCTGGACGCTGTTTACAAGAGCATCGCTGTGCCTGGAATTTTTCAGCCTATAGTGGAAGACGGAAGGATACTTGTGGATGGAGGAATCATGGACCCTGTGCCGGTTGACATCCTTTTTAGAAGCGGCGCAAAAAAGATTATA
The DNA here is from genome assembly GCA_030649895.1 of Candidatus Omnitrophota bacterium. Classification (GTDB taxonomy): domain Bacteria; phylum Omnitrophota; class Gorgyraeia; order Gorgyraeales; family Gorgyraeaceae; genus UBA10183. The sequence continues at coordinate 11,145 of JAUSEX010000022.1, forward strand.
GCGGTAAATGTTCTCCCCGGGCCAAAGAATATATACGAAAGAAACATGGCTTTAAAAGAAGCGGCAAAGGAAGAGGAGAATGTACTGAGACAGGGTTCTCTGGGCGAAAAAATAGGCGTTCATCTCCTGAGATTTTTTAGAAAGATGTTTACGCCTAATATATTCGACGTGATAATGACAAGCATGCAGGCAATGGAATATAGCATAGCGGAAATAAATTGTTGCAGAGCTGACGTAAATCTTCACCCTGTTTTAAGCAATGCGACTTCTATAGATTTTCATCTTGTGAAGCAGTTTGTGAAAATAGGGGAAGAAGAGGCCTTGAGGCATATAGATAAGATAAGGGCATTGAAGGCGGGATAAAAAGTATGGAAAAGCAGGTTATAAAAATATTGGTAGTGGATTTTGTGCCAGCCAATATAAATAAAATAAAGAATGCGTTCTCCAAAATATTAGACACCTCTTATGATATATCCTGGCCTAAGATAGGAGAGAACATCCTGAAAAAGGTTGAAGAAGAGAAATTTGATGTTATTATTCTATCCTATGATCTGCCTGACTTGAACGGCCTTGAGATGCTGGTTGATTTACAATATAAAGAACTTTCCGGGCCTGTTATAATGACTGCAGGCGTAAGGGATAAGGAATTTGCGTCCCAGGCAATGCGTGAAGGCGCATATGATTATGTAATACGGGAAAAGGGTTTTGAAGAAGGGCTCCCTGTTGTTGTATATAATGCCATGGCAGCGTTTCATGCTGTAAAAGAAAGAGAGCGGCTGCAAAAAGAAATAGCTGCCAAAAAAGTAGAGTTAGAAGCTGCAAATACGAAATTGCAGCAGCTGGATAAGCTAAAGTCGGGCTTTGTAGCAAACGTAGCGCATGAATTCAGGACCCCTCTCACGGTAATAAAAGGTAACATAGACCTTGTAAGTAAAGGAGGGCTCGGAGGCGTTACGCCAGCTCAAAAAGAGATGTTGGACGGCGCTATAAATATAGTCAACAGGCTGGCAAGATTGGTAAACGATCTTTTGGACATATCTAAGATAGAGTCAGGAAAAATGGAATTAAGGAAAGAGCCTGTTGAGATAAATAAGATAATAGAAGAAAATCTTGCGATTTTTGATAAGATAATAAAGGATAAAAAACAAAAGATACTGAAAGGCCTTGCTGGCAACATGCCAAAGATCAGCGCTGACAAAGATAAGGCGACCCAGTTGTTCATAAATCTTCTGAGCAATGCTATAAAATATACGCCTGAGTCAGGCACTATTACAATAAGAACCGTTAATCTGGAAACGGAAATAATGGTAGAGATAGCTGATACGGGAGAAGGATTGTCGCAGGACAGCCTGGATAAGGTGTTTGATAAGTTTATACGCGTCACAGCTGAAAAAAAAGAAGGCACCGGGTTAGGCCTTCCAATAGCAAAGGATATAGTCATCTTGCATAAAGGCAGGATATGGGTAAAGAGCGAATTAGGCAAAGGAAGCCAGTTTTATTTTACGCTGCCTAAGTAATTATAGAAGTTCTCGACTTGGCCTTTGGCCTCGCTCGAACAACATGTCCTGAACTTGTCGAAGGATATTCTTCGAGCGAACGAGCCCCTCGACATTGCTCTGGGTAAACTTCGCGAGTGAGTCGAAAAGATAAAGCAGGAGTAAATTATGTTTTTAGATAGAATAACGGAAGACATAAAATCTGCGATGGAAAAAGATCCTGCGGCAAAGAGCGCGCTGGAAATAGCGCTCTGCTATTCAGGCGTTCACGCGCTTTGGTTCCATAGGATTGCGCATTTTTTCTATAACAGAAAAATGTACTTAATCGCGAGGGTAATTTCCCATTTTGCTAGATTTGTCACTGGGGTTGAGATCCATCCGGGCGCAAATATAGGCAGGCGCGTATTTATAGACCATGGCATGGGCGTTGTTGTAGGCGAGACTTCAGAAATAGGAGACGATAGTCTTATCTATAAAGGCGTCGTGCTGGGCGGAACGAGCCTTGAGAAAGGCAAGCGTCATCCCACGCTTGGAAAAAATGTTGTTGTGGGGTCCAATTCCTGCGTGCTGGGCCCTATAAAAATAGGAGACGGGGCTAAGGTAGGTTCCGGATCAGTTGTTATAAAGGATGTGCCGAGCGGGGCAACTGTAGTCGGAGTGCCTGGCAAGATAGTCGAAAAGAAAACCGCTGAAAAATTAGAATTGGATTTTGAGCACGGGAACCTGCCCGATCCGGTGGCGGATGTAGTTAAGATAATACTAAAGATGCAGCACGAGTTAGAGCAGAGGCTCGTGACTATCGAAAAAGACCATAACATAAAAGCCAGGTCTATTTTTCATGATTACGAAGAAAAAGCGACAGAAGAGCTTCCTGACGACAAATAACCCCGGGCAGTATTGACAAAATAGATGTCGTGGTGTATAATTGAACAAAATTTATGGAAGGAGGGCAGCATAAGTGCCGAAAGGAAAGGTGAAGTGGTTCAGCAATCAAAAAGGCTACGGCTTCATTACTCCTGAAGATGGCAAAGATGTCTTTGTGCATCATACAGCCATACAGGGAGAAGGTTACAAGACCCTGCAAGAAGGGCAAGAAGTGGAGTTTGAGATTGTCCAGGGACCAAAAGGAGAACAGGCAGCTAATGTAACCAAGTTGTCATAAACTTGACCAAGTAGCTATCTTTGCCCCCTCGTCATTTTTATGGCGAGGGGGCTTTTTAATTAAACATTATGACGGATCTTATAAGAGTCTGGAAAGAAATGGATGTTAGCGACATAGAGAAGCACCTTCTGGTAGTCGGCGAGGTTGCAGGGGATTGCTCCAGCTGCAGGGAGCTAGGCATAAATTATTCATCAGCAAAGTCCTGCCCGAAATGCGGAAATGAATTCAAATATATCGCAACCAGGTTTCATGAGATAAAGAAAATAAAACAAAAAAGGCCGGACTTGATATTCATAGATTTTGAGGATTACAAAAAAGCAACAGGCAAGATAAAGGCAAAAGGCCTATTTTTCTAAACATGCCAAAAACTGCTAAATTATTTATACTGCTTATAATTTTAGCGGCGATTTTTTCCTACCTGAATTCGCTCAATAACGAGTTTATCTGGGACGATGAGGATTTTGTCCTGAAAAATTCCACGATCAAAGACTGGCATAAATGGCCGCATGTTTTTACGGAAAACATGATACACGGCGCCAGGAAAGGCAGCAATTTTTACAGGCCCGCGCAATCCCTGACGCACGGGGTTGACTATATCCTCTGGAAAGATAAGCCCGCCGGCCATCACGTTACCAATATAATTTTTCATATTCTAGCTAGCATTACTGCGTACCTGCTGCTTAGAAAGATATTCTCAAATAACCTGTCGTTTTTAGCTGCTTTATTTTTCGCAGTCCACCCCGTGCAGACAGAAGTGGTTACTTATATTTCCGGCAGGTCAGATTCCATGGCCGCGTTTTTTATGATGCTTGCCCTGTTGTTATTCGAGAGGAATATTATCCTGGCGTCTTTGTCTTTTGTCCTGGCGGTTCTATCGAAAGAAAGCGCCATGATAATGCCTTTTCTTTTGATAATTTATCTTTTATTCAAAGATGGAACTGTAAAGCAGCAAATGAAACCTACTCGGGCTAAAGCCCGGGGTTCCTTGGGCGGAATACCGAGCCCAGATTGCAATCTTGGCGAATGTATAAAAAAAATAGCCCCATTCATAGCGATATTGCTCATTTACGGTGCATTGAGACTGACGGTCTTGAACTTTTCAAAAACAGTCGGGGAAAACCTTCCTCAACCGTTTTTTTATGTGCCGCTGTATATAAGACTTTTGACATTTTTAAAGGCCTTGCCTGCGTATTTCAGCATCCTGGCGTGGCCTTTCGGGCTTCATATGGAAAGGCAGATGAGCCTGGCCAGGTCTATTTTTGAACCGCAGGTATTTTCCGGGCTCCTGCTGCTTTTGTGCTTATTCTTTATTGCCTGTAAATTGAAGAGATTTGACAAGGCTATGCTATTTTCAGTCTGCTGGTTTTTTATTGCGATATTTCCCAATTCCAATATCATACCTATAAATGCGCTTATTTACGAACATTGGCTTTACTTGCCGTCTCTGGGATTTTTTATAACCATTGCATGGCTACTGGAAAAATTATTAAAACGAGGAAATATATTTAAATGCGCTACTGTTTTGATCGCGATAGCCATAGCGCTCTTTTATATCTGGCGGACGCATGAAAGGAACAGGGAATGGCGTGATCACATATCTTTTTACGAAAGCACTATAAGACATGTGCCTGATTCCGGAAGGCTGCATAATAATCTTGCGATGGCTTATTCAGATAAAGGCAGAATAGAAGATGCTGTCATGGAATACGAAAAAGCCATCAGCCTGGGAGATTATTACCCGCAGATCCACTTTAATCTTTCAAATATATATATAGGTAGGGGCGACTACGAAAAAGCTGTAAAGGAGCTCATAAGAAGCATCGAGATAGATAATAATTTTTTATATTCCCACGAGAGTTTGTCTGTATTGTATTTCAATCAGGGTAAGTTCAGAGAGGCCGGAAGCGAAGCGGAGCTCATTCTCAAGTTTGAGCCGGATAATAAAGTTGCCGGGGAGATTTTGAGGAAACTTTCAGAAAAGGGAATATTTTATTACCGCCCATAGTACGCCCAGAGAATAAATCCTTTTAAATTTTTTCCCCTCCTTGAATGTCCTTGCTTTATAGGGGATAGCCACTTCTTTTATCTTGAATCCGGCCTTGCTTATTTTAGCTGTTAATTCAGACTCTATCCCAAAACCTTTGCATTCAAGAGTAACTCCTTTTAAGGCATGTTTTTTAAAAATCTTGAAACATGTCATGCAGTCTGTGAGTGATGTCTTACATAGGATATTTGTCAGAAAATTTCCAAAACGATTCGCCAGAAAATAAGACATTTTCATGCCTGCAGGATGCGGGTTTGCCAGGAATCTTGAGCCATAGACCACGTCCACATTTTCCTGTGTTACGGGTTTCAAGAGCGCAGGGTAAAGAGACGGGCTGTATTCCAGGTCAGCGTCCTGGATTATGATCACATCTCCTGTCGCGTGCGCAATTCCTGATATAAGGCCGGCGCCTTTGCCCTGGTTTTTCACATGCCTAATAACTCTTGCGGAGGGCATTACAGCCGTAGCCTTTTCCACGGTCCTGTCAGTAGAACCATCGTCTATAAGTATAACCTCTTTTTCAGATATTCCGCAGGAAATTAGATTTAGCGATTTTATTTCCTGCATTACCTGGCTGATCGATCTTTCTTCATTATAAGCCGGAATCAAAATAGAAAGTTTCATAGGAGGTAGTATATCCGAAAACACGCCCTTTTGCAAATATATTTACGATATATTTTATGCTAATTGTAATACTTTCGATATTAGGTAACACTATAATGAGCTCTTGCCAGGGTTGGCGCTTACGTAATATTTTATGCTATTTGATTGACCATGATATGCTTCTGAGATATAATAAATTTAAATGGTTGCTGTAAAAAAGAAGGTCTTATTAGCTGAGCACGAGGCTGGCATTGCGGAGATAATACAGTATCTCCTCAAGGCGTGGGATTATGAAATAATTACTATCGCCAAAGGTTTCGCTGTTTTAGACGCAGTAAGACGGGAGCAGCCTGATATTATTATAATAGACTGGGGCTTGCCTGACATGGACGGCCTTAAGGTCTCCAAGGCCCTGAAAGAAGATTTTCTCACCGCGCATATCCCGATAATAGTCCTTATAGACAAAAAACAGATAAGAAAAAAGATGCTAGAGATAGAGCAGGGGGTGGACGACTATATTGCCAATCCCCCTGACCCCATAGACCTGGAAATTCGCATGGAACTTGCCTTGCGCAGGACCAGCCACCAGCTTTACGCGAACGCCCTTACAAAGCTCCCGGGAAACAGGCAGATAGAGAAGGCAATATATTCCAGGATGGGCGAGAAAAAGCTTTTCTCGGTAGCCTATTATGACATAGATAATTTTAAATCGTTCAATGACAAATACGGCTATATGAAAGGCGATAGCGTCATAAGGCATGTCGCTTATATTATATCCACTACAACCAAAAGATACGGCAATCCGCATGATTTTGTAGGCCATATAGGGGGCGATGATTTTGTGGTAGTTACAACGCCTGATAAAGACAGGCTGATTGCGTCTGAGTCAATACTAGCCTTTAACAGGGCAATGCATTTTCATTATTCAAAAGAAGACAGGGAGAGGACCTACATAGTTTCAAAAGACAGGCGCGGGAACGTGATGAATATGCCTCTTATGAGCGTCTCCATAGCCATAGCTAACAATAAATATTTTCCCATAAAAAATATGGTGGAATTGATGGAAACAATCACGGAGATAAAAAGTTATTTAAAGACATTGCCGGGCAGTAATTTTCTCGTGAACCGCAGGCAGATAGAGAAGAAACTATTTATTGACGAACCGGTTAAAGCAGAATCTGCTGAAGCTAGCAAAGAAGAGAGGTTAAGGCATAAGCCGCTTGGTCAGATATTGCTGGAGTCTCAGGTGATTACGCCTGAACAGCTTGAACTGGCGCTTAACAGGCACTGGAACACAGGCCAGAGAATAGGCCAGAGCGTTATAAGCCTTGGACTGGCAAGTTCCGGGGATATCGCAAGGGCTTTGGAATCGCAGTTCAATATCCCGCATTTTGATATCAGAAATTTGAGCGAAAACGGGGAACTGAAAGAGATAGTATCTAAAATATCTTTTGATATAATGAAAGATTACGGGGTTTTGCCTGTAAGAAAAGATAAAAACGTATTGCTTTTGGCAATGTTAGACCCTAAGAATATGGAAGCCCTGGCTAAAATAAAAAGCCTCACGGGTTGCAGCGTAACGCCTTTGTTTGTCCTGGAAAACGAATTTACCGAGATACTTGATAGGATAATCGTAAGATCAAAGGCATGAAAAAGGCCGATAAAGGCTTACAGCTTCAGCTTTTCATCGCTTGGCAACCCAGCCGCCATATTATTCCTAACTGCCTCACTAACCCTTTGCATTCGCTGGGGTTACGGCTTGTCAGAATAACTTAGGCCCGTAGGCTTTGCGCCCCCTGATTTCTCAGGGTTTGCCCTTATCGGCTATAATAAGTATACCATATAAAAACGGTTTTTTCAAGACAAGGAGGAGGTAAGTAGATTGAAAAGATATAACATCCAAGGCGCGCTTATCCTGGTTTTATTATTATTTTTTGTAGCCAATGCTCTTGCAAAAACCGGGCCTGAGCCGCTTGCTTCGCTCGGGTACAGGGCAGGGCCAATAACAATCCGTAATCAGATGCCTCTCTATCTATTTTATCTGCAGATGGAGCCTGATAAGGCAGATACAATAGAGCAGAATAAATTTTATATCAATGCAGACTACACTGTTTCAAATATTACGGTCAGTTCTTTTACCCCCGCTTCTTCGTTATATAATATAAATATCGACGCGGAGGTTTCCAGGATGACGCTGGATCTTAGGTACGGAATTTATGAAAATACGGAAATCGGGCTGGAGATTCCGTATCTGAGCTTGTCGGCCGGATATCTGGACGGCTTTGTTGAGGAATTCGAAAAGACCGTAGGCGCGACTACCCCGCGCTCCAGAATAAGGCAGGGCTCTTACAATTTTAACTACTCATTCATTTATAATAATGAGAATTTAATAAAAAGAACTAACGCCTCGGATGGTTTAGGCGATGTTGTATTGAAGGCGAAACACCAGCTATTGGAAGAAGACAGGTATGGTTTTTTGCCGAACATGTCTTTCCGGGCATCGGCTAAATTTCCAACAGGGGAAAAGAGTTCTTTGCTGGGAAGCGGAGAATTCGATTACGGATTCGGTGTGCTTTTAGATAAGACGTTTTCGGAAAAGATAACAGTGTACGCCGGCTGCAATTTTATAGTCATAGAAAAACCGGATTTTTTCAGCGTATTGAATTTAAAACGGAATATGATTTCAGGGATGATGGGGATAGAATACCTTTTGACGCAAAGATTCTCTCTGGTTACGCAAATTATGGGAAACTCAACGCCTTATCCATCCAGCGGCACCAATGTTTTAGATGAATCTGCAATTGACGTGGGGCTGGGGTTTAATTATATCTGGAAGGAAAAGCAGAATGTGTCCTGGCATTTTGCATTTACTGAAAATATCAATTCCGCAGCTAGCCCGGACGTCAGCCTTAACACAGGATGGAATGTGGGGTTTTAACCAATATGAAAAAAATCCTTATAATAATCACGGTTATTTTTATTTTACTGGTTGTCGGGATAGCTGTATTCGCGCTTACCTTTGACGCTAATCGGTATAAAGCTGTTCTTATAACAAAGCTGGAAGAATCTATGGACAGGGACGTAGCGATAGACAGCATTTCCGTTAACCTTCTGAGCGGAATTGGGCTGGAAGCGAAAGGCGTGGCGATAAAAGACAGGAATAAGACGTGGAGCGATTTTCTGTTAAAGGCAGATAGATTGAATGTTAGCTTGGAAATCCTGCCGCTTTTCAAAAAGGATATCCGGGTAAAAAAACTATTTATACCTGAATTGGAAATAAATGCCGGCTCCGGGGCCAATAGTCCCGTGTTCAAGACCACGGTCGATATGGATATGCGAATTCTGATCGACGGTTCGTCTCAGCAGGAGGATATGCTTAAAACATTGAGCGCAAAAGGGAACGCGAGGCTTACGAATGTAATCTTGGATAAAATGAATGTCTTAAAAACCGCCCTGGATCAGTTGAATATGCTGCCAAACATTGTTCAAAAATTAAAAAACAATCTGCCTGAGAAATACAGCGCGCTTTTGAATCAAAGTTATACGCCATTTAAACCTATAAATGCGGATTTCGAGATAAGAGACGGCAGTATTTATTTTGATAACCTATTGGTAGAAGCAGAGGCCTTTTATCTTGTGAGCAAAGGGTCTGTGGGCATGATAGACCAGAGCCTGCAGATCAGCTCAAATTTCTTTATCCCGAAGGATCTTTCCGTTGTTTTTTCCGGCGTTGTGCCTGAGCTTAAGCTGATTGCGGATAAAGATGGCTTAATAACAATGCCTTTGGAAATAAAAGGCAAGATTCCCAACGTATCAATAATGCCAGACCTTAACTATGTGTTGCAGAAATTGATAGCATCGAAAGGCCAGGAACTTTTGAATAAGCTATTTAAAGGCAGATGAGAAAGGTCTTTATTTTTCTTGGAATTTTTCTTATGGCTGGCCGGCTGATAGCGGCAGGAGAAGATATTGTCATGAAATTAAAAAGTTCTGAATTTGAAAATAATGAATATATACCTAAAAGGTTTACCTGTCTCGGAGAAAATATTAACCCCGCTTTAATTATAGAAGACATTCCCGCTGGAACCGTAAGCCTCGCTGTTATATTAGATGACCCTGACGCTCCAGGCGGAGACTGGGTTCACTGGGTTATGTTTGACATGCCTGTTGTTTCAAAAATAGAGGAGAATTCAGCGCCCGGGAGGCAGGGTATAAATGATTCCGGTAGAATGAGATATGACGGGCCATGCCCTCCGTTTGGCATTCACCGATATGTATTTAAACTGTACGCTCTCGATATAAACCTTAACTTGGCAGAAGGAGTTACTAAGGCTGATCTGGAAAAAGCTATGAGCGGCCGTATTTTAGCCAAAGCTGAGCTAACAGGGCTTTTCAAGAAATAATAGCTTTCAAGGTTATCTTTATTTCCTGCACCTGAAAAAGTAAATGTTTTTCTGTCGTATCCTTAAGTTGTTGAGGCGCTGATGAAGGCGCCGAGAAAAAAGGAAGGTTTAAAATTTTATACTGAAGGTATATTTTGCTTCGTTACTTTTGAATTCCGGCTTACCTTTTATTTTAAAGACTCTTACGCTGGTTTTTTCTCTTACTTTTGTTTCAATTTCTTTTGCTTTAAAATAAGGATAAAAGATATCTATCCCAAGCTGTTTTTCCCATTGCTCCCTTATGAGAATTTTTTCCGCAGCTTCGTCGGGCGTATTATTGTTTGGCTTTGTGTTAACCCATTCAGAAAAAGAGCCGGATATTACGCCTGCGGTAAGGCCTGAATCTGCGCCTGCGTATGCGCATACAGGTATAATAATAAAACCGGCTATTAGGAGCACAGCTGTCTTAAGCATCTTGCCCTCCTACTATAACTATACCATATTTAAGGGCATTATTCAAATTTGGTAGCGCCTATAACTTTAATAGTTATAATATGTTATAACTATGAGCTTAATTTGTATTTAGCGGTCCATGGCTAAGAAGAACATAAAAATGTAAATATAATTTCCTTGATTTTATGTAAAATAATGTTAATATTATTAAAAAGGAGGGGATATGAGCATAAAGATAAAAAGCGCGGCGTTAATTATTCTTGGGATCCTGGGAGCTATATTTATATTTATGTTTGATACGATAATGGGAAAGCCTAGAAATTATATAGGCTATAAATCCATAATAGCGATTATATTCTGCGTTTTTTTAATAATACGGGGCATTGTTGCCTTATTGAAAAAACCAAAAGCCTGATCTTTATGCCTGCTAGGCATAATTATGTGAATCTTTGGTTCTTGATTGCTTTTTTGCCTGCGTAGTATACTGCTTGCATCTTGTCAAATACCTGCAAAATATCCTTTCTGTTGCTAAGTTCGTTTGTTATATTTAATTTCACTGCTTATGGTTTTTGCGATGATGACTGGGAATTGATATCCGGCCTTTTTGGCTCGGGTTTGAATGAGGTTTGCGCTGATAACAAAGGAACTATTTATGCGGCAGGCGAAAAGGCGCTATACAGGACAGAAGATGGCGGGAATATTTGGGCAGTTGTCTTTTCTACGCAGGCAAAGGATGACAGGATTAATTTTGTCAGGGCCCTGGAGCAGGCTATTTTTGTTTGCACAAAGAATGGAGTGTTTGTAAGCGATGACGGCAAAACAGGCTGGAAAAATATATTTAAAGGCATCGGAAGCAAGGAAAACAATGTATCGCATATTGCGTTTTCAAAAAATAAGAGGATATGTCTTGCTACAGGCGCAGGACTTTTAATAAGTAGCGATAACGGTCCTGGATGGACAAAGGATGATATAGGTGGCATGGGGCTTAATTTAAAATGGGTGGAGTTTTTGGATGATGCGATATTTGTTGCAGCGGAAAAAGGTGTATATGAAAATTCAGGAACGGGCTGGAGAAGAACTTTTGTAACCAACAGAGAAGGCGTGGAATACGATGCGGATGTCACAGATGAGTCGCTTAAGGCAGCAAAGCCGGTAAACAGCATAGCTGTTTACCTGGATAAGATATTTCTTGCAGCTGATTCCGGGGTTTTTATAAGCGAGGATAAGGGCGAGACATGGAAGAGGTTTATTGACGCTGGGCTTATGTCTCTAGGCGTAAAACGGATTTTGTTTGAAGATGTTTTGTACGCAATAACAGATAAAGGCGTTTTTGTTTTTTCAGATAAGGATAGGCTGTGGCATGGTTTATACAAAGGGCTGGCAACAAAACAAATAAATTCTATAGCGATAGATTCCAATGGAAATGCCTGGATAGCTACAAGAAAAGGTTTGTACCGAAAGGTACGGGGACGTCTCACTGCGCTATAAGATTATTAAAGACAATGAGTTGCAACTGCTACGATTCCAGTTTAGCGCTTACATATAGTTTTTTGGAATCACTGCTATTGTAACTTGTTGGCTTGTAATGAGTTAAGCCTGCGTAAGACGTCCCTATTCCTAGTGCCTTCCGGGCATTATTATCTGCCTTATTTCTTCTTGATATAATAATTTTCGAAAAGGTATACTAGTCTATAATTGTTTAATATAGATATTTTCCTCATGTGTGTTTATCTTATCCGGCAAAGGAGGTTTTTGTGAAACATGCAATTCTATCTGTAATGGTTTTTGCCCTTATTATTCGGTCTAACCAAATTACTTTTGCTGATGAGAATGCCAGCTCTCTCGAAATCCAAAAGCAAGACGTTTTAAAAAAATTCGAAGGTGAGCCTACTATCAATGATGTGCAAAACGCAGCTTGTGAATACGCGGAGGTTCATCCTGATAAGATAAAGGAATGGAGAAAATTTGCAAACAAAAAAGCCATACTGCCAAATGTCTCGGTAGGATTAGACAGGTATGTTACTGATTACTGGCACTGGGATTCCGGCACTAGCCCTGACACATTGCAAAAAGGAAAAGACACAGTCAGCTGGGATATTGCCATGAGCTGGGATTTGGGAGACCTTATGTGGAGCAGCGACCAGACAGCCATTGATGTGAGGTCGAAGCTCATGGTTGAACTGAGAGACGATATAATGAACGAGATTACAAGGACGTATTTTGAAAGAAGGCGTCTTCAGATAGAAATGCTAGCTTCGCCTCCCAAGGATTTAAGGCTTAGTCTTGAAAAAGAACTACGGCTTCAGGAACTGACCGCAGACATTGATGCCCTGACCGGCAATTACTTTTCCACCCATATAAAAAAATAACTTTCTCATAAGCTTACAAAATTAGCATGACTTGATTTGTCAGTTAGTGGGCAAAAAACTTTGTTGAATTTTTTATTGACAAATTATAAATAAATGATATACTTTTATAAAGTATTTAAAACATATGTAATTTATAGGAGGGATTATGAATACCAAAAAATTAATAAATAAAATCTTATCGTTACTGCTTGTCTTTATTTTTATAGGTGTAAATACAGCTTATTCTTTAGACAGGACATTGAGAGTGCCATTACAAACAACAAAAGAAGGAACTGCGCAACGCTTGAAAGATGCTATGAAAGAAGCTGGTGGAGCCACAGGAATGACGGATGCAATAAGAACCACAACTGCAATGGCGGATAGAGCCATTGCCTTAGATACTAGCAAAGCAATTGAAGCTATAATAGGTATGCTTAGTAAGATTCATTATCCAGTAACAACCAAAGAACAGATTGTCAAAAAACAGATTGCCACACACCTTTCCGATCTTAAAGCAGGTCTTGAGCTTAAATCAGGGGTTGTCAGCAGTAAAGAATTGGATGATTGTCTTACTCTTTTTTGCAAGACATACAGTATGGCGATAAATGTGAGGGATTATGGCGGCATAGGTACTAATACATACTTGGAGCTTTTGCATGATGTTTTTAGGGATATAGCTCAGTTTACGGCATATGTGTTGTCAAAAAATCAAAAACTTATTCAGGATGAAAAGGGAGACAAACTTTATCTTGTATTGGATTTAATAGTTAACTCCAAGCCAAAGCCACACGGTGAAGTAAGCATTGCAAGCAATGTTTTTGCTATGATGCAAGGTGATCCTCCAGCGAGAAGAGGAGAGGAAGATAGGCGGGATGAATATGGATTCAGGTACAATATCAGAGTGACAGGCGACTATGCCAGGGAGGCGATAAGATTGCTGGCAGGGAAAATATCCATTGTTCAGCTTGGCAATTATCTTAATAGAAATTTTACTGACGAGCAAAGAGAAGCGCTTGTAAACAGCACTTTATATGTTTTGTTTGAGCAAGCTATCAATGCTTCTCGCGGAAAAAAAGTTGTTTATAAAGCTTTAACATCTTTTATGCTTTATGAGGGAAAAGGCACAACGTATTCTGTTAAGCCCGGATGGGAACAAGTATTTAATATGGCAAAAAAGGCAGTAGCAGCAGATATAGCAGCAGCTATACCGGAAGATTCTAATGTGAGCGTCCTGGGAGCGAAAAAAGATTTTAAAGCAAAGGAACTTCTGTATGCGTTTAAACATGGGTATGTGCAGTATGATTTTGAAGGAGGCAAATGGGTATGGAACCCAGGGGGAAGTATGGAGTTCTGGAAACTGAAAGCTATAGCCTATCTTGCGAATCGGCTTGATGGTCGCTTAAGCTGGTTTTACAAGTATCAAGATAGCATAAGCGAAAAATATAAAGTACGAGTGACTAAATTTGCCGGGACAGAAACTGAAAAGACAGCGAAGGCATTATATGCTTGGATACTTTTAGAGGCTAGGCCGGACACGATAAAGGAAATAACTTCTTTTCTGGAAGGGCTTGAGAAAGATGCAGCGCAAGAAGCTGATCGGTTAAGTAGTCAAAATGAGCCGATGTTAGTTATGCGTAGCGATACTTTTAGCATAGGTGTTAAATCTGCGCAGGAATTCAGCAAAGGCAAGTTTTATTACCTCAAGGAATCAGGCCTGTTTGTGTACGACGTGGTGGAAGCGTATTTAGACCCATTACTGGATATGTTGAAGGATAGCGAGCATGGCAGTGATTGGTGGGTACGTAAGCAAGCAGATGACCTTTTTTACAGGATACATTGGCGCAGAAACCCTGTAGATACTCTTGAAGCAATGGCATTTATTGATTCACTGGATAATCAAATGAAAGATTTCAAAAAACCTAAAGCAGGCGATGATATAAATGCTGTGGTCAGAACTTTGGACAGTAGAAGGCAACTCAATGGAGCGTTATAAAAAAATCGCCACGAATCTTTCAAAGCAGAGTTCTTTTTTATAGCATATGATTTTTGTTCCCGATTTTTGTTTAATTTTTTCTTGACGCAATAAGGAGCGTATGATAAACTTATGGGCAATGGAGAGAATAGATCGCAAGAGATTTATAAGATTCGGCTTGATTTGTCTGGTAGTTTTATTTTCCCTATTATTTTTAAGCACCTCCTATATATACGCTGGTAAGGCAGAAGGCGTGTCTGGTAATGCAGAGGCTTACAGGATAAAAGGATACGATGCGCAACAGCGCGGAGACATAGATACTGCGATTGAGTGGTATCAGAAGGCGGCCAATCTGATGCCGGATTACGCAGCGCCTCACAATGACCTTGGAATTTTATTTGAGACAAAGGGATGGTTAGACAGGGCAGAGGCGGAATACGAAAAGGCCATTGCTATAGACCCTAACTATAAAGAGGTTCATACAAATTTGGCGCTTCTTTATGAAAGAAAAGGCGAATTGGAAAAGGCTGCTTTGCACTGGATGAGAAGGTATAAATTGGGCAGCCCTGAAGATCCGTGGACTCAAGAAGCAAAAAATAGATTAGAGAAGCTGGGGCTAATCGATAAGGCTGCGGTAAAAACTTTGCAAAATCCAGAAAAGAAACAGTTGCCAGTTAAAAAGCGCGTTGAAAAAAAACAAAAACCAAAACCTGTAGTAAGAAAAGCCTCTGATTGGACCAGGGTAGGGGCTGAAAAAAATAAAAAACCAGCGATAGTTTCCGAAGAAAATAGAGACCTTGACAAAGAACTTCAGGAGTCGCTTAGACTGGCTGAAGAAAGGCTTAAGAGAGAAAAAAGCGGTAAAATAAATACCGCCGCATCTTTAAGTAAGCTGCCCGCGGTAGATACTGTAACCAGCAGCGAAACAAGCACCTCTTATGGAAAGGCAAGGGACTATTACAATAGAGGTGAATATGCGAAGGCGCTGGATACGATAAGGATCGCCAAACAGCGTTCTCCGGACAATAACCAGCTTTTAGAACTGGAGGAAACGATAAAGTTTAAGATGAAGGAGGAGAGGATAGACGATCATTACAAAGAAGGCATGATACGCTACCGCCAGAAAGAATTTGCAGGCGCAAGAAAAGAAATCGAAGCCATATTGAGCATTTTACCGGAATAGAACCGCCTGTTTTATGCAGAAACATACCCTTCCTATTTTAGGAAATCCCTGATAAATAATGAATGACTAAAAAAGAAAAACTTTTTTTGATTGATGGAAACTCTTATTGCTATAGGGCTTTTTATGCCATAAAAGAGCTCAGGAACTCAAAAGGCAAGCCTACGAACGCTGTATACGGGTTCCTTTTGATGCTTAAGAAGCTATTAGAGAAGGAAAAACCGTCTTACCTGGCTGTTGCATTTGACCTGAAAGGCCCCACCTTCAGGCACGAACAATTTGAGGACTACAAGGTTCATAGAAAACCTATGCCGGATGATCTAGTGAGCCAAATGGGGTTGATAAAGGAAACTATATTAGCGTATAACATACCTATTTTTGAAAAGCAGGGTTTCGAGGCAGATGATATCCTGGCCACAGTTGCTAAAAAAATATCTCAACAGGCTATAGACGTATATATAGTCACAGGCGATAAGGATATGTTTCAGATAGTCGATAAAAATATAAAGGTTTACAGCACGCATAAAGATGGCCTTATCTATGACAGCGATACGGTGAAAGAGAGATTTTCCGGTCTTGGGCCTGAAAGCATAACTGATTTTATAGCGCTTGCCGGGGACGCTACTGATAATATCCCTGGCGTGCGGGGCATAGGAGAAAAAATAGCCATAGAGCTTATTAAGGAATTTGGCAGCCTGGATAGTCTTTATAAAAATCTTGATAAGATAAAAAGCGAGTCGAGGAGAAAGATGTTATGTGAACAGGAAGATAACGCGAGGATGTCAAAAGAGTTGGCAACCGTGGATGCAGATGTCTCCCTGGAAATAGATATTGAAAATATGCGCGTAAAAGAGCCTGATTCAGAAAAACTGCTGGAGATCTTTAAAGAGCTGGAATTTAAAACCTTAGCAAGGGAGATTACGTCCTTGAATTCAGCTGTTCATAAAGAGGCTCGCTATAAGACAATCTCCGGCCAGGGAGACTTCGAGAATTTTATTAAAGAATTAAGAACAAAAAAAGAATTTGTCCTGGATATTGAAACCACAAGCGAGCAGCCTATGGAGGCAAAGCTTGTTGGGATATCGTTTTGCTGGAAAGAAGGCGAGGCGTATTATGTGGCTTTAGGCTCAAGACTGAAGGCTGAAGGCGTAGATTTAGAGAAGGCTATTAAAGAATTAAAGCCTATTTTAGAAGACGAGAAGATAAGGAAGATAGGGCAGAATATAAAATACGATAAGCTGGTGCTGTCAAACTATGGCGTAGAGGTCAAGGGCATAGCTCACGATACAATGATAGCGTCGTATCTATTGAACCCTTCCAGGATGAGCCATGGGCTGGATGACATAGCATTTGAATATCTTGACCATAAAATGACGCCTATAAACGAGCTTTTAGGCGCAGGCAAAAAAAAGGTTACTATGGATATGGTGGACGTGGAGAAAGTTTCCATGTATTCGTGCGGAGACAGCGATGTCACGATGCGGCTTAAGAACATATTCGAGAAAGAGCTTTTAAAAAAGGAGCTGGATTCGCTTTTTAATGATATAGAGCTGCCGCTCGTGGATGTCTTAAGCGATATGGAAAAAAACGGGGTAAAGATAGATGTTGATTTTCTAAAAGAAACATCATGCAAGATGGAAAAAGAGCTTTCTGGGCTAATTCAAGCTATTTACGGGATAGCGGGCGAAGAGTTTAATATTAATTCTCCGAAACAGCTCAGCAAGATTTTATTTGAAAAACTAGGACTACCTATTGTAAAAAAAACAAAGACAGGGGCATCTACGGATGTGGAGGTTCTCGAAAGGCTTTCCTTTTTACATATTCTGCCCAAAGAGCTTTTGAGGTACAGGGAATTATCCAAACTGAAGTCCACTTATGTCGACGCGCTTCCGGAGCTTATTAATAAAAAAACAGGGAGAGTTCACACCTCTTTCAACCAGGCGGTTACAGCTACCGGAAGACTTTCATCTTCCAATCCGAATATTCAAAATATACCGGTAAAAACAGAAGAAGGCAGGAGAGTAAGAAAGGCGTTTGTAGGAGAAAAAGACAATTTTATAATGTCAGCTGATTACTCTCAGATAGAACTCAGGATCCTGGCTCACTTATCAAAGGATAAGGAGCTAATAGCTGCTTTTGAAAAAGACAGGGACGTGCATAATCACACAGCATCTCTTATCTTTGAGGTGGAAGAAAAAGACGTAACTCCTGAAATGAGGGCAAACGCCAAGACGGTGAATTTTGGGATTATTTACGGGATTAGCGCTTTTGGGTTAGGCAAGGGCCTTGGCATAGATCCCGGGAGCGCCCAGCAATTTATAGATTCGTATTTCGAAAGATATCCGGCTGTAAAGGTTTACATGGAGGATAAAATTGAAGAAGCCAGAAGCGCGGGATACGTGACAACCCTTTTTAACAGGCGAAGATATATCCCGGAAATAAAAACAGGCGGGATGAGGGAACAGCAGCAAGCGGAAAGAATCTCTATCAATACGCCTGTCCAGGGATCAGCAGCTGACCTGATAAAGATAGCAATGATAAATATTCACAGAAAAATGAAAGAAAAAAAAATAAAATCGCTAATGACTTTACAGGTTCACGATGAGCTTGTTTTTGAAGTGCCTAGGGTTGAATTGGATAAGATGAAAGAGCTGGTAAGAGAAGAAATGGAAGGTGCGGTAAAACTGTTGGTGCCCGTAAAGGTAAGCGTGCGATACGGGAAAAATTGGCTGGAGATGAAGGAAGTATAATTTTGTCAGGCCTAACAGGCCTACGAAAAGACGTCCGGACGCTCCAGCGAGGCGCCTTGGTGATTTACCGTATGCGACGAGGGAATTTCTGCAAATTTGCGAGCTGTAAGCCGTAGCGGACCGCTAAAATTTTTCAGTGCCAAACGGCCTGTCCGACAGAACACCATGCCCGCTTTAATCGATGAGGCTTTTCTTTAGGTCAACTAGGCCTGACAAGATAATTTGACAAAGGTGTTTTACATGATCATAGGCATAACAGGAAGCTTTGGAAGCGGAAAGACAACAGTAGCAAAGATGTTTGCTAAGCTTGGAGCTTATACGGTCGATGCGGACAAGATCTATCACTCGCTCATAAAGCCCGGCAAAAGCTGTTATAAGAAAATAGTCGGGCACTTCGGTAAAGGCATACTGGGAAGGACTGGTCATGTAGACAGGAAAAAACTCGGGAAGATTGTTTTTAAAGACAAAGCGAAACTTAGAATCTTGAATGAGCTTACCCACCCGGAAATTATAAAAGAGGTAAAAAGGATTATAAGGGTGGGCAAAGGCAAGGCTATAGTAATCGAGGCGTCCCTATTAATAGAATCTAGTTTTTACAAACAGATGGATAGGATAATATTGGTAGCCAGCGATAAAGAAGGGCAGGTTAAAAGGATAAGGGAAAGCAGGGGAATATCCGCTAAAGAAGTTTTGAAGAGAATAAGGGCGCAAATGCCTTTTAAGAAAAAACTTGTCTTTGCGGATTTTATCATAGATAATAGCGGCTCAAAAACAAGTACATTAAACCAGGTCAAGGAGATCTGGAAACAAAAGGGAGTATAATATGGACGTAAAAGAAAAGCTGGATATTGAAAAATTGAAATCAATGAAAATATCAGAGCTGAATAAGATTGCGCATGAACTGAATGTAAATAGCGTAGGCGGCCTCAAAAAACAAGATCTTATATTCAAGGTGCTTCAGGCTCAGACAGAAAAAGACGGGCTTATATTCGGAGAAGGCGTGCTGGAGATATTGCCGGACGGGTTTGGGTTTCTTCGTTCTCCGAACTACAACTATCTGCCGTGCCCGGACGATATCTACATATCGCCTTCGCAAATCAGGAAATTTGAACTAAGAACAGGCGATACGGTAAGCGGCCAGATACGGCCTCCCAAAGAAGGGGAAAGGTATTTTGCCTTGTTAAAAGTAGAGGCTGTTAACTTTGAAAGCCCCGAGGCGGCAAAAGATAAGGTGCTTTTTGACAACCTGACCCCGATATATCCTAACGTAAGATACAAGTTGGAGACAAAGACCGTAGATACGTCGATGCGTATAATAGATTTGCTGGCCCCCGTGGGAAAAGGCCAGAGAGGCATGATAGTCGCGCCTCCTTATAGCGGCAAAACCATAATAATGCAAAAGATGGCCAATAGCATTGCGACTAATTTTCCGGAAACTATTATTATGGTATTATTGATAGATGAACGGCCCGAAGAAGTTACCGATATGCAGAGATCCGTAAAAGGGGAGGTCATTAGCTCCACTTTTGACGAACCAGCTGAAAGACACGTCCAGGTAGCTGAGATGGTTCTGGAAAAAGCAAAGAGGCTGGTGGAGCACAAGAAAGACGTTGTTGTTCTTTTGGACAGCATAACAAGGTTAGCCAGGGCATATAACACCGTAGTTCCTCATTCAGGAAAAATACTTTCAGGAGGCGTGGATTCGAACGCGCTTCATAAACCGAAGAGGTTTTTCGGGGCGGCCAGAAACATAGAAGAAGGCGGGAGTCTCACCATTATAGCGACAGCGCTCGTGGACACAGGCTCAAGAATGGATGAGGTTATTTTTGAAGAATTTAAAGGCACGGGTAATATGGAATTACAGCTAGACAGGACGCTTTTCCAGAGAAGGGTTTATCCGGCAATAGATATCAAAAGGTCTAATACCAGAAAGGAAGAGCTGCTGGTAGATCCAAAGGAGCTGCAGAGGATATGGCTCTTAAGAAAAGTCCTTAACGAGTTGAACAGCGTAGAAGCCATGGAGCTTCTTATAGAGAAGATCTCTAAAACCAAGACAAATGAAGATTTCTTGGACAGCATGAACAAATAAAGGGGGATAAAATGAAGGAAAAAATTCATCCGGAATACAAAGAAACAACGATCACGTGCGCATGCGGAGAGGTTATTCATACGCGCTCCACAAAACAAAACGTGCGTGTGGAAATATGCTCTAAGTGCCACCCGTTCTTTACCGGCAAGCAGAAATTCGTAGATTCCGCAGGCAGGGTGGAGAAGTTTTTGAAGAAGTATAAGAAATAGGTGAAAATAGAAAATAGGGACAGCGACCTATTTTCTAGCTACATTAAGTAGAAAAATAGGTCGCTGTCCCTATTTTAACAATGCCGGAATATCGTTATGTTAGAAAAATTAGATTCTTTGTTGAAGCGGTACGATGAGCTGCATGTGTTGATGGCGGACCCTGGCGTAGCAGGCAATCCTGACAGCTATCAGAAGCTGGCCAAAGAGATGTCGTCGCTTCAGGACATCGTGAAAAAATACAGGGCGTACCGAAAGGTCTTGGTCGAACTGGAAGGCGCAAAACATCTTTTAGAAAAAGAATCTCACGAAGAACTGGTGGAAATGGCGAGAGGAGAAATCGCTGAGCTTGAAAAAAGAGAAGGCATACTTAAGGCTGAATTAGAGGAGATGATACTCGAAGAAGACCCTGACGCAAATAAAGATGTTATCGTGGAGATCAGGGCAGGGACAGGCGGGGCAGAGGCTTCGCTGTTCGCAGGCGATCTTTTTAGGATGTATTCCAAGTATGCCGCGAAAAATAACTGGAAAGTGGAGATAATGGACAGTCATGTTGCGGAAGCGGGCGGTTTTAAAGAAGTCATATTTGCGGTTAAAGGCAAGGGCGTTTATAAAAGATTAAAATATGAAAAAGGCGCTCACAGGGTTCAGCGGGTTCCCGCGACAGAGGCTTCCGGCAGGATTCATACCTCAGCTGTTACTGTGGCAGTTCTGGCTGAAGCAGAGGATGTGGAGGTTCAGATAACCCCGCAAGACATCAGATTGGATGTTTTCAGGGCGTCAGGCGCAGGAGGGCAGGGAGTCAATAAGATTGAATCAGCTGTGCGCATTACCCATATACCTTCAGGCATGGTAGTTACCTGTCAGGACGAAAGGTCGCAGAATAAAAATAAAGAAAAGGCTATGAGAGTATTGAGGGCAAGGCTTTTGGAATATATCAGAAAAAAGCATGACGATAAAATAGCAAAAGACAGGCGCGCGCAGGTAGGTTCAGGAGACAGGAGCGAGAAAATCAGGACTTATAATTTTCCAGATCGCCGGGTTACGGATCACAGAATAGGCTTTACAATACATGACCTGCCTAATGTAATGGAAGGCGATATGGATAAAATCATAGACGCGTTGATACAGGCAGAGAGGAAGATGAGACTAGGGAAACAAGGTTCATGATAACAAAAATAGCCGGTTCAAAAAAAGATATTTTTTACTTGATGAATAAACATTCCAAGGCCATTGCCAAAGTGGAAGCGGAAATGCTATTGGAATATTTATTTAACTGCACAAAGCTGGATTTATATATCAGAGATTTTGCCGTAGACGAAACAATAGAAGAATTGTATGATTCCCTGGTCAGCCGCAGGCTGAATAAAGAGCCTGTGCAGTATATGACAGGATGCGCAGAATTCATGGGGCTGGATTTTATAGTAACAAGGGATGTGTTAATTCCGCGTCCGGAGACGGAGATATTGGTTAATGAGATTATAAATAGTTCTCAATTCGGCTGCTTTCAGCAGCCTCATTCGAACGCTATAAAATATTCTTCGAGCGAGGCAACGAAGTTTCCGAATCGAGAAGTTAAGATATTGGATCTTTGTACGGGGTCCGGGAATATAGCTGTAAGTTTGGCCAGATTAATGCCGCAGGCTGAAATAGTTGCAACCGATATATCCGAAGGCGCCCTGAAGATAGCGAAAAAAAATGCAATCCGGAATCAAGCGGGCGACAGGGTAAAATTTTACAAAGGAAATCTTTTTAATGCTTTAGTGTTTGCGAAAAATCCGAAATTTGATATAATAGTCTGCAACCCGCCTTATATAAAGGAGGGTGATTTTCCTTTTTTGCAGAAGGAGGTCAGGGAAGAGCCTGAAATAGCCCTGAACGGCGGGAAAGACGGCCTTGATTTTTACAGGATTATAGCGAAAGATTCGCACAGGTTTCTGGAAAAAGGCGGAAAGATTTTATTGGAAATAGGCTTCGGCCAAAGAAAGGCTGTAGAAGATATATTTTTATCATATAGCATATTTGATGTATATAAGGTGATTAAGGATTTTTCAGGGACTGAAAGGGCGGTATGGATAAATTTATTATAGAAGGCGGAGTGAGATTAAAAGGCGCCGTGCAGATAAGCGGCGCAAAAAATGCAGCGCTTCCTATACTCGCAGCTACGCTTCTTACGGATGAAAAATGCGTTATAAAAAATATCCCGCCCTTGCAGGATGTGTACAATATGCTCAGGATACTCAGGAACATGGGTGTCAGGGCTGACATGGAGGATGAGGTAGTTATTATTCATCCAAATGGATACAGTAATTATGTTGCTCCTTATAAGCTTGTCAGTAAGATGAGGGCGTCTGTGTGCGTGCTGGGGCCTGTGCTTGGAAAACTAAAACACGCAGAGGTGTCAATGCCCGGAGGCTGCGTAATAGGCCCGAGGCCGATAGATTTGCACATAAAAGGCCTTAATGCGCTTGGCGCAAATATAAAAGTGGAACATGGATACCTGATCGCAGACGCGAAAAATCTTACGGGCGGCAGGGTTTATCTGGGTGGAAAGTTCGGATCAAGCGTTCTAGCTACTGCAAATGTTATGATGGCTGCGACCCTCGCAAAGGGGAAAACAGTTATTGAAAATGCGGCGTGCGAGCCAGAGGTTTGCGACTTGGCTGATTTTCTTGTTAAAATGGGGGCTAAGATAAAAGGTCAAAGGACTCCAATATTAGAGATAGAAGGCGTGAAGTCTCTTCATGGCGCGGAATATTCAATAATAAACGACAGGATAGAGGCCGGTACTTTCATGATAGCCGCCGCGATTACTGGCGGAGACGTGTTGATAAAGGGCGCAAACATAGAACATCTCGGGGCTGTTATAGATAAGCTAAAAGACGTAGGCGTGAGAATCACAAATACAAAAGACGGGCTCAGGGTTGTTAAGACAGGCTCCGTAAAACCGGTTGACGTTACCACGCTGCCTTATCCAGGATTTCCTACGGATATGCAGGCGCAGATGACAGCGCTCATGTGCATAACCAAAGGTATCAGCGTAATAACAGAAAAAATATATCCGGAAAGATTTATGCATATAAGCGAACTCGCCAGGATGGGCGCGCATATAATACTGGAAGGCTCTAGCGCAATAGTAAAAGGCGTTTCAAGGCTTAGCGCAGCCCCTGTAATGGCTTCTGATTTAAGGGCAAGCGCGGGGCTGGTGCTGGCTGGGCTTGTAGCGAAAGGCAAGACAGAGATATCAAGGATATACCACCTTGACAGGGGATATCATCACATAGAGGAAAAATTAGAAAAGTTAGGCGTAAGGATAAAAAGAGAGAAAGAAGATTAGTCGCATAACAAAAACAATATTCTTCGAGCGAACCTGCGAAGCAGCTGAGCCGAGAAGTTCTCGACCCGCTTTATTCGCTCGAACAATAGTTGCTTACATGGAGGTAATTAATGGCTGTTAGGATAAGATTGAAAAGATTTGGGACAAAGAAAAAACCGCACTGCAGGATCGTTGTCTGCGACATAAGGCGCGCGAGAGACGGAAAGACCTTGGAAGAATTAGGCTATTATGACCCGTCTAAAAAACCGACCTTTATAAGCATAGACAAGGAAAGGGCGAAATTCTGGCTGTCAAAAGGCGCTACGCCTACAGAAATAATAAAAAGTCTTTTCAAAAAACAAGGCGTAATTTAGTAACCTATCCGGCTCACGGAGCCGGATAGCGAACCGCATAGGTTAAAGTGGTTATGCTGATAGATGTCCTGACGATATTCCCAAAGATGTTTGATGCGGTCATGGGAGAGTCTATTATAAAGCGGGCTCAGGAAAAGAAAGTTGTTGAAATAAACATAATAGACCTGAGGTTGTTTTCAAAAGACAAGCATCGAAAGGTGGACGATAAGCCTTTTGGCGGCGGACCTGGCATGGTAATGAACGCCGAGCCATTTTTCGAAGCGGTTAGTTACATACGAAGAAAAACAAAGGATCGCCGGCTAAAAACAAGGACAATACTCCTTAGCCCGAAGGGTAAAAAGTTTAGCCAGGCCCTTGCTGTAAAATTATCAAAATACGAACACATGGTGTTATTGTGCGGCCATTACGAAGGTATAGACAATAGGGTGGCTGAGCACCTTGCGGACGATGAAATATCAATAGGGGATTTCATATTGACCGGCGGGGAATTACCGGCAATGGCGATAATTGACAGCGTTGTAAGGCTCGTGCCCGGAGTGCTCGGAGACGAGAATTCCTGCAAAGATGAATCTTTTTCAGGAAATCTTTTGGAGTATCCGCATTACACAAGGCCCGCTGATTATAGCGGCATGAAGGTTCCTGACGTGCTTTTATCAGGGAATCACGGGAAAATAGAAGAATGGAGAAGAAAGGAAGCGATAAAAGCAACAAAAAAGAAAAGGCCTGATTTGTTGAAACATTAAATAGTTCTCGACTCACGAAGTTTACCCCAAGCGAAGTCGAGAGGCTCACTCGAACGCTATTATTTTTCAGGGCGTGGCCGAAGAGCCGAGTCGAGAAATTAAAGGAGGAATAATGGATATTATCGGAGAATTGGAAAAAGATTTTATGAAAAAAGATGTAACTAATTTTAAAGTAGGGGATACCGTCAAGGTGGCAGTCAAGATAAAAGAAGGCGATAAGATAAGGAATCAGGCCTTTGAAGGGATTGTGATCGCCAGAAAAGGTTCGGGCGTAAAAGAGACCTTTACGGTAAGGCACATATCTTTCGGGGAAGGCGTAGAGAGGGTGTTTTTTGTTCATTCTCCGCAAATAGACTCGATAAAGGTCATTAAAAAAGGCAAGGTTAACAGGGCAAGGCTTTATTATCTGAGGAAAAGAGTTGGCAAAAGCACATCGGTCGAAGAAGAAAGAGAAATTGCAAAACCCCAGGCAAATGCTGGCGTGGGAGAAAAAGGCGTTTCTTGACGGGGCTTCTGTCGTAATAGGCGTTGACGAGGCGGGCAGAGGGCCTCTCGCAGGCCCTGTTGTGGCAGGCGCCGTGATCCTCAAAGACCTTAAATACAAATCCAGGATAGATGATTCAAAAAAGCTGAGCCCTGCGCAGAGAGAGATGGCGTTCAGAGAGATATCGAAGAAAGCGGTTTTCGGCATAGGCGTCAAAGATAATAAATACATAGATAGAGAAAATATACACGTGGCAACGCTTGCAGCAATGAAGCAGGCGGTTAAAAAGCTGGTATCCAAATTTTGCCGCTTGTCTGATAAAAAAGAAAAAAATATCAGAAAAAATATCTGCGTTCTTGTGGATGGCGTATTTGGCGGGTTTCTCCCTTATAAAACAATCCCGATTGTAAAAGGCGACTCTAAAAGCTTTTCTATAGCAGCTGCGTCAATAGTGGCAAAGGTAACGCGTGACGCGATCATGAATGAGTATGATAAAAAATACCCTCTTTATAGTTTCTCAAAACACAAAGGATATGGCACAAGATTGCACCTGCAGGCTATTGAGCAATACGGGCCATGCTCGATACACAGAAAAAGTTTCGCACCTATTAAAATAACCGACCTTCGTCCCAGGGGCGGAGGTGATAATAATGACATTCGCAAGGATTAACTCGGGAAGAAAAGGGGAAGAGCAGGCTATAGCTTGCTTGCGCAAAAACGGCTATAAAATAATAGAAAAGAATTACAGGACAAAACTCGGGGAAATAGATATAATAGCTGATGACAAGGGCGTTATTTCTTTTGTGGAGGTACGGTCTAAAAATAGCCCCGGATTTGGCCTGCCTGAAGAAACCATAAATAAAAAGAAAAAAGCGCAAATTTCAAAGATAGCCCTGGCGTATATAAAGCAATGCAATTTAATGGATAAAAGCTGCAGGTTTGACGTAGTTTGCATTCAGGGCGTTGACAGTCCAGAGCCAGAAATAAAATTGATTAAGGATGCGTTTGAGCTGGATGATAAGTGGAGGTAAAATTGAAAAGCGTCCCAAGCGATCTTGAGATAGCCCAGGCTGCAAAACTGAAACCTATTATTGAGATTGCAAAAAACTTAGGCATAAGAGAAAACGAATTGGAGTTATACGGAAAGTATAAAGCCAAGATCTCGCTTTCCATACTCGATCGCCTTAAAAATAAACCCTTTGGAAAATACATAGATGTAACAGCTATTACGCCAACGCCTTTAGGAGAAGGAAAAACAGTTACGACTATAGGTTTGAGCTTAGGGCTGGCAAAACTCAGAAAAAAAGTTATAACAACGCTCAGGCAGCCATCGATGGGGCCTGTATTTGGCATAAAAGGCGGAGCTGCGGGAGGCGGTTATTCCCAGGTATTGCCGATGGAAGATATTAATCTTCATTTTACGGGCGATATACATGCGGTAGGCGCGGCAAATAATCTTTTAGCCGCATTTATAGACAACAGCATTGTAAAGGGCAATAAACTGAACATAGATCCAGATACCATTATTACGCGCAGGGTAGTGGATATAAGCGATAGGGCCTTGCGGCATATAAAAACCGGGCTGGGCGGAGAGGACAACGGAATCCCGAGAGATACAGGTTTTGACATAACAGTTGCGAGCGAAGTTATGGCAATACTCGCGCTTTCAAACAGCCTCCTTGATTTAAGACAGCGCATAGGAAAGATGATAGCAGCTTTTACTTATGATGGGAAACCCGTCACATCGGAGAATCTGAAATGCGCAGGCGCCATGACGGTCCTTTTAAAAGACGCTATTAAGCCTAACCTTATTCAGACCACAGAGAACACCCCGTGCATTATGCACGCAGGGCCTTTTGCAAATATCGCGCACGGCAACAATTCAATATTGGCGGATATGATAGCTTTAAGATCGGCGGATTACGTGGTTACTGAGAGCGGTTTTGGGGCAGACTGCGGGCTAGAAAAATTTATGGATATAAAATGCCGGATACCGGGACTTAAGCCGCCCGATAGCGTGGTTATCGTTTGCAGCGTGAGGGCGCTAAAGATGCATGGTGGCGCATTTAAGGCAGCGCCTGGCAAAAAGATAGACGAAGAGGCCTTAAGAAGAGAAGACGTGGAGGCTGTTAAAAGAGGCGCCAGCAACCTTGAAAAGCATATTGAGAATATAAAATTATTCGGCGTGCCTGTAGTAGTCGCGATAAACAGGTTTTTATACGATACGGATAAAGAAATTGCCGTGATAAAAGAAATAGCTGTGAAAGCAGGCGCAGAGGACGCTGTTTTAAGCGAGGTATGGGAAAAAGGCGGCGAAGGCGGCGTAGATTTAGCTAAAGCCGTAATAAAGGCGTGCGAGAAAAAATCAAACTTCAAGTACCTGTATCCTCTGGATCTGCCGATCAAAGAAAAGATAGAGCTGATAGCAAAAAATATTTATGGCGCGAAAGACGTAAGCTATGCGGCGGAAGCTGAAAGAAAGATAGAGTTTTACGCAAAATTAGGCTATGATAAATTACCAATATGCATGGCAAAGACCCATCTATCGCTCTCGCATGATCCGGAGCTAAAGGCCAGGCCAAGGGATTTTACTTTACCTGTAAGGGATATAAGGATTTCAGCAGGCGCCGGGTTTTTATATCCATTATGCGGAGATATGCGCACGATGCCGGGCCTGCCGTCAGTACCAGCCGGCACTAAAGTGGATATTGATAAAAATGGAAGAGTGGTAGGGTTATTTTGAATCGCGCGACTACGCGAAAGCAGTTCTCGACTAGGCTTATATGTATAGCCGCAGTGTCCGCTCGAACGATATTGCGATAATATTCTTCGAACGATCATTAGAGTATTATTGTGCGAGCAGAGAGTCGAGAAGCAAAAGACAGAAGTTTGTAGAATTATATGTACATCAATAAACCTTTAAAAGTATATATAGATGATCTTGCCGCAAAACAGCCTACGCCGGGCGGCGGAAGCGCAGCTGGCTTGGCAGGAGCGTTAGGCGCAGCGTTGCTGGAGATGGTTTGCAACTTCACCATCGGTAATAAAAAGTATAAAGACATAGAAGACGCCGTAAGCGGTTATTTTCTGGTAATTAAAAAAATAAGAGAGGATTTCCTTGTTTTAGTAGACGAGGATACGGAGGTGTATTCTTCCATATGCGCTGCATTTAAAACAAAAGATGAAAAAATCATTGATAAAGCGCTGAAAGACGGATATTATGTTTCTTTAAAAATGTGCGAGACGGCGAAATCTGGCATGAAAGTCTCGTCAGGTCTGGCTGAGAAATCGAATGTCAATCTGATAACAGATGTGGGATGCGGTTCAGAGCTTTTAAAGGCCAGTTTTAATTCAGGCGTATTTAACGCGGAGATAAATCTTAAGGGAATAAAGGACGCGCCTTTCGTGGAAAAGGAAAGACTGGTTTTAAGCGCCCTCGAAAAAGATACGATCGAGCTGTACGAAAAGGCGATTTCTAAAACAAAAGAAAGGATGTTGTAATTATGCCCGCTAAATTACTGGAAGGCAAGAGCGTTGCCTTGAAGATAAAGGAAAACATAAGAGCGGAAATAGAAACTTTAAAAAGTAAATACGGATTCGGGCCTAAGCTTGTCAGCGTACAGGTTGGAGAGAATTCCGCTTCGGAGATATATATCAAGTCCCAGGAGAAAACAGCCAGGGACCTGGGAATAGACTATGAACTTAAAAAAATAGCGGCTGATATCAAGCAAGACGAACTTATAAAGGCAATAGAACTGCTGAACAAAGGTAAATCAGTAAACGGGATTATAATCCAGATGCCGTTGCCTCAGCACATAGACGCAAAACTTATTTCCAGGTATATATCTCCCTTAAAAGACATAGAGGCGGTTCATCCCCAGAACATGGGCGAGATTATTTTTGGAACAGCTAAAGTTTTACCGTGCACGGCAGCCGCGTGCATGGAGCTTTTGAATTCAGTGCCTGAGCTTGAGCTATACGGTAAAGAAGCTGTCGTGGTGGGCCACAGTGAAATCGTAGGGAAGCCATTGGCTCTATTGTTATTGAATAAATTCGTAACTACCACGGTCTGCCATATAGCTACGGGCAAAAGAGGAACGCTTCCAGAATTTGTAAAAAAGGCTGAGATTTTGATAGTAGCCGTAGGAAAGGCAGGCCTTGTAAAAGGCGATTGGATAAAAGAAGGCGCTATAGTGATTGATGTCGGGATTAACCGGGTGGAAGGCAAGATAGTTGGAGACGTGGAATTTGACAGGGCAGCTGAAAAGGCGTCTTATATTACGCCTGTCCCGGGCGGGGTAGGGCCTTTAACAGTAACAATCTTAATGCGGAATGTAGTCGAAGCGTTTAAACAGCAGGCGTAACCGGCGCGTGGCGCCATTTTTATTATGAGATTATACGATAAGATAAAATCCGGAAAATTTATAATCACGTCGGAAATAGCTCCGCCGAAAGGCATTGACGTGGAAGAGATTCTCAAAGATGCCGATCTTGTAAAAGGCAGGGTGGACGCGATAAACGTGACAGACCTGCAGAGTTCTGTTATGCGTACCGGATCCCTGGCGATATGCAAGCTTTTAATAGAGCGCGGGCTGGAGCCCGTGTTTCAGATTACATGCAGGGATAGAAATAGATTGGCGCTTCAGTCAGACCTTCTGTCAGCAGCTGTTTTCGGGATAGAGAACGTGCTGGCTTTGACCGGGGATCATCCTGCGCTTGGGGATCATCCTGGCGCGAAGCCGGTTTTTGATCTAGATTCAATGCAGCTGCTGGAGGCTATCAGGGGCCTACAGTCAGGCAAAGATATGGCTGGCAAGGAATTGAAGGGCAGCCCTAAATTTTGCGTAGGCGCTGTTGTAAATCCTGGCGCAGATCCGATAGAGCCGGAGATTATAAAAATGGAGAAAAAAATACAAGCGGGCGCGCAATTTTTTCAAACCCAGGCTATTTACGAGATGCATCTTTTTGAGAAATTTCTAAAGGCTTCCTCTCATTTGAAGACGACTATCATAGCGGGCATAGTGCTTTTAAAATCAGCCGGCATGGCAAAATATATGAATAAAAATGTAGCCGGAGTATTCGTGCCTGATAATCTGATTGAAGAGATAGACAAGGCAAAGGATAAAAGCGAAAAATCAATAGAGATAGCCGCAAGGCTCATTAAGGAGCTTAAGCCTATGTGCCAGGGCGTTCATATTATGCCAATAGGATGGGATAAAAAAGTCCCATTGGTTCTGGACGCAGCTGGCTTATGATTGGGCCTATCCCGGTCTTTGATCGGGAGCTAAATATGAAGATAGCGGTAAGCGGAAAAGGCGGGGTGGGAAAGACCTCCGTGGCGGCCGGGCTGGTTTTATTTTTTAAAAAACAGGGGAAGAAAGTAATCGCCATAGATGCTGACCCTGACGCAAACCTTGCGGCCACTCTTGGATTTTCAGATTCAGAAAGGCCCGCGCCTGTATCAGAATTGAAAAAGATTATTCTTGAGCGCACAGGCGAAGTAGGCGCGTTTTTTAAATTAAACCCAAAGGTAGACGATATACCTGATAAATATTCCGCCAGGCAGGACAATGTCATGCTCATGGAAATGGGCACCGTAAAAAAAGGCGGGGCAGGTTGTGTTTGCCCGGAAAGCGCTTTTTTAAAAGCGTTATTGAGCCATATCTTTTTAAACAGGGATGAAGTTGTGGTTGTGGACATGGAGGCAGGGATAGAGCACCTGGGAAGGGGCACTGCGCAATCGGTTGAAAAATTTTTAATAGTCGTGGAGCCGAATAACACGTCGCTCGATACGGCGAGAAAAATAAAAACTCTCGCGGAAGGCCTTGGGATTAAGGAAATTTCAGTCATAGGAAATAAGATCAGGTCTGACAAAGACAAAGATTTTATAAATAAAAGATTAAAAGACATTAATGTGTTGGGGTTCATAGGCATGGACGAGGCGCTTTTAAATTCGAGGGGCATATTGCCCGAGGATTCTGAATTTATAAAAAATTTGGCGGAGGTATTTAATGGCAAAATCAACGGGCAATCCTATCAATGATAAATTACTGGAGATAGCCAGGCAAAATAACATTTCTACCATATGGGACCGCTTTGCGGAGCAGGAGCCTCATTGCGGATTCGGGGAGCTCGGGGTCTGCTGCAAGATCTGTAATCTTGGCCCATGCAGAATAGATCCGTTCGGGGAAGGCGCCCAGAAAGGCGCATGCGGGGCGGACGCAGATACTATAAGCGCAAGGAACTTAACGCGAAACGCAGCGGCAGGCGCTGCCTGTCATTCTGACCATGGCAGATCCATGGCAAAGATCCTCGCGGATACGGGAAGAGGCGTGGTAAAAGATTATTCAATAAAGGATGTTAAAAAACTAAAAAGGCTAGCCGTTGAGTACGGCATAAAAATAGAGGGTAAAAACGACTTAAAGATAGCTGAAGAACTAGGCGAGGCTATTCTAAAAGAATTCGGACAGCAGGAAGGCGAATTAACGCTGACAAAAAGGGCCCCCAAGAAACAGCAGGAGACGTGGAAAAAAACAAATGTCAATCCCAGAGGGATTGACATAGAGGTTGTCCAGGCGTTTTCCAGGACTCATATCGGGTGCGATAATGAATACAAGCATGTCCTGGAGGCAGCTATAAGGGCTTCGCTTGTAGATGGATGGGGCGGGTCCATGATAGCTACGGAACTTAGCGATATATTATTCGGCTCTCCGCAGCCTATTCGCGCAGAGATAAATTTAGGCGTGCTGAAAGAAGATGAGGTGAATATTCTTTTGCATGGCCACGAGCCGTTGCTTTCTGACATTATAGTTACTGCAAGCCAGGACAAAGAGATTCAGGAGCTTGTCAGGAAAACCGGGGCAAAAGGAATTAATTTATCCGGGATTTGCTGCACCGCGGCAGAGGTCCTGATGAGGCATGGCGTTCCAATGGCTGGGAATTTTCTTCAACAAGAGCTGGCTATAGTCACAGGCGCTGTTGAAGCAATGATCGTGGATGTGCAATGTATTATGCCCAGCCTGAGCGAAGTGGCGAAGTCTTTTCATACAAAGCTTATTTCTACTTCTCCGAAAGCGAAATTTGTAGGCATGGAACATATAGAATTTCATGAAAAAGAAGCATTGCTAACAGCAAAAAAGATTTTAAGAATCGCTATAGAAAATTATAAAAACAGAGATCGTTCAAAAGTAAATATACCCAAGGAAAAGATGA
The DNA here is from genome assembly GCA_030649895.1 of Candidatus Omnitrophota bacterium. Lineage (GTDB taxonomy): Bacteria > Omnitrophota > Gorgyraeia > Gorgyraeales > Gorgyraeaceae > UBA10183. Next base: position 43,959 of record JAUSEX010000022.1, read on the forward strand.
CCCTTGTAGCGGGTTTTACAATGGAGAATGTTTTTTATAATCTGGGCGGAAGCTTTAGGCCGTCATACAGGCCTTTAAACGACGCGATTATGAGCGGCAGGATACGGGGAGTGGCTGGCGTAGTAGGTTGCGATAACCCAAAAAACGAGTCAGGCATGTGTCACGCAGATATGGTTAAAGAGCTTATAAAAAATGATGTCCTGGTTGTTCAGACAGGATGTTCGGGAGGGGCGTGCGCAAAGGCCGGGCTTTTAACGCCAGAAGCTGCATTCAAATTTGCCGGAGAAGGCTTAAAAGAGATATGCGAGACAGTCGGCATCCCTCCGGTGCTGCATACGGGTTCATGCGTGGATAATACAAGGATTTTAACAGCGTGCTGCGAAATGGTAAAAGAAGGTGGCATAGGAAACAGTATCGACGAACTTCCTGTCGCAGGGGCTGCCCCGGAGTGGATGTCAGAAAAGGCGATCGCAATAGGCTGGTATTTTGTAACATCGGGAATATTCGTGGTCATTGGGTCTCCTTTGAGAGTGCTTGGAAGTAAAAATGTCACAAATTATATCTGTAATGAAATAGAGCCGATATACGGGGGAAAATGGGCGTTCGAAGCAGACCCGATAAAAGCAGCTCATTTAATGATAGAACATATTGACAAAAAGCGCGAAGCGCTAAAACTTAAGCCATTGATGTATTCAAAAGTATAATGCAACCATGGTAAAGCAATATGAAAAAAATTTACTGCAATATTAAAAAATGTCTTGGGTGCGGAAGCTGCGAAATAGCGTGCGCAGTTGAGCATTCCAGATCCAAAAAGCTGGATAGCGCTATTTCAGAAAATCCGTTGCCAATTAAACGGCGCAAGGCAGAATTTATTGAAGAAGGTATTTCTGTATCTACGGGGTGCCAGCATTGCGATAACGCAGCCTGCGTTGCAGCGTGCATGTCCGGCGCAATGTACAAAGAAGCGAAAACAGGGCTGACGCAACACAGTAGGGATAAATGCGTCGGCTGCTGGATGTGCATCATGTCTTGTCCCTTCGGAGCTATTACCAGAGAGAAGCTGGAAAAACAGGTTGTAAAATGCGACCTCTGCCCGGACAGGAATAAGCCTGCCTGCGTAGAAGCGTGCCCCACGAAGGCGTTGTCTTTAGGTACTTTTAAGGAGTTTAAACAGCTATGCAATATGTAATCATCGGATCCAGCGCAGCAGGGATAAGCGCAGTGGAAGCCATAAGGACCAAGGATAAAGACTCGAAGATAACCGTTATTAGCGACGAGAAGAAGCCGCTTTATTCAAGATGCCTTATTTCTTATTTATTGGCCGGGACCATAGATGAGAAAAAAATATGGTATAGAAAAGATAGCTTCTTTAAAGATAATAAAGTGGACGCTCTTCTGGGCGTGAGGGTCAGAGAGATAAACGCAAAGAATAAAGAGGTCATTCTTAATAACAAAGAAAAGGTTAAATTCGACAAGCTGCTTATCGCAACCGGAGCTTCCCCGAAATTAGAGGATATACCGGGGATAGATAAAAAAGGCGTTTTTCCTCTAAGGACTATTGATCATACCATTGAAGTTCAGGCTATGCTGGACAGAGTAAAAAGCGTGGCTGTATTTGGCGGCGGACTGATAGGCCTTCGCGCTGCGTACGCTTTGAAGATCAGAGGCAAAGATGTAAGCGTTTTTGTAAAATCGGAGTCCATACTTTCTCAAATAGCTGATAAAGGCGCTGCCGGGATCATGCAGAGGCGCCTGGAAGAGAAAGGCATAAAGATATTTATAGGCGTAGCCGCAAAGGAGATTACTGGCGACAAGTCAGTAAAAGGCGCGGTACTTGACAATGGTTCGAAATATGCTTGCGAACTTGTGATTATAGGTAAAGGAGTTTCGCCTAATATTGAAATAGCAAAGGATGCCGGGATAAAAACAAACTGGGGTATCTTAACAAACGATTATCTGGAGACGAATGTTAAAGATATATTTGCCGCAGGGGACGCGTCGGAGACAAATGATATCGCATTGGGAGAAAGCTCTGTAAACGCTATCTGGCCTGCTGCGTGCGAACAGGGCAGAATCGCAGGATTGAATATGGCTGGAGAAAAAGAAAAATACCAGGGCTCTCTGGCGATGAATTCTATAGAATTTTTCGGGCTTCCTGTTATATCAGTAGGCATAACAAGGCCCAAGAGCAGCGCTTATGAAGAGCTTGTAAAAAAAGATACGGCTATGAATATTTACAAAAAGGTGGTATTAAAAGACGGCGTTATCGTAGGGGTTGTATTCGTGAATTCAATAGAAAATATAGGCGTTATCGGAGCCTTGATCAGGAATAAGGCGGATATTACGGGAATTAAAGAAATAATCTTAGACGATTATTTCGATTACGGAAAAGCGATACCCTTGATAAAAAAATCTAAAACAGGCTTTAAGGAGCAGGAATTTAAAGAGACGGTAATGACTTTATAGCGAAGGAGAGGCGATGTCAAAGATAATTGCGTCATGCGCCATAAGAGGCGCGAGAGAAATCTACAAGCAGGCAGAGGAATTTTTGGAAAAAGCTATCAAGGAAAAAGGCGAATCCTGCGAGGTAAAATTCCCTGATACAGCTTTTTATTTCCCAATGGCCTATGCCTTACTCGGAGAAGAGGTAAAAAAACTCGACGATGCGAAAAGGGTTTTGTTGTCTGCAAAAACACTTTTACACGACGATCCTTCTGAAAAAATATGGCTGCCTTATCTGGGCAATACGCTTGATTCCGGCGTATCAGCGCTTTTGTGCGAAGAGATAGTAATGGCCTTAAGGTATTTATACGGCCAGGAACCGCAAAAGGATTGTAATGGATTTTTTTCAGACACGATTCTCCGCACGTTGGGCATTCAGCTTGTAGACGGGAGAATACCCGGGTTTGCCGCGATATTGGGGGCTGCGCCAGATAACAAAACAGCCGTACATATTGTGCGCGAACTGCAGAAACGCAGCATAATGACATTTGTAGGCAGCAGTGTAAACGGAAAGAGTATAATTGACCAGCTTATTGAAGAAAAGGTAGAGATGGGATGGGATACCTATATAATACCGTATGGAAGAGATACTTTAAGCGCGATATACCCTTTGAACTGGGCGATAAGAGGCGCGCTTACTTTCGGAGGGCATAAAAAAGGCGAGGCCCTTAAATGCCTTAAATACTGCCAGAATAGGGTGTTTGCATTCGGAATGGTCTTAGGGGAATTAGATGATATTAAATACGCAACAGGCGCAGGCGCTATTAATATGGGTTTTCCTATAATAGCGGATACGAATATACCTGAAATAAGACCTAGCGGCATATGTACGTATGAACATGTGGTGAAAGAGCTTGATCATAAAAGAATAGTCCCACGCTCAATAGAGGTAAGAGGCTTGAAGATAAAGGTTACGGAAATAGACATACCGGTAGCTTATTCGCCGGCTTTTGAAGGCGAAAGAGTAAGGCGCGAGCAGATGTTTGCGCAATTTGGCGGAAAATATTCAGATGCGTTCGAGTATGTGAAAATGGTGAAGCCAGATGAGATAGAGGACGGAAAAATAGAAGTAATAGGCGCGGAACTTGATAAAATAGCAGAAGGCGGGGCAACCCCTTTGGGGATATACGTGGAAGTGGCAGGAAGAAAGATGCAAAAAGATTTTGAGCCTATATTGGAAAGGCAGATACATAGCTTTTTGAACGAAGCAATGGGCGTATTCCACATGGGCCAGAGGGACATGTGCTGGATAAGAGTATCGAAAGATGCCAGGGCGAAAGGATTTTTATTAAAGCATTTCGGCGTAATTTTACACGCGAAGTTTCATGACGTGTTCAGCGCTATCGTGGATAAAGCGCAAATCACAATATACACAAAACAGGAAGACGTTGAAAAGCTTATAAAAGAGGCTCAGGTTTCATATCAAGAAAGAGACGCCAGGGTTGAAAAGATGACGGATGAAAGCGTAGATCTGTTTTGGACGTGTACGCTTTGCCAGAGTTTCGCGCCAAATCATTTGTGTATTATCAAGCCGGAGAGGCTCGGATTATGCGGGGCGTATAACTGGCTGGATGCAAAGGCAGCGTATGAACTAAATCCTTCAGGCGCTAATCAGCCCATAGAAAAAGGCGCGTGCATAGACCCTGTTAAGGGTGAATGGAGCGGCGTAAATGAAGTGGTTCTTCAAAAATCAAATCGCACACTGGAGAGATTCTGCGGTTATTCTATAATAGATGCGCCGGAGACAAGCTGCGGATGTTTTGAATGTATAATAGCGATAATTCCCGAGGCAAATGGTTTTATGGTGGTAAACAGGGAATATTCAGGAATGACGCCTGCGGGAATGACCTTTTCGACGCTTGCCGGCACAATAGGAGGCGGGCAGCAGACCCCGGGTTTTATGGGAGTAGGAAGGCTTTATATTGCCAGCAAAAAGTTTATTTCTGCTGAAGGGGGGCTTAAAAGAGTAGTGTGGATGTCGAAGGAATTAAAGGAAGCATTGTCCGATAAGCTGAAGAAGAGATGTGAAGAAATGGGCGATCCGGATTTTCTAAATAAAATTGCAGATGAGACAATAGCTACGACAACGGAGAAATTATTGCCGCATCTTGAAAAAATCGGCCACCCAGCACTCGCGATGGAGCCGGTAATGTGAACTAGGCCCAGTTCTCCGAACGGGATAAGGTAACAAAGGAGCTTTTAATGGCGCTATCAGGTTTAGATATATACAAATTATTACCAAAAACTAACTGTAAAAAATGCGGATCTCCTACGTGCCTTGCATTCGCGATGAAGCTCGCGATGAAAAAGGCGTCCCTGGACGAGTGTCCTGATATAACAGCTGAGGCTAAGAAAGCTTTGGAAGAATCTTCCAGGCCGCCAATTGCCCTGATAAAACTGGGATCGGGGGATAACGTTGTGGAAATCGGGGGAGAGACCGTTTTGTTCAGGCACGAAAAGACATTCTATCACCAGACAGCTATTGCGATAAGCGCGGATGATACGCTTGACGACTCTGCACTTTTGGCGAGGATAAAAGAAATAGAGAATATAAGTTTTGAAAGGGTCGGCCAGCATATATCAATCGATATGATAGCCCTTGTAAATAAAAGTTCTACCGCAGAGAAATTTCTGAGCGCCCTGGATAAAATTCTCCAGAATTCAAAGAAGCCCGTTATCTTGGTGAGCCCTGACCCCAAAACCATAGAAGCTGCTTTGAAAAAATGTTCGGATAGAAAAACCCTTGTGCACGCCGCTGATTCTAAAAATTTAAAAGATATGTGCGCCGTGGCCAAAGCTTGCAAAGCCGTCCTTGCTTTGAAAGCTAAAAATTTAGAAGAACTTGATAAAATGTCCCAAGAGGCAAATAGCCTGGGCATTGAAGAAATAGCGCTTGATCCTGGTTTTGAAACATTACACGGGTCGCTGAACGACCTGACGCAGATAAGGCGCCTGAGCCTTAAGCGCAATTACAGGCCTTTCGGTTTTCCTGTAATAATGTTTGTAAAAAATAACGATAAATATCAGACGGTTGTAGATTCCTGCACGTTTATTGCTAAATATGCGGGCGTAATTGTGCTTGACTCTACCGAAGAGGACGTGCTTCTGCCGATAGTAACTATGCGCCAGAATATCTATACAGACCCGCAGAAGCCTGTTACAGTAGAACCAAAACTGTATAAATTCGGATCCCCGGATAAAAATTCTCCTATTATGGTGACCACTAATTTTTCTCTGACGTTTTACACTGTTGCCCCGGAAATAGAGGCAAGCGGCAATCCTGCGTATCTATTGGTTACTGATTCGGAAGGCATGAGCGTTTTGACCGCGTGGGCTGCAGAAAAATTTACTCCTGAAATAATAGCCGAGACTATGAAAAAAACAGAACTGGACAGCATTGTCTCTCATAAGAAAATAATAATACCAGGCTATGTGGCTGTTTTAAGCGGAAAATTGGAAGATGTTTCCGGGTGGCAGGTGCTTGTAGGGCCAAAAGAGGCGTCCGGGATACCGAAATACCTGAAAGAAATCTGGAAATAGAGAAAATCCACCTACGGGGTGAGCCAATTAATTGGCTCACCCCGTAGGTGGATTTTGGGTTATGAATCTAGCGAATAAAATTTCAGTATTACGCATATTGTTGATACCGTTTTTTATAGCGTGTATTCTGTATTACGGCGAAGGCAGAGAGTATCTTAGATTCGTTGGCCTTGGCATATTTTTACTGGCTACTATCAGCGACGCTGTTGACGGGGGGATAGCGAGGTTGAAACATCAGGTCACGGAATTGGGCATGATATTGGACCCGATAGCGGACAAACTTTTAATAGTAAGCGCTTTTATATCCTTGTCCATGATAAAGGTTGTCCCTGAAAGCCTGCGTATCCCCGCATGGGCGGTTTTGACAGTCATAAGCAGGGATATAGTGATAGTGCTGGGCTCCATGATTATATATCTTATTAAAGGCGACTTGAAGATAAGGCCAAGCTGGCTCGGAAAGACTACAACGCTTTTCCAGATGTTAACAATACTTGTTTTCCTGGCCGCGTTCAGATACCACAGGTTTTTTCTTTATCCGGCAATCCTTTTTACAGTGCTTTCCGCGATAGATTATATCTGGCGCGGCTCAAAGCAACTCAATGAAACCCACAAAATATAATTTCCATAAAGTAGTTATTGTCGGAAGGCCTAATGTCGGTAAGTCTACGCTTTTTAACAGGATTCTGCAAAGACGCAAGGCCATAGTGGAAGAATTCGGACCCACTACCCGCGACAGAATCGGCGCTATTGTTAAATGGTCCGGCAAGACTTTCGAGCTGATAGATACCCCGGGCCTTAATTTTGAAAAAAAAGAAAACCTCTCAATGCTTATAGAAAAACAAATAATGCTTGGCATAAAAGAGGCTGATCAGCTTATTTTTGTATGCGACGCTATTTCCGGGATCTTACAAATGGACTATAAGATATGCGAGATGCTTAGAAAAGCGGATAAAAACGTTATATTAGCCGTAAACAAGGTGGACAGTAGAAATTTAATGCAAAAGATGTCAAATTTTTATAGCTTGGGTTTTGGCGAACCAATGACCATATCCAGCTTGCATGGGTTAGGAATAGGGGACCTTTTAGATAAAGTCGTGACTAATATTGTTCGAGTGAGCGCCGACACCAAAAGTGCTGGTGCGAGTCGAGAACCTATAAAACTCGCTATTATCGGTAAACCAAACGTAGGAAAATCTTCTTTTGTTAACGGCATTCTAGATGAAGAAAGAATTACAGTTAGCGATATCCCTGGCACCACAAGAGACTCGATAGACACGTATTTTGAAAAAGATAAAAAATCTTTTACTATAATTGATACGGCGGGCATACGTTCGAAGGCTAAAATAAAAGACGCTGTCACGTATTTCAGCATATTGCGCACGGAAGAAACCATTAAAAGAAGCGACGTGGCAGTAATCCTAATAGACGCGCCGCTAGGCATAACAAAAGAAGAACACAGGATAATAGACATTGTGCAGAAAAATTTTAAACCGTTTATCTTGGCGATAAATAAATGGGACCTGGCGGAGAAAGAGGGCATAAAAAAAAGCGGGTACGAAAAAGTAATCCGCGAAAATATAAGATTTATGTATAACGCGCCTATTGTTTTTATGTCTGCGTTAAAAAAGTCAAATCTCGTAGAAGTAGTTGACAAGGCTTACGAACTGGCAGAAAAATCCAGAAAGAATTTTTCAACAAGCGACCTGAACAGCATTCTTAAGGCTGTGGATTTCAATCCAACAAAGCTTTACTCTATAAGACAAATGAGAAATTCTCCGCCTGATTTTGAGATCATCGTAAAGAACCCTGAAGACATAAAAAGCACGGAAAAAAGCCACCTGGTAAATATTTTCCGTAAAAAATTACGGTTAGAAGGAATTCCGGTCATTATAAAATTCAGAAAAAAAGAATTTAAGCTTTAACGGCCGGATAAATCAACAATACCGGCTTATCCGGTTATTTTTAATTTTCAAGCTAAGGAGGGCAAGTAATGGGATATTTTATATTATTTCTTGGTTTTGTAGCGGCTTATATAATAGGGTCAATCCCCACAGCGTATATATTTGGCAGGGTTCTCAAGGGTATAGATATACGAGAATACGGAAGCGGAAACGTTGGCGCCACAAATGTATTCAGGGTAATAGGAAAGGCGCCCGGAATAATAGCCCTTATAATAGATATCATCAAAGGCTTTGTTTGCGCAACATACCTTGCTTCCGGATTTATGTACCTGGCTCCTGTTACGAGGCCTGAGCTTTACAGGATACTGGCAGGGCTTTTCGCGATAGTAGGCCATAACTGGACAATATTCCTTAAGTTCAAAGGCGGAAAAGGCGTTGCTACCAGCGCAGGCGTAGTGATAGGGCTTATTCCTAAGATATTCTGGCTAGGGTTTTTAGTATGGCTGATAACATTTTTTATAACAGGCTTTGTATCTCTTGGGTCTATCGTAGGGGTTATTTCAGTTCCTATTTTTACGCTTGCATTCGGAGAACCCGCGGAAATAGTTGTCTTCATGTGCTTTTTATGCCTGATCATAGTTTACAAGCACAAGCCCAATATCAGGCGTTTAGCCAGGGGCGAAGAAAAACGAATCTCACTATTTAAAAAGAAATAATGAAAAAGATTTTTGACGAGAATGGCCCTATAGCTAACGCCATGCCGGGATACGAGGTAAGGCACGAGCAGATAGAGATGGCTGAGGCTATAGAAAGCGCTATCAGTCATTCAGAACAATTGATCGTAGAAGCCGGGACAGGCATAGGCAAAAGCTTCGCTTATCTCGTGCCGCTTGCGGAATACGCGATTAAAAATAACTCCCTCGGAATAATTTCCACCAATACCATAAGCCTTCAGGAACAAATAATAAACAAGGATATCCCTTTTCTGGAAAAAGCGCTGGGCAAAGATTTCAAGGCAGTGCTCGTGAAGGGCAGGAATAATTATCTTTGCCTAAGGAAGCTGCGCAGGTCTGAATTTCTGCAGAAAGACCTTTTTTCTGACCAGTACGAATTGACAGAATTTACAAAAATCTTCGCCTGGTCATATAAGACGCAGGACGGCACGCTTTACGACTTAGAAGAAGAGCCGGATATGAAGGTATGGAGCATGGTTTCAACTGACTCAGAGACGTGCCTCGGCAAGAATTGCCAGCATTACAAGAAGTGTTTTTTTCAAAGAGCCAGAGAAAAAATAAGCGAGGCCAGGATGCTGGTTATAAACCATCACTTGTTTTTTTCAAACCAGGCGTTATTAAAAGAAGATAAAAGCGTGTTCCCTGAGTGGGGCGCGCTTGTATTTGACGAGGCGCACAGCATTGAAAGCGTGGCTACGGAACATCTTGGCGCAAATGTAACAAATACAGGCGCCAGGTATCTGCTGGACCTGTTGTTTAATCTAAAGAAACAAAAAGGTTTTTTGCTTACTGTAGGCGACCAGGATAGCATGGAATGCGTGGAACAGGTGCGGAGGCGATTAGATGTATTTTTCAAGGATATAAAAGACCATTTTGACGCAAATATCAAGAAAGAAGACTCTGACACGCTCAGGATCAGGCAGAAAAATTTTGTAGAAAACAACTTATCATCGTCTCTACGCGACCTGGCAGAATCGCTTTTGGTTACAAAAAAGGGCGTAAAGGATAAGGAAGACGAGGTGGAGATAGCTAGCTTTATCAGGAAAATCAACGTACTAAAGGATTCTGTCGAGCTTATTCTTAACCAGTCCATGGAAAATCATGTATACTGGGTAGAATGCTCGAGGAATAAGAAGGCAAACAAGATCTCCATAAATACAGCGCCTGTGAATATAGGCGAAATATTAAAAGAAGAGCTTTTTGATGAAGAAAAGCCGATAATCCTGACAAGCGCAACGCTTTCAGTGGATAACGGCTCGTTTAAGTATTTTAAGGACAGGGTTGGCGCAAAAAAAGCCATAGAACTGAAGCTAGGGTCGCCATTTGACTACAAAAATCAAGTCAGGATGTATATAGCGAAAAATATGCCTAGCCCTGACAACGTGACTGATTACGCTATTAAAGCAGCTGACAGGATAAAAAGATACCTGGACCTTACCAATGGAAGCGCGTTTGTGCTTTTTACAAGCTATTCTCTGATGAATATTGTTTATGAGGAGCTTGAAGAATATCTTGCCCTGAAAGATTTTAATGTTTTAAGGCAAGGCAGTGGCTTAAGTAGAAATAAAATGCTGGCCAGCTTTAAAAAAGAGTCAGGGTCTGTTCTTTTCGGGGTTGATACGTTCTGGCAGGGAATAGATGTCCAGGGTAAAGCGCTTTCCAATGTAATTATAACAAAACTGCCCTTTAGCGTTCCTGATCATCCTGTTATTGAAGCCAGGATAGACGATATACAAAAAAGAGGAGGGGACGCTTTTTTGGAGTACAATCTGCCGGAAGCAGTGCTTAAATTCAAGCAGGGATTCGGAAGATTGATCCGCAGCAAAAACGATACAGGCGTAATAGCCATTCTTGACAGTCGCATAATAAATAAATTTTACGGCAGAGCTTTTTTAAATTCCATACCTAAGTGCAATATAATCATTGAATAGCTAGAAATCTATTAAAAAATAGGGACTGGAAGACACATCATATACCCCTATACTCTGAAAATCCATCTTTTTCCTCAAAAGCCATCGTAAATCCACAGGCGGAATCATAAGCACTT
>JAUSEX010000023.1 GCA_030649895.1 Candidatus Omnitrophota bacterium
AGGCTTTGAAGTATCCAGAATAATGGTATCGCTGGATGTAGACTTCGTCCAGTTACCCTTGGCATCGCAAAACTTGGCGTAAACGGTCTTGGTGCCGTCGCCTGAAGTAAGGCTCCAGGATTTGCTGGTTTTATAGTTTTCAGGACTAGACCAGTTGGAGTTAGCGAATCTCATCTTGGCCCCTTTACCCATACCCGAGCCTTTATCCGAAGCGCTGAGATTTAAAGTAACGTTGGTTGAAGAGGTATAGCTAGAGTTGTTATTGATCTTGATACTGGCAGTGGGAGGGGTCTTGTCCGCGGCAAAGCTTTTAGAGGAAACAGCCAGAAAAAGAAACAAAAAAAAGACTAAGCCTTTACTTACTTTACCCGGCATTGGCTTGGTCATTTTCTGGAACATAGCACCTATAGAAAACGCGTTATTTTCAAACTCTACATATTTGTCTTTTCAGATTATTTTGAAACCATCTCAAAGTCTAATTCTTTAACTTCTCCTTTATTAAGGTCAATATCCTTTTCCTGTTCATAATAAGGGCTTTCGGGCTTCTTATTATAATCTCCATACTGATGTATGTGCGCGCCTTCCGTAGAAACGGTATAATTTCCTTCATCAACCGCGGGAATCCTATAGTAACCCATAAAATCCGTAGTAAAACCGCAGCTTTGGCCTCCCCTTCCTAAACTATAATTTTCCGGATAATCTACACAAATAACAGCATACGGTATTGGCTTTAAACTGTTACCCTCCATAACCCTTCCCGCGATATATCCTGCCTCTGTATCGCGCGAGAGATTAAAATTAACCGTATAAACTTTACCAGCCTTAAGATTATTTAAAGCTCTCTCCGTATCTTTATATGCTGTTTGCCGCGACCAGGCGTTTAAGGTTATATGGTATGGTGCTTCTCCAACATACTCCAAACCCCTAATAATTCCTCTATAAACCCCTGCATTATCCGTATAGAATGTTCCATGCCCTCCCGTATTCCACTCAAAACTTACCCCGCCAGGACATGCTGCCAAACCTGTTTGCGCATCCCTTATATATCCTTGAATAATTACACTATTCGGATAGGAAAAAAGTTTAATATTAAGATTATATTTTTTTTCATCTTCCGGAGGTGTATTATAAAAATCATATGCCTGGTAACCTCTCTTAAAAGGCTTGGAATCACTTTTAATTACTTCAGCATAAAAGGCTATCTCGGTAGTTTCTGGAAAAGGCATTGAAACGTTGTAATCGCCATTTTTATCCGTGTTTACTTTCTTTACTATCCAGGGGAAATCCACAAGGTACTCATAATCAGGATATATCCCCGTCCTCACCCATACTCTTACCTCCGCCGAAGCCACAGGGGTAGTTCCGTCAGATTCGGTAACCTTACCATACACAGTTACTGTTGCGGCATGCGCCGTATTCACTGTTATAAATGCAAACAAGGATACAACAACTACGCATAATGCGCTTAAATATCGTTTCACCTGAAAATCTCCTTACAGGTGCGATAAATCGCACCGCTACGCGACACGGATGATCCATACTCTATTCTCATACTCATTGGTATCACACCTTCGGTAGAGCATGACTGTTTCATATTATTTTGTATTTTGGGCAAAAAAATATGACCAAACCAACAGTTCTTCTACATCCCGTGGCTTAGTCATTATTAGGAACATAAAACCTTTCTCTCTGTTCCGTGGCTTATTAGATATATACCATATTTTTTGCCAGCTGTCAAGGGGGAGGGGATATTTTTTTGGGAAAGTTTGTTTTTAACCGGGGAGGCCTAAAATTAGTAAAATTAGGGGTCAGGCCTTGAAACTTGAAATTATTTCCTCAGTTACTCTTCTGATGTCGGCATTTCTCTCAATAAGCCTGACTATGTCCTTAGCTGCTTTGCTTGCTGCCGAAAAACTTATCCCAAATATCCTTCCTATCTGATTATTCGTTAAGGCAGTCAGCCGTTTTAGCAGATACATAGTTATTTTCTTTTCTGTGGCGGGGCGGGTTTTCATTTCAATTAACTCTTCAGGGCTTTTGCGGTAATATCTTGCTACGGCTTCAATTATATCCATCTCATTTAAATGCGCGCTTAATTCTTTCTTATACGAAAACTCCTTACCCTCTATCTGCTCTTTCAAGCTTTTTAGCTTATCTTTTATAAAATCAACCCTGCCTAAAAGAAAACCCGCGTAGACATCCTTAAAGGGATTATATTCCACGCCTATCCCTTTAAGCATAAAATTTCTGTAGTCTGCTATTCCCATATTCAGATATTTCTTTATCCTGTCTCTATCAATAAAGCCATCGCCTTTTTTACTCAAATATCCTTTACAGCTTGACCATGGGTATTCTTCAGGAACTGTTACGATTTTGGCTTTAACCGGATTCAAATGAATATAGCGCGTTAA
>JAUSEX010000034.1 GCA_030649895.1 Candidatus Omnitrophota bacterium
TTGTTTATCTTTTTATCACCATATAAAAGTATATCTAAATCTATTGTGCGCGGAGCGTTTTCAACTGTCCGAATCCTGCCTAATTGTTTTTCTATGCTCTGTAGTTTTGCCATAAACTCCCTAGGCTCAAGTTGCGTCTCAATTTCTATAACGCCATTCAGATACTTCCCTTGCTTTGGCCCGCCCATTGGCTCTGTTTCATAGATACTGGAAACTCTTTTTACTTTAATGCCTTTTGTTTCTTTTAATTTCTCAATCGCATTTTCTATGTACTTCGCCCTATCCCCTAAATTAGAACCTATACCTATATAACACAGCATAAAAACTAATATTGTTCGAGCGAGGCATCGAAGATGCCGAGTCGAGAACATAAGTTAATTATGAAAAAAATATATTTACCTCTTACAAAAGATGTTATAAAAACTCTTAGACATGGAGAGCAGGTTTTATTGAACGGGCCGCTTTTAACTGCCAGGGACGCAGCGCATAAAAGGCTCGCAGACGCTTTAAAAAAAGGCAAGAAAATACCTGTTGCATTAAAAGGCGAGACTATATATTATGTCGGGCCTACCCCGCATAAAAAAGGCGAGATAATAGGCTCTTGCGGGCCTACCACCAGCTCCAGGATGGACCCTTTCGCGCCTTTATTATTAAAAAACGGTTTAATGGGGATGATAGGCAAGGGCGAGAGGTCTGAAGAAGTAAATCTGGCGATAAAAAAACACAAGGCGGTATATTTTATTACAATAGGCGGGGCAGGCGCGTATTTATCGGAAAAAGTGAAATCAGCGAAGATTGTCGCATACAAAGATTTAGGGCCTGAGGCGATCTATAGACTGGAAATAAAGGATTTCCCGGCAATTGTCGGCGCATTATAAAGGTTTCTTGTGACAATATGCGAACATGGAGTCGCTCGAGACCAAACCTTGCTGCATAAAATTTGAGAGGCATCATGAGAAATGACGGAAGACGGCTGGATGAAATGAGAAAAGTGAAGATAAAAAGGAATGTGCTTAAATATGCGGAAGGTTCTTGCATGATAGAGATGGGAAATACAAAGGTCATATGCAGCGCTTCCGTGGAAGACAAGGTACCCCCGTTTTTAAGAAATACAGGCTCAGGCTGGATTACTGCAGAGTACGGCATGCTGCCCCGTTCCTGTCAATCCAGGATAGACAGGGAAGCCTCGCGCGGTAAACAGAGCGGCAGGACCCAGGAGATACAGCGTCTTATAGGAAGAAGCATGCGCTCCATCGCTGAATTAAAAAAATTAGGCGAGAGGACTATTTGGATAGACTGCGACGTGATACAGGGGGATGGTGGCACGCGCACAGCCAGTATTACCGGAAGCTTTATTGCGCTTGCAGACGCGCTTACAAAATTAAAAAACAAAAAGCTGATAAATTCAATACCGCTTACGGATTACGTGGCTGCAATAAGCGTCGGGATAGTGAACGGGGAGAAACACCTGGATTTAAATTATGAAGAGGATTCAGGCGCTGAAGTGGATATGAATATTATCATGACAGGCGCTGAAAAGATGGTTGAGGTGCAGGGCACGGCTGAAAAAAAGCCTTTTTCCGCAAAAGACCTGAACGATCTCATAGCCCTTGCTAAGGCAGGCATAGACGACCTGATCAGCCTCCAGAAAAAACTGATAAAATTATAATGGAACTAGTCGTAGCTACCAGAAATAAAGATAAGCTAAGAGAAATAAAAGAGCTTCTTAAGGGCCTTAGCGTAAAGGTCTTCTCTCTGGAGTCGTTTAAGGGCGTTCCTGAGGTAATAGAAGACGGGAAAACGCTGGAAAACAACGCTATAAAAAAGGCTGTGCAGGTCTCGAAATTTCTTAAAAAATTCGTGATTTCAGATGATTCAGGCTTGGAGGTAGAGTATTTAAACGGCGATCCGGGGGTGTATTCTGCTAGGTTTTCCGGAAAAGGAGCTACATATAAAAGCAACAATGAAAAGCTTCTGAGACTTTTAGAAGGGACAGCTCTTTCTAAAAGAAAGGCCTGTTTCAGATGCGCGATAGCTGTCGCGGATAAAGGCAGGGTTATCGGGATAGCTGAAGGCAGGTGCTGCGGAAAAATAGGTTTTGAGTCAAAAGGGGATAACGGTTTCGGATACGATCCTGTTTTTATACCAGATGGTTTCAAAAAGACATTTGCCCAGATGAACGCTTTCCAAAAAAATAAGATCAGCCACAGATCCATCGCCCTTAAAAAGGCAAAAAATATTATCTTAAACTATCTATTGCTTTATCGATAGTTTTTTTCACCTTATTAAGTATATTGCCTATCCCTACGGGCGTTACTGTAAACACAGGGTCTCTTGTGGTGCCCGTGACTTTTATGTTTCCTATAAACCAGCCTGCGCTTTCCAAAAGAAGGCTGGATATCTTAGAAAGCCACGCGGATTCCTGTATTAATTCTTTCTTCATTCTTATTTTTATTGTCGCGTCCGCTGTATCGTCAAATCCAAGGCTTCCTTTCAAGACGAGCTCCATTTCTTTGCTAACCAGCTTGAAATTATCAGCATAAAAACGGCTATTTTTTATCTGAAGCGCCCCAAAAGCGTCTGTAAAGATCACCTTTTTTAAATTCGGAATAAACAAAGCCGTGCCGATGCCTTTAAACAAGGCGGATTCCCACAGGTTCGCGTTTTTTATCTCGACCCATGATTTACCGTACAAGGCGTTTGTCACGCCTATGGCGCCTTTAAGTTTTATATTTGCGTTGCACACCCCGCTCACTTCTTTTTTTACCAGGCTGGACTTGGTAGAAAATTCAAGGACATCCATATTGGTGACATTCGCGTTTACTGAAAAAGGCGGTATAGGATTATCCAGGTCTATATAGCTGTCCATCTGGAAGGAGCCTTTATATAATTCAGCTGTAAGATGATAAAAATAGAGCTTGTCTCCCACTAGCGCCAAATCAGAATTTACGCCGGTGAAGTGATATTTAGATGTTTTTATAAAAGGCGCGGTAATCTTTCCTAGGATTTCTGTCCTGCCCAGATTATTTACTATGCTTGATTTTGCTGCCAAAAGTACATTCGGAGAAGTGATAGTGATGTCCAGCAGATCCGCGGGCAATTCATCCTTTGAAAGAGTTAATTTTTTATATAATCTGACAGTGCCGTAAAGAGTTCCGAAATCTTCTATATACGGAACATCTCTGAGCCTGTATTTTATCAAAAGGTCGCTAGTTTTAAAATTATATACACCTGTGGCGTCTATCTTTGCCTTGAAATTTTTAGTAGGGGATAACTCGCTTCGGAATCTCAGATTCTTTTCAAATATAAGCGCTTTGATGGACGGCCTTATTTTCAGCTCTTTGAAGTGATACAAGGGGTGCTCATTAGTGACGTTCCATACCATAAGGTCTTTGATTACAATGCCGTTAAAAGAACAGGATAACGCCCCTATTTCAACCTTTCTTTTGAGGATAGTGTTCAGCTTTTCCTGCAATAGAGGCCTTCCTGTCGTGGACAGGAAGATATTCAATAGAGAAGACATGAGCACTGTCAGGCAGGCCAGCACTATCAAGAGGCTTAATAATATGTTTTTTCTACGCATAGAGTTTATTATATACATATAGGGGCTATTATTCAACCCAAATATATTGACTTTGACGTATATAGTTGGTAAAATCAAAAATTACACGGGGCGTGGCTCAGTTGGCTAGAGCACCTGCTTTGGGAGCAGGGGGCCGCTGGTTCAAGTCCAGCCGCCCCGACCACGAACCAAGAAACGTCCCTGTAGCTCAGTTGGATAGAGCATTTGCCTTCTAAGCAAAGGGTCGCCTGTTCGAATCAGGCCAGGGACGCCAAATCCGCCTTCGGCGGATTTGATATTGAGACAGCATAAAGAAATGCGAGCAAAGCGAGCATTTTAGCTGCCGAAGTACCTTCAAAACGTTTAATTATATGAAGCAATTCTTCAAAAAAACCATATATCTGTCAGCCATATTTATTATAATAGGGCTGATTTTCCTGGGCTATGCTTATACTGCCAGGAATCTGAAAGCGCTTGTTATAAGCGAACTTGAAAAAAGTTTCGGGACAAAGCTTTCAATTGCTCATATGAGGATGAGTTTTCCGCTTTGCCTGCAATTGAAAGGCGTAAAGATAAACGATACTATAAATATTGCAAAGGTATATATCTATCCGAGCCCCGCATCTGCATTTTTGAAAAAGACATTTATATTTTCAAGCATAAAAATCCTGGAGCCTGTTATAAAAATGAAGAAAGGCCATTATGAAAGCTTTACAGCCTTCAGGCGGCTTAAAAACGATACCGTAAGGCCGGCTTTAAAAGATTCGAAGGCTGTATTTTTTGTTTCCAGGATAGATGTGGAAAACGCCACTGTTGTTTATGAAGAAGAGGATGGGATCGGGATAGAGCTGGTTAAAATAGACGCTAATCTTAAGAGCCCCTATGCATATCTTATAGCAGGCAGGCTTTTGAATTTTAACGTTTCAGGATTTGTTAAAAATAAAAATTCAAAGATTCTTTCGCCTTTACGCGTACAAGGATGGGTAAAAGGGGATTATACCGTAAAAGCAAGGCTCAGGATTCAGGATGTCGGGATCGAAGCCCTAGGCCCTGTGTATCAGAAATATATAAAGCAAAAGGTTGAAAAAGGCAATTTGAACCTTGACAGCAAGATCCTGGTCTCAAAAAATGACTTAAAAGCCGATTGCTTTTGCAGGATAAATGATATAATATTAAAAGACGCGGTTTCCAAGCTATCCATGCCTTTAATGGCGAGCTTTATTTTAGGTTTCGATTTTAAGGATAGAGCAGTAAAGATTGATAATTTGAAAACCAATTTATTTAGCTTACTTTTCAATAAGTCCTGATTTTTGCGGTGGGTGTAGCTCAGTTGGATAGAGCACTAGATTGTGGATCTAGTGGCCGCGGGTTCAAATCCCGTCATCCACCCCAATTTTCGGCGGGGTCGGTTTCGGCAATAAATCGGTAGGGATAACTGTAGGAAACAAAAAGGGTTCGGTCAAATAATAAAAAGTTCGAGCCGATAATTTTTAAAATTGCTCTTTTAGCCGCAGGCGTTTCCTATTCGCCAAAGGCGAATAAATAAATATTTTTGAGATGCTTATAGATCTCAAAAAAATTCTTTTGCCGAGCGACATAAAAGTTTTTGGAGGGTTGTGC
>JAUSEX010000047.1 GCA_030649895.1 Candidatus Omnitrophota bacterium
TTATTGTCTTTGAGATTGCCTGCCTTGCCGGTAGGCAGGCTTCGTCCCGACTTTGTCGGGACTCGCAATGACAGTGTTATGGATTCCCGCTTTCGCGGGAATGACAAAAAACGTTCGAACAAACTCGTAAACGCTCCACCATAAGCCACTCGCTAAGAATTATACTTAAGAAACAATGTCGCTCGGGTTTATGCCCTATGCCGAACGAAGAGTATAGTATAAATATAAATCTTAGCGACTGGTGCAGGGCAATACGATATTATTATGAAAAATTATCCAATCGGCATATTTGATTCCGGCGTAGGAGGGTTGACTGTAGTTAAGCAGATGTTCAAGAGGCTGCCTAATGAGGAGATTGTGTATTTGGGTGACACTGCGCGGGTCCCGTATGGCACAAAATCCCCAGAGACAATAAAAAGATTCGCGGTAGAGAATGCAAACTTTTTAATGAAGTTTAAAGTCAAACTCATTGTTGTCGCCTGTAACACTGCTTCCAGCACAAGCCTTGATATACTCAGAGAAAAATTTAACATCCCTATAGTGGGGGTTATTAAGCCTGGCGCTGAAAAAGCTGTTCAGATAACTAGGAATAATAAAGTAGGCATTATAGGGACGTATACTACAGTAAAAAGCAAGGCGTACGAGAAAGAGATAAGGCGTTTTTCCAGAGATGTGGAGGTAGCGTCAAAGGCGTGCCCTTTATTCGTGCCTCTTGTGGAAGAAGGCTGGTTGAAAGAAGACGTTACTTTTGACATTGTTAAAAAATATCTCAAGCCGCTTATGTCTAAAAAAATAGACACCCTTATCTTAGGGTGCACTCATTACCCGCTTTTAAAATCTGTGATCTCGAAGGTTGCGGGCAGAGAGGTAAAGATAGTCGATTCCGCAAGTTCCGTGGCGGATGAAGTATGTAATATTTTAATGGCGCTCGGCAAACTGTCGGAACAAAAAAAACCAAGCCATAAATTTTTTGCAACAGACGCGGTGGAACATTTTGTCAGGATAGGAGAAAAGTTTTTAGGCACAAAGATTCACAGGGCTGAAAGGGCAGATTATGTATGAAATATTAATAAAAGGCGATTTTTCCAGCGCTCATAACCTCAGGGGATATAAGGGTAGATGCGAGGCATTGCACGGACATAGCTGGAAGGTGGAGGCGAGATTTGAAAAAGAGGGCCTTAACGATATAGGAATATCCGTGGATTTTGTTATCCTGAAAACCAGGCTAGGGGATGTATTGAAAAAATTAGACCATGCGTACCTGAATGAATTAGATATTTTTAAAAAACAAAATCCTTCTGCGGAAAATATAGCCAGGATTATCTACCAAAAACTCAAAGATTCCGTCAAAGAAAAAGACCTGGTTCTGAAATCAGTGTCTGTTTGGGAATCGGAAACTTCCTGCGCTACGTATTACGAGTAATCTATCCGACTCACGGAGTCGTATATGTCCAATATGAAAATAATATATAATGTAGCATTTTTTATTTTTAGTATATTCTATCTGCCGTATTTTGTGGTTACAAGGCGTTATAGATATGGCATGAAAGATAGGTTCGGGTTTCTGTCCGAAAAAATAAAGTCTATTTGTTCAAAAAATAAAATTATCTGGGTGCACGCTGTGAGCGTGGGTGAGGTAAAAGTGGCAGGGATACTCGCGCCTCTTTTAAGGCAGGCGTTTCCTTCGCACAAGATTTTATTTTCCACTGTTACGCACACCGGAAATAAGGTTGCCAGGACTGTGTCTGCGGAAGAAGAAGGCGTATTTTATCTTCCATTTGATATGAGTTTTATAGTAGACAGGGTAGTGAGGCTGGTTAAACCGGAAATATTTATTTGTCTGGAAACGGAGTTGTGGCCGAATCTTATATGTTCTCTTTATAAATCAGGCTCAAGGCTCATACTGGCGAATGGCAGGATTTCAAACAGGTCTTATCCAAGGTATAAAAAAAGCAAATGTTTTGTATCAAGCCTTTTAAAGAAATTCTCTATTATATTGATGCAGTCAGGCCTGGACGCCGAGAGGATTATCGCGCTAGGGGCCCCGGAAGAAAATGTTTTCGTGACGGGGAACCTGAAGTTTGATATCCCGCTGGCTGATTCAGGTCCTAAAAGAGAGGAGCTTAGGAAAAAAATAAATCTCAGCGAAAAAGATATCTTGATTGTAGCTGGCAGTACGCATAGAGGAGAAGACGGAATTTTAATAAGCTGTTTTTCAAGGCTAAAAAAAGATTACCCTAATCTTAGATTGTTAATTGCGCCCCGCCACATAGAGCGCGTACAGGAAATAGAAAAAACTTTAACTAAAAACGGATTTGAAACTATTAAAGTTTCTTCGCTTGGCCTCCAGCCTCCAGCCTCCAGCCTCCAGCCGGTATTTATTCTTGATACTATGGGGGAACTGAAATCAATATACGCTGCAGCAGATATTGTTTTTGTAGGCAAAAGCCTTGTTAAAAAAGGCGGGCAGAACCCTATCGAACCTGCAAGCCTTGGGAAGCCTGTGATATTCGGCAGGCTTATGTTTAATTTTCAGGATGCGGTAAAGATACTTCTGGAATACAAGGCAGCTGTGGAAGTAGAGGGAGATGAAGGCCTTTACTCAGCTATAAGATTTCTTTTAGATAATCCTGAAGAAAGAAAAAAACTCGGGATTAACGCAAGGGAAGCCATCGGTAAAAATTCAGGTTCCAGTCAGAAGACAATAGAGTTGATTCTTAAATAACGCATACACCATTCATCTTTACAAATTCCGGTAAATATAATATCATATATCAAATATAGCTTAAATATTTAATATATAGTAGCTTTTCTATTTGGTTTTAAGCCTCGCTTGAAGAATACTATTGTCAGAGCGCTTATGATAGTTTAGTTATTGCAACATATAAAGGCGGATAGATGAGTTTAAAGATAATATTTTTATTATTAAGCGCACCTTTCGCGTTTTTATATTTTATCATTATTTTCGTTAGAAACGTTTTTTACGATTTTAATATTTTCAGGAAACATAAAATCAGCGCAAAGGTTGTAAGCGTAGGGAATATTACGTGGGGAGGGACTGGCAAAACCCCGGTGGTAGCGTTTATCGCAGAGCTAGTTACCAGGAAAAGCCGCAGAGCGAGTATTCTTATAAGAGGGTATGGAAACGATGAGTCAGAGCTTCTTCCGAAATTAACATCAAATGTCCCTGTGCTTACTGGAAAAGACAGGGTTAAGACGGGCGTAGAAGCTATAGAGAATCATCTTTCAGATACTGTTATATTGGACGATGGTTTTCAATACAGGCGGCTAAAAAGAGACCTGGATATTGTCTGCTTGGACGCCGTAAAGCCTTTTGGAAACGGATGGGTAATACCAGCTGGGATATTGCGCGAAGGCCTTGGTTCGCTTAAAAGGGCGGATGTGTTCTTAATAACAAAATCAGATCTGGTTTCCGATAAAGATAAATTAGAAAGACTGGAAAAGAAATTAAAGTCCATAAATCCCGGGGCAATCATTGCAAAGGCCATACACAGACCTTTGTATTTTTATAAAATACTGGACGGGGAAAAGGTAAACATAGGCATGCTGCAAAATAGAGAACTAGCGCTGGTTTCAGCGATCGGCAGCCCTGGATGCTTTGAAAAGACAATCTTGCGCCTGGGTTTGAAGGTTAATAAGCATTTTGTTTTCAGGGACCATCATTTGTATGTAAAAGATGATATGGACAAGGTAAACGATTATTGCAGCAAGAATAACATAGATACAGTTATTAGCACCGAGAAGGATGCGGTTAAACTAAAAAACTTAAAGTTTACAGCTTATAGTTTGCAACTTTTAGTATTAAAAGTGAGGCTGGAGATAATTGAAAATGAAGAAGGATTTCATAGTAGACTTTTTGGGATTTATAATAGTTAAGTCTTTCAGCGTTTCGTTATGGTTCGTTCCTTTGAGGCTTGCGCTGTGGCTGGGAAGGCGGATGGGAGATAGCGTCTATTTTTTTAATGCAAAACGCAGGATGATCGCATACGCTAATCTAAAAGCGGCGTTCCCGGAAAAATCCTGCGCGGAGCTTAAAAGGATCAATAAGGCCCACTTCGAAAATTTAGGCATGAACGTAATAGAGCTATTGAAGTTGCCTTTTATGGACAAGGGTTATCTGGAGCGCCACGTGAAACTTGAAAATGCGGATGCGATTAAATCCAGCCTGGAGAGAGGAAAGGGCGTAATAATACTTACAGCTCATTTCGGGAACTGGGAAATAGCGTCTCTGGCCGCTAGTTTAAACGGCTATATCATGTCTGTATTCGCGCGCGAGCAGAAATACGAAAGATTAAACAACCTCCTGAATCAATTCAGGCAGTCAACAGGGTGCAAGGTTGTAACTAAGGGGTTCTCAGTAAAAGATATAATTAAAACCCTGCATAATAACGGCATTGTCGCCATGCTCTCTGACCAGGACGCGGGCGCTAATGGCGTGTTTGTGAATTTTTTCAAAAGACCCGCTTCTACTGCTCAAGGCATAATAGCCTTTAGTTCAAAGACAGGCGCAGCTATACTGCCTTCTTTTATCACCAGGGTCGGAATAGATAAGCATATAGCCAGGGCAGGAGACCCGCTGAAACTTGTAAATACCGGAGACAAGGAAAAGGATATGAAAGTTAATCTTCAAAGGATAGCGGGCATCCTGGAAGACCATATAAAAAAAATTCCTGAACAATGGCTGTGGGCTCATAAAAGATGGAAAACGACGCCTCAGCGAAGCGTATTGGTTTTGACAGACGGAAAAGCAGGCCATCTTAATCAGGCAATAGGAGTGGCGGAAACGGTTGAGGGGGCTCTAGGTTCGAGGCTCAAGGCTCGAGGGATAAATGAAAAACCTATTGTTAAAATCCAGGTCGTAGAAATAAATTTTAAAAATATATTTACGAAGGCGTTTTTAAATCTTATGAGTATTTTTGCCTCCGCGAGATGCCAGGGGTGCTTAAGGTGCATGAGATTCTGCTTGACGCAGGAATCTTTCGAGAATGTAAAAAATAAATATGCGGATATTATTATTTCCTGCGGGGCTTCCGTTGTTTCTGCGAATATATTTTTAAAATACGAGAATAACGCAAAGAATATTGTAATAATGAAGCCGGGACTTGCTCGCAGCAAGAAGATCGATTTAATTGTTCTTCCGCGCCATGATTGTTTCCTGGCCCACCCCGTAGGTGAGCCATTTGGCTCACCTACGGGGTGGGCCAGGTCTAATATGCTGGTGATTGAAGGCGCGCCGAATAGAATTACAGATAGCGCCATGAGAGAAGCGTTGATCAGGCTCAGCGCTGAAGGCTTGACGCTGAAGGGGGATGGCGGCATAGGATTGCTTATAGGAGGAGACGCGAAGGGATTTAGACTGGAAAGAAACGCGGTTGAGAAAGTTCTGGACGCTGTTATAAAAATTTCAGAAGAAAAAAACCTTGATATGTTTGTTTCTACGTCAAGAAGGACTTCTCCGGAGATAGATAAATTATTAAAAGAAAGATTGACAGGTAATAAGCGCTGTAAATTGCTTATTATTGCGAATGAAAAAAATACAGAAGGCGCTGTAGCAGGCATATTTGGATTAAGCGACGTTGTAGTGACTTCGCCG
Source organism: Candidatus Omnitrophota bacterium (assembly GCA_030649895.1). GTDB lineage: Bacteria > Omnitrophota > Gorgyraeia > Gorgyraeales > Gorgyraeaceae > UBA10183. The sequence continues at coordinate 5,615 of JAUSEX010000047.1, forward strand.
GAAAGCATGTCTATGGTATCAGAGGCAGCAAGCTCCGGGAAGCATGTAATAGTTTTCAGGCTTAAGGCTCAAGGGTCAAGGTTTGAGGGAAAATACGATCAGATGGTCAGTAACCTGGAAGGGCAGGGGTATATAAAAACAGCAGCGCCTGATGAAATGTACAATAAGGTAAAAGAGATCCTTGAGACAAGGCCTGAGATTAAAAAGCTTAATGATAGAGAAAAGATAGAAGATAGATTGAAAAGCATGTTCTAGTAATCTTTGAGCGAAGCGAAGAGCTTGCTCGAACAATATTAAGATGAATATACTGCAGATTCTTCCAAAACTTGACGTGGGCGGGGTGGAGACAGGTACGATTGACCTGTCCAAAGAGCTTATTAAAAGAGGGCATAAGGTAATTGTCGTGTCAGGAGGAGGGCTGCTGGTAAAGAATTTAATAAAAATGAATGTTAAGCATATAGAGTTGCCTGTCTATAAAAAATCATTGTTTGCGATTGCCAGTTCAATAAAAAAGCTGGAGGCTATTATAAAAGACGAGCGTGTGGATATAGTGCATAGCCGTTCGCGCGTTCCAAATATAATTGCATTTTTTGCGGCGAGGCACGTAGGCGCTAAATTTATCACAACAGCCCACGGCTATTATTCGAATCATTTTGTAAGCCGCGTAACAGGGTGGGCGAAGTTTGTGATTGTGGCAAGTTCTGTTATAGGCAGGCACATGATAGAAGATTTTAAGGTGCCTCACGAAAGGGTCAGGCTGATACCCAGGGGAGTGGACATCGATAACTTTAACTTTAATGCGCCGGAGGCGTCTTCAAAATCAGAATATAAAATAGGGGTTGTGGGCAGGATTACCCCGATAAAGGGGCACGGGTTTTTTCTTCAGGCAATAGCGAGAGTCGTGAGGCTTTTTCCTAAAGTCAAGGTCTTGATAGTAGGCGACGCGCCTAAAGACAAGCCAGGTTATATAGAAAATTTAAAGTCTCTTGTGAAGCAGCTTCAGATAGAAAAGTATGTGGAATTTCTTGGCGCGCAATATGACATACCAAAGATCATGTCCGGGTTGGATCTTCTGGTGCTCCCTTCGATAGGCCAGGAGGCGTTCGGAAGGGTGATTATTGAAGCGGGGGCCAGCGGTGTGCCTGTTATAGCTACCCGGATAGGGGGCGCAATAGAGATTATAGAAGACGGGCATACCGGTATATTGGTCAGGCCAGGCGATATTCTTGAAATGGTGAATTCAATAATCAGGATATTGAAGGACAGGGAGTTATCCAGAGCCATAGCAATAGAAGCCAGGAAAAAAATAGAGAAGGAATACAGCCTCGTAAAAATGGCAGAAGATACTATTAAGGTTTATGAAGAGGCTTGTAAAAAGAAAAGCATACTTGTCATAAAATTTGGCGCTATAGGCGATGTGATGCTGATTGTTCCTAGCCTGAGGGTCCTAAAAAATCATTTTTCAGGCGCTCATATAAGCGTTTTAATAGGAGCTAAGGCAAAGCATATACTCAAAAATTGCCCTTATGTAGACGAATTGATACTGTATGATAAAAACGACAAGGACAGGGGCCTGAAAGGGTTGCTGAAGACAGCTGCTATTTTAAGGCGGAAGAATTTTGATATGTCTATAGATTTTCAAAATAATAGAACGAGCCATCTGATTTCATGGCTGGGCGCCATACCCCAAAGGTTTGGTTATGACAACAAGAAGCTGAGCTTTTTTGTAAACAAAAGGATAAAATATCTAAATATAAAAGCTACGCCATTGGCCGAACAATTCAGGCTGCTTAAGAGCATGAAGATTGATACAATGGGAGCTTCTACATATCTTGAGATATGGCCTTCAAAGGAAGATTTTTCATACATAAACGCTTTGTTGAAAAATGCCTGGGTTAGCGATAGCCAGGTGCTGGTTGGGATCAATATCGGCTCTAGCCGCAGGTGGGAGACAAAGAGGTGGCCCCTGAAAAATTTTGCAAGGCTTTCCGACATGCTCGCTGAAAAAGACATAAGGGTGGTTCTAGTAGGGTCAAATGACGCAGCTGATTTAGCGAAAGAGTTTGCTAAGATTTCTTCTGCAAAGCCCGTGAACGCAATAGGCATGACATCCATAACACAGCTTGCCGCGCTTGTAACTCGATGCAGGGTTTTTATAACAGGCGATAGCGCGCCGATGCATGTTGCTTCAAGTATGGGCGTTGATTTTATAGCTTTATTCGGGCCGACTGATCCTGCCAGGCATTTCGAGCCAAATGAGAAAGGGGTAGTTGTAAGAAAAGATTTAAAATGCAGCCCATGCTATAAATCCAAATGCAGGCGGAATGTCTGCATGGAGAATATCAGCGTAGATGAAGTATATAAATTGATAATGGAAAAAATAAAAATATGAAAATATTGCTTTTAACCACTCATCTCAATATCGGCGGCATAAGCACGTACACAGTTAGCCTCGCAAAGGCGCTAAAAGCCAATGGCCATGAAGTCTTTGTCGTATCCAGCTCAGGTATGCTTGCGCCTGAACTGGCGCAATCGGGAGTTTCTCATATAAATATAGACATGCTGACGAAATCTGAACTAAACCCGAAGGTTTTCAGGGCTATTTTTGAGATTACAAAAATAGTTAAAAGGCTTCATATAGATATTATACACAGCCAGACAAGGATTACGCAGATTATCGGATTTTTTGTATCAAAATTATCCGGAGTTCCGTTAATCACAACATGCCACGGATTTTTTAATAAAAATATAGGCAGGATTTTGCTGCCAGCCTGGGGAGACAGGGTTATTGCGATAAGCGACGCGGTAAAAGAAAATCTTATAGATTATTTCGGAGTGGATAAAAACAGGGTTTTGATGATATATAACGGTATAGAGATAAAGAAATTTCTTAAGGGTTTTTCAGAGGATGAAAGGGATAAGATAAAGGATAAGTTCGGGATAAAAAGGGATCATAGCGTGATAGGGACGGTAGCCAGGTTTACTCCTGATAAGGGGCACGATATGCTTTTGTACGCGCTATTCAAGATACTCAAAGAAAAACCCAATGTCCAGCTTGTTTTTGCAGGCGATGGAGATAGAAGGCGGGAGATAGAAAAGCTAAGCCAGCGGCTCGGGCTTTCCGATAACGTGGTCTTTATTAAACCGCAGTTGAGCACGGTGAACGTGTTGGCTATTATAGACGTCTTCATGTTTACGCCTGCCAGGAGGGAAGGTTTGGGCCTGGCGCTTCTGGAGGCGCTGGCTTCAGGAAAACCTGTTGTGGCTACTAACGTGGGAGGCATTTCAAGCGTTGTAGAGAATAATGTAAATGGTTTTCTTGTGGAGCCGTCTAATCCTGCGCTTTTGGTAGAGCCTGTTTTGAGATTATTAAAGGACAAGGCCCTTTACGCAAGGATGGCGCAGGCGGGAAAAGAGATAGTGGTAAAAAAGTTTTCTATAAATGGTATGGTAGACAGGACGGAAAACGTTTATAGGGAAGCGTGTTGCGGGGCACGCTTTAGCGCGCCAATTAACCAAAAAAACATAGGATCAAATGAAATTTAGTATAAGAAAAAGATATGTAATTATAACAATAGTTCTGATTGTTGGAGCCGGGGTATTTTTATACGCCAAATCCCAGTATGTGGCGCCGGTTATTATGTATCATAAGATAGACGGAGATAGCGCCGTTTCGAGATTGAGCGTTTCTCCGGAGAATTTTAAAAGACAGATGTATTTTTTGAAAAAGCGGCATTATAATGTCGTGAAACTGGAAGATCTCGCTGAGATCGTAAAGAAAAATAAAATTCCTCCAAGAACGATAGCTGTTACTTTTGACGATGGATACGAGAATAATTACACTAATGCGTATCCTGTTTTAAAGCAGCTTGGTTTACACGCCACTATTTTTATAATCCCTGCGCTGGTAGGGACGGAAGGCTATGTTACCTGGAACCAGATTTTGGAAATGTCCGAAAGCGGGGTTATTGCAATCGGCAGCCATACCATGACTCATCCCTGGCTTCCAACGCAGCCGGTTCAGAAATTGGATTCCGAGATAAAAGATTCAAAGGCCGCGATAGAAAGCCACCTGGACAGAGAGATATATGCTTTCAGTTATCCCTTAGGCGGATTCAATAAAGACGTCAGGAAAAAGGTCGTGGAGGCTGGATATAAAATCGCAGTTGCAACTAATCCAGGAAAAAGATATCCAAAGCATGATATATTTGCCATGAAGCGGTTAAGGATATCAAGCACTTCAGATAATTTACTGGTATTCTGGTTTGAGATAACAGGATTTTACACCTGGATCAAGGAGCATAGGGACAAGGATTAGAGATCGCGGAACTTACGCGGAAGTTCTCGGCCCGGCCCGTGGCCTTGCTCGAACAGGACTCTTCGGGCGAGCGACCTAAGGAAGTGCTGAGCGAAGCGAGCTGGAAAATGACCGCAGAGCCGCGCGGAAGCTATATGAAAAGCATACTTATAGTAAATGTTAATTGGCTTGGAGATACGCTTTTTGCGACGCCTTTTATAAGGGCGATAAGAGAGAAATACCCCAAGTCTTATATCGCGGTTCTCACGCATCCCAGATGTTACGGGATACTGGAAGGGAACCGCAATATAGATGAAATTATAATCTATGACGAAAAAAAACAGCACAAAAACCTCCTGAGAAGATTTTCTATAATATCCTATCTCAGGTCGAAGAATTTTGACGTAGCTTTTATATTAAGAAAATCCTTCAGCAGGACGCTCCTGCTTTTATTTTCAAAAATACCGCATAGGGTGGGTTACAGGTCCAAGAGGGCAGGATTTTTGCTGACAAAAAGAGTCGATGCCCCTCATAAGGAATTGCATAAGGTAGAATATTTTTTAAATATTGCAAAAGCCATGGGCATAGAGACCAAAAATAAAAATTATGAGATAGCTATTTCCGAAAACAATATCAAAAATGCAGAAAATATTTTAAGAGACGCCGGCGTAAAAGACGAGAATTTCGTAGTTCTTAACGCAGGGGGGAACTGGAATCCTAAAAGATGGCCTTTGGAGAACTTCGCGAGATTAGGGGATGGGATAGTTAAAAAATCAGAGGCGTCTATTGTGCTGACCGGCGCGGAGAAAGATATTCTACTGGCGGAAGATATAGCGCGTTTAATGAAACATAAGCCTGTGATACTGTGCGGCAAGACTGATTTGAAAACGCTCGGCGCTATTTTTAAAAAGGCAATGTGCGTTATCTCAAATGATTCCGGGCCTATGCATCTTGCCGTGGCTGCAAGGGCTAATGTAATAGCGATTTTCGGGCCTACTTCTCCTGAGTTAACAGGCCCGTACGGAGACGGAGAATACAGGGTATTGCATAAAGATATAGGCTGTAAGGTACCGTGTTATGATTCTAAATGCAAAGATAACAGGTGCATGAAAGCAGTAACAGTAGAAGATGCATTAGGAGCGCTTAATGAAATTATCAAATGTCCGTAAAATTCTTTTTATCACGCTTTCCAATATAGGCGATGTGATTTTAACATTGCCTGTTTTGTGCGCGCTGAAAGATAATTTTCCAGACGCAATTATAGATGTTGTGGTAGGGCCAAGGCCTGAACAGGTTTTTAAGAAAGACCCAAGGGTTAACAGAGTTTTTGTTTACGATAAACATGCCAGGTTGAAAGATAAAATAGCGTTTGTAAAAAAGCTTAAGGCTGAAAAATATGACATGGCAGTTGATATGAAGACAAGTCTTCTGCCGGTGCTTATTGGAGCGAAAAACAGGCTGGGTTTATTTTCCGGAAATCAATTTCTCCGGCCTAAAGGTCAGAGAAATGATACTGAGCGGCCATTGCTCATCCGTGCCTTGAAAGCTGCTGTTTTGTGGCCGCGGATGTATAAGTCAGGAATAAAACATAAAAGATTGGTACATCTGGACAGCTTAAGGCCTTTTGGAATAATATACAGAGAGCAAAAAAATGTTTACATAGACAAAGACTCCAGAGGCACGATAGAAAAGATTCTGCAAGATAGAGGGGTCAGGCATGCGGATATTCTTATAGGAGTGAGCCCTGGAAGCAGGAGCCATTTAAAGCAGTGGAGAAAAGAAGGGTTTATAGATGTTATAAGCAATGTCTTAAAAAACCCACAGTATAAAGTTATTTTAATAGGCGATATAAATGAGGCAGGATTATCAAAAGAAATTGCGAACGCAGTAAAACACCCTAGCCTTGTTGATTTAACAGGAAAGACGAGCCTGAATGAGCTTTTCGCGCTTATAGAAAAATTCAATTTACTTTTGACATGCGATAGCGCTGGTATGCACATAGCTTCTGACCTTGGAGTAAAGGTTGTGGCGATATTCGGGCCGACTGACCCCAGTGAATATGGCCCGGTAGGCGATAAAGATATAGTGATACGCAAAAATCTTAAGTGTTCTCCGTGCAAAAAAGCGCAGTGTAGTATTGGAACGCACGAATGTATGAGTTCTATCAGCTCGGAGGAAGTTTTAGCGGCGGTACATAAAATATTATAAGTAGGCTTTCTGTCCAGGCTAGCAGTTTTAGAGGCCTC
>JAUSEX010000048.1 GCA_030649895.1 Candidatus Omnitrophota bacterium
TTATTGTCTTTGAGATTGCCTGCCTTGCCGGTAGGCAGGCTTCGTCCCGACTTTGTCGGGACTCGCAATGACAGTGTTATGGATTCCCGCTTTCGCGGGAATGACAAAAAACGTTCGAACAAACTCGTAAACGCTCCACCACTCGGCAAATGGGGCAAGTTTGAGGTACTTGGCGAGGCGATTTTCCGCCGAGAAATTCAAGCGCCGCTCTTTTAAAATAAAGTTCTTGAACCAATCTTTTAGTTATTTTGCCTTTGAGATTGCCATATATCTCAAAGGCAAAATAACTGATTCTAAATTTCCCTCACTTTAAGAAAGGAGCCTGCATGCGATACGTCCTCTATGTCCGCAAGTCCACTGATGAAGAAGATAGGCAGATTTTATCTATCGAAGCGCAGATTACTGAAGTCAAAGAGTATGCCATAAAAGAGAATCTCGATATAGTCCAGGAGTTTATCGAGTCTAAGTCAGCCAAAGTGCCTGGTAGACCTATCTTCAATGAGATGATCTCACTCTTAGAGAAAGGTAAAGCCGAGGGAATATTAGCCTGGCACCCAGACCGACTGGCGCGCAATTCGCTTGATGGCGGTAAGATTATCTATCTCATAGATAAGGGCATCATAAATGACCTGAAGTTTCCAACGTATCGCTTCGATAATACTGCTCAGGGTAAGTTTATGCTCTCTATAGCATTCGGACAGAGTAAGTATTATATAGATAATCTCTCTGAGAATATCAAGCGTGGCATACGCCAGAAAGTGCGTAATGGCGTATATCCTAGCATGGCGCCAGTCGGTTATCTGAATGATCCCAAGAGTCGCGGGATCGTTATCGATAGAGACAAGGCTCCGTTAGTGCGTAAGATATTCGAGTTATATTCAACAGGTGAATACACACTAACGCGCCTAAAAGATACTATCTCATCCCTCGGCTTTACCACAAGGAATGATAAGCTTATAGGTGAAAGTAAGCTCGTACTTATCCTTACTAACCCATTCTACTATGGCATACTCAGATACTGGGGCGAGGCCTTCGAAGCAACTCACGAACCAATTATTACAAAGAAACTTTTTGAAAAATGCCAGAGTGTTTTAAAGAAACGTGGTAAGCCAAGATACAGTAAGAGGGCATTTGTATTTCGTGGGCTTATGAAGTGCGGCGAATGTGGGCGCACGATAACAGCTGAGAGACATAAAGAGTTTACATATTATCGCTGTACTAAGAGATATACAAATTGCTCGCAAAAGTATATTCGCGAAGAAAATCTCATAAAGCAAATCAGGGGCATTTTTCAAAAAGTTTCTTTATGTGATGACTGGACATCCAAGATTATGAAAGAATTAGAAAAAGATAAAGCTCGTGATGTCCAGTCATCGCATCCCCATCAGCAAAATCTCGAACATGAAATTAGTATTTTAGATATTAAGATAAATAAACTTATAGACCTCTATCTTGAAAGTGGTATTTCAAAGGAAATCTATGCCAAAAAGAAAGCTGAACTACTCAACAATAAGAAGGAATTACAGGAATCTTTGAGAGATTTTGCTGATGGAGGTAATAATTGGTTCGAACAAGCAAGGTCATTCGTAACTCTTCTCAATAGAGCCGGTTACATGCTTCGTGAGGGAAATTTAGAATCCCAGAAAGAATTTCTGGAAAAGATTGGTTCGAACTTTATTTTAAAAGAGCGGCGCTTGAATTTCTCGGCGGAAAATCGCCTCGCCAAGTACCTCAAACTTGCCCCATTTGCCGAGTGGTGGAGGCGGCGGAATTCGAATCCGCGTCCTTCAATATCCCAACAAGAGTATCTACATGTTTAGCTTACTTTCCAATCTCG
>JAUSEX010000005.1 GCA_030649895.1 Candidatus Omnitrophota bacterium
GGGAAGGCATACATCAGAAAAATCATCGGCTTCAGCTTTATACTTTAACGAGAGGATATTTACGCCTGGTGATATTTTGTGTGATTTATTGAGTATCCGCGCCCCGCCCGCGCGCAGCGGAAAATCTTCAGCAAAATCCAGCTCTTCCGCCTTAGAGGCATGGCTCTGTCCCGCGCTTATTCTTGAAATTGCGCAAAGAAGCGGAGATTATAAGCATTTTGTCTTCGGCGCCATGCTGGGCTTATGCGCGGCAGGATTGTCTGTGTATCTTGGACTGATTTTTAGAAAAACATCTAACCGCAAACAGTTTTTTGCGGGGCTTATCGGCGGTATATACGCCTTACTGTCCTCACAAAGCGCTTTGCCGGCCGGCAGTATTTTAAGCCGGATTGCCGGATTTATAGTCTTTTATATTTTCTCCTATAAGCTTCTTTCCTTAAAATCAAATCCGGCCTACCGCAGGCGTAATCCGGGAGAACCCGCGGCTAAGCAAAACCCCAAAGGCGAAGATTACAATGAGCCTGAAGGAAAAGCCTCCAGCTCTGTTTTGGCGCGGCAGGTTGATCAGGCTGTTTGTTACCCGGACAGCTTTAAAATTGATTCAAATAGAGCCAGCCCGCTGGAAGGAGAAAGAGAATCGTCCCTATCTTTACTTAGAAGAAGAATAGCTGCCGTTTTTCTTGGCGTGTTTTTTACTGTTATTCTTTTATTTTTGCCATTCCAGAAATCTTTCGCCAAGATCTCCGCGGTTGTACCATTAAGCGAAGAGCGGGGAAATAGCAAAGATATAAATGTGGATGAGGGAATAAAAAAACTGAAAGCTGAGAATGTGTCCGGCAGGTATTCTGCTATCAAGGAGCTTGGCAATAGTGGAGATAGCCGCGCGGTGAAGCCTTTACTTAACATTTTAAAAGACAGGTCTTGTAACATCTTTGACCAAGAATTTATCACCCAAACGCTCATTGCCATGGCCCGTTCAACCAAAGACAGCCGGGTCTTGATTGAAATTTTATGGTCGGATAATGTAATCGTGCGTCAGGCTGCCAAGGAAGCGTTTCTCTCTATGGTAGATTTGAATCAAGACACCCAAAGTATGTGTAAGATGTTTTCCGAAGCAGATGACGCGTGGGGTCACGCGTTGATTAATTTTAAAAAATGGCAGCGTATTGATTTTAAGGAAATTAAATCAGCGCTTAGAAAAAAGCTTGAAAAGAGCCCGTGGAATAAAGAATTAACAAGTTCTCAAGAGTTTTCGTTATGGGTAGATAAATACGAGTGGTATATAATCTTCGGGTTTTTGTTTTATGTGTTAACTAACATATGTTTCGCCATCTTTCTTGGCTTCGGGGAGTCCATATCTTCAAAAATAAAAGAACAAAAGCAGAAAAGGCAGGCAAAAAAGTTTGTGTTTACCTATATCAAAAACCCAGAAGTGATTGAGCGTGTATTGAACAATCATGAAGAGGTCATCCTTGAAAATAGCGAAATGTCGGCTCTCCGGATTCCTGCGCTAAAGCGGGATTATGTTAAAAACATATTCTACGAGCAATTAGAAAAAATGTTCGTAAGGGATGTTGTTGGGCAAAATGACGAAGCCTTTGAGACATTTCTCAAAGAGAACCTGTATAAAGTATATCTGGTATTCGCGGCCTTTGATGAGCCGAAGCGCGTTATACTTATCAAACAGCTGTATTATTATTACCTTGCCCTTGAAGAGAATTCAGGAGAAACATACAGATTTTTTGGTTTCTATCTTATTTTCAGATTGCTTTTTTCCAATGACCTCCAGTTCATCCCGAAGAATACGCAAACCCTGGAACAGCTTATCGCCGTGCTGACCGCTCAAAAGAAAGTGAGCGGCTGCGGGTTTTCTATACGCTTTGGAAGAAATATGCTGGTGCCTCTCAATGATAGGCAGCTACGGGTAAGTAAATTATTTGCCAGCCCGCGTGACGCCCAGGGGGATTATCAGGGATTACTTAAAATTGCCGAAGTTTCTCCTTTTATCCGCAACGTCCGCTGCCATGCTATTTCAGGCAATGCCGTGATGGTGGAATATGACGCGCCCTGGGATATCCTGGTTATGCCGTCGCAAGAATTGATCTTTTTGCGCGGCAAGGAAGAGGCTGTTGAGTATCTCTCCCAATCATTACGCATCAGCTTGCAGCAATTCTACGCCTTATACAAGAAAGGCTATATCCAGACAGAAATTTCTCTATTAACGCATCATAATGAAATGACAGAGGTTTATTATAAGGACTTCAATGTGCTTTGGGTAGAAGCCACATTAGAAGAATTAGAGGAAGAATTAAGGCGTCTGCATATCGCAGTAGGAAACGGTCCCTATTTAGTTATGGGTAGGCAAATACGTTATGTTCAGGAATTTATTTCACGGCATACCAATGTAAGAGGTTTGATGGGTATTGTTGACGGTGAGGGCGTCAAGGTTAAATCCGCGGGAAAAGATTTTGACAATTTAGATAGCCTGCGCTATAAGCGCGCGATGATGGAAATAGTGCTAACGTATATTGTTGCCGGTATTAAAAATAATCTGAGCGTTGAAGGAATGTATCGTGTGTTTGATGGAATTAAATATAGGTATAATTCAGATTTATTTGGAGAGGTAAAAACCCTATTCTCAAATAAAGAACCTATTATGATCTTAAGGAGAGCGCTTGAGAAGAGGGATGTTTTGGACGTTGGAGATTATATTGAATTAATGAAATTTATTGAACAGGAGTTGCCGTATTTTCCTATAGATATTGTTGGCTCTCAACAGTCAAAGCCGGATGAAAAAAGCCCGGGGAAAAAGATTTTACTTGTAAGCAGTATTGAAAATCCCCAGGGGGCTATTTATATTCCAGACACGAACACTAATATGCCAGGAATCTCTATTGTCCCTCTTGGCCAAAACGATATAAAATCGAGCCAAATATTTATCTCAAAAAAAGATTTTAAAATTAACAGTTCGCCGTTATTTCAAGAAGAAAACGCAGTCGTTACAGTTTCTTGTTCATTTGGCGCCTGCGTAACTACTAAATCCGAACAGAATGGTTTAACTGCGAGCTCAAGCCAGGGTAAAGGCCTGCCGATAAAGAGGAATAAGATTGATAGCCGCGAGCCGTCAGGCAGTATTTTAAGGGGAAGGCATACATCAGAAAAATCATCGGCTTCAGCTTTATACTTTAACGAGAGGATATTTACGCCTGGTGATATTTTGTGTGATTTATTGAGTATCCGCGCCCCGCCCGCGCGCAGCGGAAAATCTTC
>JAUSEX010000008.1 GCA_030649895.1 Candidatus Omnitrophota bacterium
TGAGGATAGTAGTAAAATCTTTTAATACTTTCTCATAGTTAGTTTCTGTGATTAGGCCTGATTTGAGTAAAGCTGTTAGGCTATTGTAGGCTCTCGATGTACTATTTCCTGCGTACTGGGGGATTTCCTTGAGGATAGTAAAGATAGCTTCTCTATTTTGAGGAGTTATAACTCCGGATTGTTCTAGTTCTCCTAAAGATTCTTCTGCATGTTTAATGTAACCACCGCAGTATTTTTCTATCTCTTTAAAAATCGCTTTTTTCTGTTCATCTGTGAAGCTCCACGGTTTTATGGTTCGACTTCGCTCACCATCTTTCGAATCATTTTGAGCGAATCCCGAGCCAGCCCCATTCATCCCATGGGCTTTCTGGCGAGGGGTAAAAACTGTCTGGTTTGAGGCAAGGGGCATAGACGCATCCTTTGTCTTTAAAACAGGGGTTTCTAAGCCTAATGCCTTGCTCAAATCTCCTAAAGGTAGATTCCCGCGCTGGACCTTTTCCCTGGCAATCCTGATAAGTATATTCATAAGCTGGCTATCGTTCGGATCTTCGCCTAATAACAAATATCTGTTATAGCTTGTTACTTCTTTTGTTCCCACTCCTATAAATATTACGTTAACACCATACTCTTCTTCAAAAGAATTAACCATTGTCTTAAGCTCTTCAAAGCTTTTACCAGAAGTCTCACCACCATCAGTGAGAACTATGTGAAGCCTGTTTCCAGTAGGAATCACAGATTGTCCATATAACCTTCTTAATCCTGTTACAAGGCTCGCTGTATTAATTCCGCCAAAGTCATTCTGCTGCCATAGGGCTTGGACAGAACCTCTTAAGATATCTTCTTTTTTACAATCGTCAAAACCAAAAACCCTGTGAAATTCTTCGCCTATAGCGCTCAAAGAAAATCTTACACTAGAGGTATTCCTGCCTGCAACGTAAAGCAGGCTTTCAAAGAATTTGGTCATATTGGTAAACGCCTTTACCAGGGCTGGGCTACCTGCAATACTTCCACTTACATCCACAGTCACGCTCATATAAAGTGACGGCGTAGATTCTTCTATAATAGTTCTCTTAAATACCTTCTGGGACAATGTTATCCATTTTCTTATATCAAGCCTCCTTCCTGAGGCAGCATGGACTTCCTCTTGTTTTGGTTCGCTGGCAAATATATCTATAAATTTTTTGGCAAAACTACCCAATTTCTGGTAATAGGTCTCAAGCCACCCTTTTTCTACTACAACGCCTTCCAGAGAGACCTCGCCTTCTTCTCCGCCGCCTTCTCCATTGCCTTCAAATTCTACACCCGGCATATCCTCTTTTTCTTTTGCGTCAGATTTAATCTCGACTTTTTGTTCTATTTCCTGCTGTTCATTTTGTTTGACCTCAACATCCGGAGGATTAGCTATGCCTTCTGTAAATTCGCTAATCGCATCGCCTCTTGCCTTGTCTGATTCGGATTTATACCTGCCTTTTTTAGCTGTAGAAAGATAATAATCTCCTATAAATTTCTTTTCCCAGGCATCTTTGTATAACCTTATCCCTATTTTACTTATCAAGGTTTTATCGAGTACCGCAATCTTTTTATATATAGCATGTATATACTCATCTTCAAAAGAATCTGTTATTTCCTTTATCTCCTGCAATTGAGAATCGCCTGGATTTTCTTCCTTTAATACCCTCAAGAATCCATTGAAGATGCCCTTTGCTGCCTGGCAATAATAAGAGCTGGCATCCTTATTTGAATTCAGTAAATACAGAAGTTCTTTTTCAACATATCTTTTATTATCTTTGGCAAAAATCACCGGAAATAGCATGGAGAATAGCTCTATATTGGGATGCGAAGATATTTGCTCGCTAAGCGAGCGAATATGATCAACCAAATGGCCTATTTCATGATATCCTACCCAGGAAATAAGTTCGCCCTTTTCGGTTTGTCCCGAACTTGCTAATGTGGATTCCTCATAAATAAGCGCATAATTTTCGCCTTTAAAGACGCCCCGGGCTCTTTTTTCTTCCATAAACGGATGTCGTTCCACAACATAAGCCACAAGAGGGATTTTGTCCTTAAATCCGGTTGTCTCTATGCCTAATTCTTCAAGATGCCCTTTTTCAATAAGCACCCTTTCTTTTATTTTTTCTGTTTCAACGAGGATAAACAACCTGTTATCTTTAAGTATCGGGAAAGAAAATATAAATCTATTTACAGCTTCATTAGTTAATACTTTTTTTCTAAGCTCCATCAATCTTTCTCTTACCCTGCTATAGTTTATTGAAGGCTGTAGGTATAAATTTACTATGTCTCTTAGGCATTCAAAAAGGTTATTGTCGATTGCGCTCGCTGTTTCGAGAACCATATAAGTCAAAGATTCTTTATCCCCATCTTTATACCATTTAATATTTCCTGCTCCATCGCTCAAAGCCAATAGATAATCCCTCAATATATTATCGAGAAAATATTGGTATCTTGAAACTCCGTCTTGAATAGAGCCAACTCTTTTCAAGCCTTCTGTTATCTTTTGGATACTATACTCAAAAGAAATGTCTTTTCTTATTGGCGTAACCATGTCTTCTTTCTTTGATTTGCCTGGTTCGGCAAAAGGTTTTCTTCTATCATAACGCGCATAGCCAGTGTCAGGAATTTTTAGCGGCTCTAATTTTATTACATTGAGGGCGTTATTTGTAAGTTTTTCGCTTTCAGCAGCATATGTCTCATCTTCTTGCGCGTCAGTCTCTAATTCTTTCATTTTTCTTTTATGCATGCCGAAAAGTATTGATACGAGGTCTTCTTTTTTTACCCTTTCTGATTCAAGATATGTGTGCAGGGCAGGGACCCATATCTTTAGGCCGTCTTCTATTATCTCCCATGGAAAACTCTTTCTGTCGCTATGAGTCTCGGGCGGGTTTCCGGCTATAAACAGGATCACTTCTGGATCAAGCTCTACTGTAAACTTTTCTCCGAATAAATAAAAAGTAAAATTCCTATCCCCTCTGAATAAAGGTTTGAGGCAATAGAGAATCTGAGGGCTAACATTTGCCTCGTCAAGGAAAAGTATCTTCCTGGTAGAATGCCTGTTTTTACCCGGTGGATAATAATATTCGCCGTTTATTTTACCTAAATCACTGAAGAATTCCTTTAATGAAAACAGGATTTTTCTCTCCTTGCCTTTCTGCGCAATGCCCATGCCGGCAAAAAGCGCGTCTGGTTCCATGTTGTCGTAACAGTGGAGTGTATGTAAAGGCGCTCCTGTTATGCGGCTTAAATTTCTTACTATAGTGCTCTTTGCCCCGCCTGTTTTACCCATAAGTATTATTGGTAAAGGCGGCCTTTCTCTCCCGGTAGAATCCTCTACCCTGCGGCTTGCCCAGAATATAATCGACGCGGCCTCGTTGATCGCTCCTGTATAATTTATATAATCCCTTCTTGGAACCTCTTCCGGAGGCAACCCGTAGTTAGTGTCTGTAGCAGAGTCTATCTGTCCTATAGATTTGATCATGCTAATAGACACCAAAAGCCCAGTTTTCTCCAGCCTTACCTTAAGTCCGCCTGAAAGCTCTGTCTCTTGGCTTAAGGAATCTTTCTTTATTCTGTATTTATTTATAGGCGTGCCTATTGCTATATACTCTCCTTCTTCTTTTATCCTAAATCCATTTGTAAGGGTAATGCCGTCATTTAATTCTTTTGGGCTGACTACTATATCAACCCATTCCCTCTCCACCTCTCTAATCTTTGATTCTAATTCTTTTATGGTATTTTCGTCTATGCCTTCATATTTGAACACTTCCTCAAATAAAGCTCCAAAATAGAGTTTTCTGTCAGAGGGTTTGTCCTTGCTGGATGTATCGTCCATGCCATTACCATATAATCTCAGAATACATGTTAAAACAGTCTTTACAGAATCTACCTTCGCGGCATCTGCCTGACTCATCCTTTCCTGCACCACTAATTCAGCAAGCTTGTATACATCTTTTATGCTGAACCCGTATCTATAGGTAAATTTATTACGGTCCAAATTGCAACCTACTCCATAGCGGCCCATATCAAGATACCACGCAGTTTTTGCCGCCCCATAGATCAGGGATTTTTCTTCCGTGCTTAAACCAGGGTAATATTTATCAAGATAAGTAAAGACCTCATCCCTTTCAATAACAGCTCCCAGGCCTATCTTCTGGAACCTGTTGTAAAACGGAGAAGAAAAACGCTTTTTCCTCAAGACAGATGTTTCAGCCACTATTCGCACATTACCGGGAAGCACATAATACTTGTCACCTATTCTTATCCTGCCTGTATTTAGAAAATCATTCAGTGATTCAAGCTCCTCGCTGGACATGGTGTCAATGGAAGATAAATACAAAATCTTGATAGGCTTATCTTGCGCTGTTTTTTCATCATATTCATCCTCTTTTATAAGATGCTCGCCTATAAATCCCAAGACAGTCCCCAGTTCGTCAGTGCTTTCAGCTGTGCCTTTCTGATTTAAATCTCCGAATTTAACCATTTGGCTGCCTAATAATTCCACTGAATTTACAAAAGGACTGCTATCAAATACAAATAACTCGCAGCCCATGGCCTGGGAGAAAAATCTAACGAGCTCCAGGGGGTAACTGCCCTGTTCAGATAGTATTAGCGTATGCTGTTTTCCACCTGATAGGCTTAAGGCTAATGCCTTAAGAGAGGTTATCTGGGAAGAAACCGGTGTGAAGAAGTTTTCTCTCTCCGGATTTTCAAGTTTGACCTCTTTTCCTCTAAAATATACACTCCTTTCTTTCTGCCATGAGGTATAAAACTCTTTAAAACCCGGGAACACTTTTTCTACGATGTCTATAGCTCGTTTTAAATCCGAAGGCGCGCTAAACTGAAAAAGATAATTAAGCAGTATGGCCTCAAATAAACTAATATGCCTATTCACCAGCTCTGTTATACGTATTAATTCTCTCGGACTGACTCCGTATTGATAAGTATAAAGCTCATTAAATTCACTAAAACTAAAGCCTTTTACTTCCTCGGGGATATCACCTTTATAAGAATCCTTAAATTGTTCATCCATAATATATTTCATAAAAATGTGCAGTTTAATAAGCCGCCCTATGTCTTCTCGGGTCATGGCATTTTTGTCTTTCAGATAATAATCAATAAGTTTTCTGTAACTTTCCTCTTTCCAGTTATCTGTAACGTATATTTTTTTAGCAAGCCAGAGAATCTCGAGAGGGATATCTTTTCTTTCCTTGGTAGTTTCCCATGGATTGATAGTAATAAACGCCTTAAAATCAGGATGAACGCTTATTAAATGCTCTCCTATCTTTACGCCGTTATGGTATATGCCTAAATCTATTGGCTCTCCTCTTACGATCTGAGTAATAAAACTCATTGCCTCAATCGAAGCCTTGGAGATATTGGCTTCGTCAAAACACCAAACGCCCCCATTTTCCAAGAAATCCAGGAATTCGGAAAGAAACTTTCCTTCCTCTTTCCCGCATGTTATTTTGAACTTACTATGCCCGACTCTTTCTATTTTCCCCAGGAATTCCCAGAGATCTATCTCCCTGTACATGGAAATCTTTTTAAACCTCAAGTTAAGCCTTTTGGCTATATCTTCAGCTATGGCGGTCTTTCCTCCGCCAGGAGGGCCTTCGAGTAAAATTAGTTTTCTGTCTTCCATATAGGCAGATAATATTGACTCATAAATTTCTAATACTTCGTCTACTGGGCAAAGATAGGACTCTCTATGGCTAGAGGCTATATCAGAATAGCCTGTTTTATATTCCGCAAGGCCTACTTTTAAATAAATGCCTCCATTTTTTTGAATATACTCTAATGATGGAGGCGACCTAGGCATAAATGGTTCTCTCGCCTTATCGCTCAAACACATTCCTATTGTGTAATAAGCTATCTCCCCTATAACCTTTGCATCAAGATTATCCCTGGTCCTGAGTATCTGAGCTAAGTATTCGTCCAAATCACGCTTGCTTAATCTTATCTGGCTATGGTTCCCGTTTTCATATTCTTTGACATAAGCTTCGTATATAAGTTTTGCCTTGGAAATAACCTCTTTGGCTATTTCTCCTTTTACGTCTTCGATTCTTAATTTATCCCGTAAATATCCTTCAATCCAAAAACCTGACATTTCGTCAGGTAAAGCCACGCTCACCAGTCTTGATAATTCCGCGCCGCTCATAGGCAATTTATCATCATGAGAAGGCTCTTTTGTAATATAGGTTAACGCTATTATCCTGAGATTTTCAGGGATAACCGCAAACCTAGCGTCTACTAACCTGCCTTTATAAACACTCGCCACAGAGGGAGAAAGCTCTATCCTGCCTTCCTGCAGGGCTTTATTCAAGCCTATGGCTGTGTCTGGATTTAATTGATGAAAATTATCCAGGATAAAAAGATGTTCCTTGCCGGGATCTGATTCTGCCTGCTCAATTATCTTAAGAAGCGCTCCTTGAAATACGCCTAACTTGCCTTCCAAATCCACAGAAGTTTCACCTACAAGGTTTTCTAATTCTATAAAATCGCTCACGCTCATATAATGAGTAATGTTCTCTGCCGGCAGAGCTTCCTTTATTATCTCATATCCATCCCCTGCGGCATTTGAATGTATGATCAAGTGCCCTAAGTTAGAGACGAGGGCATCTCTGATAAATCCCTTTATGTCTAAGTCTTCTTTTATCCATAAATCCATTTCCAGGAGCCTGGCCTTTATTTTTTCCTGCGGCTCTTTTTCCTGCCACATTAACCATAAACATGACTTTACTGCATTCTTAAAAGCTGTTTCGCTAGCCTGGCCTTTTGTTTTCTGATAATATCTGAACATCTTGATAGTTCTTATGACGTCTCTTAATGTAAGCACCTGATATAATGATCTTATCTGGCCATTGGCCATATCCTTTTGCAAGAAATAGTAAAGTTCGCCTAGGATAGCGCTATATTTATCTATCTCGTCTTTTGGCAGATTGTTGAAATGAATCCTGAATAACTCTTTTGTAAGTCCTATTATCTCCTGCTTGATGCCTTTCTGGTATTTTTCGTCCTCTTCGGAATAGTCATACCCCATCCAGAAGGCAGCGGAAAAATTTTTATTCTGCTGCGGAAATCTCTCTCTTGCTCTATAGTCATCAGGGTTTATGTCTGCTACGTAAATATTTCCGGAAGATATGGGGTTAACATAAAATGGTTCGCCGGTGCCTGGAGGCGCTGGTATCTCAGGAAGAAGCCTTTTCCCAGCAAGGCTAAATTCAGGATAAAGCCAATATAATAAAGAGCCTTTGTACGATGTGTTTAATTCGCTGAAATTGATTAAATAACCGCCTTCTCTTTCAGCCTTTAAAAATGGCGTATCGTTATGTATCTCCAAGCCTTCTTTGCCAGGAAAAACGCCGCCCCTGAATTCCTCCAATGCGCTTCGTTTATGCACCGTAAACCCAAGATTTTTATACCCTAATATTCTGGAAACTACCTGGCATAGCTGAGTCTTGCCTTCTCCGCTTACTCCTTCCAATACAATTACCCTGCTAGCTGCCTCCTCTCTAAACGCCGCTTGCCTCACCAATTGGGAAATCAGCATTAAGTCTATGCCCCTTATTACATAGTCATAATCCTCTAAAACAATTTCAGAAAATTTCTTTCCAGGATTACTTCCTACGCTCGCAGCAAATTCCTCGCTTACCCCAATAGAAACGCCATCCGCAGTAAGCTTGCCATTTCTTATCTCTATATGGCTGCGCTTGTATTCTTCAGGAATAGCTCCAAATAAGCTATTGAAAACTATGCCAAATTTTTTTCTGTCTTTCTGATACCTGAATCTTAGATTAATATACCTATAGATTTCTTCTTTTAAGAACTCTATCTTTTCGCCTCTATTTTTAGCGTAAATAGCGATATTGACAAAATCCTGGGCGCTAAAGAAAAGGCCATGCTGTTTCCATGTCTCCTGACCAAGCTTAAAAAATAAATTAGACAACTCTCCTGCCCATTCCTCGCTGATCCCGTGCTTATTCACTAAGAGATTCTTAAAATCTTCTTCACTGAGCCCTCCTATTCTTTGCCTTAAGACCCTGTTTAAAAAAGCTTCGTCATGCACTTCACTAGACTCATCCATGCTGAATATAATATGCAGATTCTTTGGGACTTTGAATCTCTTATTAATCTCTGGAATAACAAAGGATTTTTCCCATAAAACAGGATTTAATTCCACCCTTAAACTACCTTGCACAGCTTCTATGTTATCCAATACGAGATATATTGGGGTATTTGGATTAGCCGTTGCCCTTTCTGCCATCCGAGGTATTACTCCAAGGAGAAATCCAGGATTTCCTTGGTCGTCAGGAACGCTCATCCCGAAAAGATCCGAGCGTTCGCTAAAATAAGAAAGCGGTATTCTTACAACCTCTCCTTTTGTGTCTTGGCTAACCTTTTCTACTGCCTCCTCAAATGCCCTGTGACTGTTTCTGGATAAAATAAATAAACCTGGCTCAGACATCTCTACGCACCTGAGCATCGAATAATACGCCCTTTGGTATGGCTGAACCCCCCAAAGTAAATTTTCTTCCTTTTCTTTATCAAGCGTGGTAAAACTTTCGTATAAAAGCTTTTCTATAAGGAGATCTATTTCTGCGCCCTTCAATGACTTCTCTCCAAGGGACAGCTTAACAAATATTGCAAAGTTCTTGCTTATGGATTCACGCAATATGCCTTTAAATTTATCGCTCTCTTCTCCAAACATGCCTCCATATATGGACAGGCAGGAAAGAATAAAATATTCCAGGGTATGTTTTATTTCCACGCCTCCCTCTTTTACGGAAGAAAGATACCATCTTATAAATTCAGCATGGAGCCTTATCTGCTCCCTGAAACTGGTAATCCACAAATCATCATTAGGATGATTTGTAGCGGCGTATTTCCTGATCATTTCATCTATGTCCAAGCTTAGATTTATCATCTCGATTATATCCGAGTCTGAGATATAAAAATCATCCCCTTTTAATGCATTCAAAATAGAATAAACTAACGGGCTTTTTTCAAATCCTCCATAAGTTACCCTAGCCATAACCGACGGGTATTGCCTGTGAAGCCAGTTATAAAATAGGGGCTTCTTTTCTTCGCTAAGCGCTTCAGGTTGCGTTGATGCGGATTCTATTTCAAATTGTTGAATTTGAGATACTAACATATCAAGGTATTTGTTTATATTTTCTTGAGTTTTATTTTTCGATATTTTATCTACCAGGTAAGCAGTAAGAAAGATTCTCATCTCTTTTAATTTAATTACCAAGGGATCTTTTTCTACATCGTCAACATTAAAAGATGTTCTGCCGGTTAATTTTGTTATCAAGGTCCTTCTAAGCATGAATTGTTCTAATTCCATTGCAAAATTATAAACGCCTACATTACCCTGCGTCTGCGTATTGCTGGCTGCGAATCTTGAGCGCAATTCTGCATACGAGGATTCTGCAATTTTTCCATCTGATGTGGAATTCAATAAAGCGCTTAGACTACCAGAAGATCCTGGTCCTGTTTCTATTACCGGGTCTTTTACCCTGGCTAGGATAAAATCTCTTATTGCATCTAATGTGCCTTTTACGCCTGAGTCCTTATCTCCCTGCTTTATCATATTTAAAATCACCATTAGAGAATCTTGGTCCAAGAGCAGGTTCTTTTGTTTCATGAGTTTCAGTACATCTAGAAGAGAGTCATATGCCTTATGCGTGTCGCGATTTGCGTGCTGAGGGATTTCCTTGAGGATAGTAAATATTTCTTCCTGGTTAGTTTTTGTGATTAGGCCTGACTCTAGTAAAGCTATTAGGCTATTGTAGGCGCTACCTGTATTTTCTCCTGCGTACCGAGGGATTTCTTTGATGAGAGTAGATACTTCTTGTCGAATAGGTTTCGCAATTAGGCCTGGTTTTACTAAAACTGTTAGGCTATCGTAGGCGCTCGATGTATTGCTCCTTGCGTATTGGGGGATTTCCTTGAGGATAGCAAATACTTCTTCCTGAATAGTTTCTGTGATTAGGCCTGATTTAAGTAAAGCTGTTAGGCTATTGTAGGCGCTCGATGCATCCTTCCCTGCGTACTGGGGGATTTCCTTGAGGATAGCAGTAAAATCTTTTAATACTTTCTCATAGTTAGCTTCTGTGATTAGGCCTGATTTTAGTAAAGCTGTTAGGTTATAGTAGACATTGTCTGTACTACTTCCTGCGTGCTGAGGGATTTCCTTGAGGACACTAAATAGTTCCTTTTGGTTAGTTTCTGTGATTAGGCCTGATTCTAGTAAAGCTCTTAGGCTATTGTAGGCTCTCCACGTACTACTTTCTGCGTACTGGGGGATTTCATTGAGGACACTAAATAGTTCCTTTTGGTTAGTTTCTGTAATTAGGCCTGATTCTAGTAAAGCTTTTAGGCTATCGTAGGCAAATATTGTAATGCCTTTTGCGTATTGAGGGATTTCCTTGAGGATAGTAAAGATAGTTTCTCTGTTTTGAGGAGTTAAGACTCCTGATTGTTCTAGTCCTCCTAAAGCTTCTTTTGTGTCTTGAATTAGGACACCACCATATTTTTCTATTTCTTTAAAGATCGTTTTTTTCTGTTTATCTGTAAAGACTGTTTGGTTAGAAACAAGAGCAGACATTGACTTGCCTCTTTTTTCGAGATTTAATGCCTCTTTAAATCTATTAATATTTTCTGATGAAGTTTGAAGCGGTGGCCTTAATTTGGTCTCAATAGAACAGGGATATACATTGCTGTTAACTAAAAATGAAATCAGCAGTATAAATGATATAGTTTTTTTAAATATTGTATCTTTTTTCATATATATCATACTTTTACAATCTCTTTATTAAGTATATCATATTACAGCTATATTTCAAGCATTATATAAAAATAAGCTATAGGTTTATATATTTATAGGGTTTTAGCGATAGATTCGCGAATTTGGCGGGCGGATTCCTTGAAGGCACGCTTCTCTTCTTCGGTAAGCTCTATTTCTATTATTTTTTCAATACCCTGGCTGCCCAAGATAACAGGAACCCCTATGTAAATATCTTTTTCGCCATATTGGCCTTTAAGATAAGCGCTTGCGCACATAGTTTTCTTCTCATTTTTTATTATAGCTTTTAGCATAAAAAATACAGACGCTGACGGCGCAAAATAAGCGCTTCCCGTACCAAGATATTTCACTATCTCCGCCCCGCGGTTCCTGGCGAGTTCTGACGCTTCTTTGAAAACGCTGTCCGGGATATTTTTAGACCTGGATACAGGAACCATTGTATCTCCGTGACTTCCCATCATTAAGATTTCTTGAGATAATTCTCGACTCGGCCGCTGGCCTCGCTCGAACAATATTCTTCGAGCGAGCGACCGAAGGAAGTACTGAGCAAAGCGAATGTACGAAGCGAGTCGAGAAGAACCTTTCCTGTTTATATCTATATTTTTTTCTCTCAGGACATTTATGAACCTGGCAGTATCCAGAACACCCGCCATCCCGATTACTTTTTTTGGATCAAACCCCGCGGTCTTTATTACAAGATAGCTCATCACGTCTAAAGGATTAGTAACTACAATAACTATTGAAGAAGGACAATAATTTTTAATCTGGAGCGAAAGATTTTTTATTATTTCTGAGTTTTTCTTCAGCAGATCGTCGCGGGACATACCGGGTTTTCTGGCCAGGCCGGCTGTAATAACTACTATATCCGAGCCTTTCATGTCCTCAAAATTCTCTGTGCCTATTATATCAGCCGAGGAATTAACTATAGGCCTTACGTCAGAAATGTCCAGCGCCTTGCCTTTTGCCATACCCGGCACTATATCCACCAATACCACATCCGCCAGATCAGCGTCTATAACCCTGGAAGCAACCATTGCCCCAACGTTACCTGCACCGATAATAGCTACTTTCATATAACCACTCCTAAATAGGGACAGCGACCATTTTTTAAATAGTAGGAACTGAGATAAAAATGGTCGCTGTCCCTATTTAACCAAGTTCTGTTTTCGTGACCGCTCGAAGAATATTATTATGCATTCAATCTCTCTATAATTGCATCTGCCATCTGACTTGTGCCAACGCTGGTAGAATCATTGCAATCTTTTTTTAAATCATAGGTAACGTATTTGCCTTCAGCTATTACTTCTTCCGTAGCTTTTTCCAGCCTATCCGCTGCATCATTTTCGCGTAAATAGCGAAGCATCAATACGCCTGAAAGTATCATAGCGGTAGGATTTACTTTATCCAGCCCTGTGTATTTCGGGGCGCTGCCATGAACAGCTTCAAATAAAGCCATGCTATCCCCTATGTTTGCTCCCGGAGCTATCCCTAGCCCACCTATTAATCCAGCGCATAAGTCCGACAATATATCCCCGTATAAATTTGGCAACACAAGCACATCGTATAATTCCGGCTTTTGAACCAGCTGCATGCACATATTGTCAACTATTCTATCTTCAAACTCTATCCTGCCCTTGTATTCCTCGGAAACATCTCTTGCGCACTTCAAGAAAAGCCCGTCTGTTTCTTTCATTATATTCGCCTTATGAATGGCTGTGACTTTACGCCTATTATTTTTAACAGCGTAATCAAAAGCGAATTTTACAATTCTTTTGGACGCGCTTATGGAAATAGGCTTTATACCTATAGCGGAATCCTTTTTTATAGCTATGCCGCTTAATTCCTCTAAATTATCTATGATATCCTGGGTCCTCTCTAATCCCTGGCTGAATTCTATTCCGGCATACAGGTCTTCGGTATTTTCTCTGACTACCACGAGATCTATATTCGTATATCTACTTTTTACGCCTTTTATTAACTTGCACGGCCTTAAGCACGCATACAGATCCAGGGCTTTTCTAAGCTGCACATTTACCGACCTGAAACCTTTCCCTACAGGCGTTATAATAGGCCCTTTTATAGCCACCTTGTTCCTTCTTATGGAATCCAGGACATTTGCAGGTAAAACTGTCCCGTATTTAGCAATAGCCTCCTCGCCCGCTATTTGCTCTTCCCATGCTATTTTAACGCCCGTAGCGTCGATGCATCTTTTCGCAGCGAAACTTACTTCTCTTCCTATGCCATCGCCTGGGATCAATGTGACTTTATGGTTCAATTTTCAGCCCCCCGTATTTTTTGTAATAATTCACTATACCACCGATTTCCACGAGACTTTTCTGAAATTTTGTAAAAGGCTTTATGCGCAAAGTATACTGTTTGTCCGGGCCCACAACAACGCCTTTTTCAATATCAACCTCTATTACATCTTCTTTTTTTATCTTATCAGTATCGCACTCTACCAAAGGCAGGCCAAGATTAAAAGCATTTCTATAAAATATCCTCGCAAAACTTTTAGCGAGAACTGCGTGACATCCTGCGTATTTAAGCGCCATTGGAGCCTGTTCCCGGGAAGACCCGCATCCGAAATTAGTGCCGGCTATTACAAAAAATTTATCCCCGCCGATCTTTTTGTAAAAATCCGGCTCGATATCCTCGAATACATGCATTGCGAGCTGATGAGGGTCTGTTATGGAGAATTTATACCTGCCGGATATAATCAAATCCGTATTGATATCATTGCCAAATTTATAAGATATGCCTTTCATCGCAAAACCCTCATTTTGGCTTAAGGTTCGAGGCTCCAGGAATTTTTCCTTCAGCCTGGAACCCTACAAATTCCTTACTTCATCCGGATTCCTTATGTATGTTTTAAAAACATCTTCCGCGATAAGTCCTTTTTGATAAAGCACTTTCAAAGACTTGTCCATTGTATGCATGCCAAGCTGTCCGCTTGTCTGAATATGCGTCAGAAGCTGTTCTGTTTCATGCTCGCGGATAAGATTTCTGATTGCGTTTGTGGCAATCATCACCTCTGTCGCAATAACCCTGCCCGGCCTGTCTCTCCTGGGCAATAGCTGCTGCGAAATAACCCCCTGCAAAGTAGTAGAAAGCTGTATCTTTATCTGCTCCTGCTGATAAGGAGGAAAAACATCTATAATCCTGTCTATTGTCTGGGACGCGTCAGGGGTATGCAATGTCGCCAACACAAGATGGCCTGTCTCCGCAGCCGTAAGAACAGTGGCTATTGTCTCCATGTCCCTCATCTCGCCGACTATTATTACATTAGGATCCTGCCTTAACGCATGTATCAGCGCGTTCGAAAAAGACCTGGTGTCGGAAAAAACCTCTCTTTGTTTTATTATGCTGCGCTTATTTACATGCACATACTCTATGGGATCTTCTACCACTATAATAATTGCCTGGCGTTCTGTATTTATCAGGTCCAGCATTGCCGCAAGCGTTGTAGTTTTACCGACTCCGGTAGGGCCTGTAACAAGAACCAGCCCCTGGTTTTTACGACAAAGCTCTGCCACAACGGGAGGTAACCCCAGTTCGGCAATAGTCCTTATTTTCAATGACACCAGCCTGAAAGCAGCCTCAACGCTTCCTCTCTGCATATGTACGTTTACCCTGAACCTGTTCAAACCAGGAACATCAAGAGATAAATCTAATTCCAGGTCTCTTTCAAAAATAGCCTTTTGCTTATCGTCCAATATGCTGTACACCAGCCTCTTGCAAGCCTCCTTGTCCAGCTTTGGAAAATTCAAAGGTATTAATTTTCCATCCATTCTTATTATAGGAGCTGACTCTGCTGTAATATGCAGATCTGACGCATCTTTTTCAACAGCGGCTTTCAGAAAATCTCTTATATCCATAGGTATCCTTTGGGTTATCCTACGTATTTTCTTGGATCTGTAATCTTGCCTTCCAGAGCTGAAGCTGCCACTGTAGCGGGAGAGCCAAGATAAATAAACGCATCCGGGTTGCCCATCCTGCCTTTGAAATTTCTATTAGCGGTTGAAATGCAGATCTCTCCATTGGAAAGAACCCCGTTATGAGTCCCCACGCACGGCCCGCATCCTGGCGTAACTACGCACGCGCCTGACTTTACAAATTCTGATATTATGCCCTTTTCTATCGCCTTCTGAAAGATATCTTTTGAAGCAGGCGCGATTATCATCTTTACGTTCTCATTTATCTTCCTGTTTTTTAATATAGAATGCGCTATCACAAGGTCTTCCAGCCTGCCATTGGTGCATGTGCCCAAAAACGCCTGGTCAATCTTTGTCTTTTTCAGTTTATTTACCGGCGTAACATTGTCTACGGTATGAGGCCTGGCTATCTGCGGAGTAATCTTGCTCACATCAAACTCAAGGACTTCTAAATATGTTGCGTTTTTATCGCTTTTTATATTTTTCCCCTTCCCCTTTAAGCCTTGAGCCTTGAGCCAGCCATATGTTTTCTCGTCCGGCTCCATCAACCCTGCCTTTGCTCCCATTTCAATCACCATATTAGCTATGGTAAAACGGGCATCCATGCTCAAGCTGGTTATATATTCTCCTGAAAACTCTACCGCCTTATATGTAGCGTAATCAGCGCCCAGCTTTCCTATTACATAAAGTATCACGTCTTTTGAATAAACACCTTTTTCAGCTTTGCCCTTAAGGATTATTTTTATAGTCTCAGGCACCTTAAACCAATTTTTTCCGGTAGCAAGCGCTACTGCAACATCCGTAGAGCCCATGCCCGTTGAAAAAACTCCAAGCGCCCCATATGTGCATGTATGAGAATCAGCTCCTACTACCAGGCCTCCCGGCATGACAAGCCCGGCTTCAGGTATTACCTGATGACAAACTCCGCAGCCAATATCAAATATCTTAAGAGCATGCTCTTTTGCAAAATTTCGCATCTTCTTATGCACCTCTGACACCCCTATGCTTGGACTTGGAGCGCTATGGTCTATAACCATGCGAAATTTATCTTTATCGAAAACTTTTTTTGCGCCAAGATTCCTGAATGCGTCTATAACAAGCATGCTGGTCCCGTCCTGGCCAAAACAAAAATCTATATTTGCGACCACCACTTCCCCGGCCTTTACATCTCTGTTGCTATGCGCGCTGAATATTTTTTCTACTACAGTCTTACCCATGACTTCCTTCTACGCGTTATTTTCAAACCACTGCTCTACTCTATCTATACCCTTTTTAATATTCTCCATGCTGGTGGCAAAACTAAGCCTCATATGCCTGTCAGAACCGAAAACCTTACCTGGCACAACAGCAACCCTTGCCTCATTTAAAAGCCTATCTGCCACCTCCATGCTGGAAAGGCCCGGCTTGCGTATCCTGCAAAATACATAAAAAGCCCCTCCGGGCTTTAAACAGGAAAGCCCTTTTATTTTATTTATTCTGTCCACCATATAATCTCTTCTTTTCTCAAACTCATCCCTCATTTCGTCTACGATAGCCCCGCTATTTTTCAGCCCTTCCAAGGTTGCCTTCTGGCTTATAGAGGTCGGATTAGACGTGGAATGGCTCTGTATGTTTTTAACAGCTGTCACAAGATCGTTGTCAGGCGAAGCAAGGTACCCTATCCTCCACCCTGTCATGGCAAAACTTTTGGAAACGCCATTCACCACAACGGTATTTTTAAAAATATCCTCCCCGAGAGACGCCACGGAAACATGCTTATTGCCGTCAAAGATAATCTTTTCGTAGATCTCGTCGCTGATTACAAGGATCCCTTTTTCAGCCGCTACTTTTCCTATTTCCATTAACGCCTCTTTTGGATAGATAGCGCCTGTGGGATTTGACGGGCTGTTTATGATAATAATCTTTGTTTTTTTTGTGATTGCTTTTTTAAGGTCTGATATTGATATCCTGAACCCGGAAGAATCGTCTGTTTCTATAAAAACAGATTTTGCCTCCGCTAAATTCGCCATCTCCGGATAACTCAGCCAGTAAGGAGAGGGAATGATTATTTCATCGCCTTTCTCGCATACTGCCTGAATTATATTATAAAGCGAATGTTTTGCCCCGCAGGATACCACTATCTGGGACGGGCTATAGGTAAGGCCATTATCTTTCTGAAATTTATCGCAGATTGCTTCTTTCAGCTCGTCGGTGCCTGATTCAGCCGTATATTTTGTAAAGCCCTGCTGGATAGCTTTTATTGCGGCCGCTTTTATATGGTCCGGGGTATCAAAATCAGGCTCGCCCGAGCCAAAGCCAATAACATCTATGCCGGCCTCTTTCATCTTTTTGGCTTTGGCTGTAATAGCAAGAGTCAATGACGGGGAAACACTTTTTGCGCGGGAAGAAAGTCTCATATTTAATGAAAAATAAGAACTTTATGTTAATCGCCTTTTCGTCCAAAAAACTTTTTAAAGAACCCAGGCCTCTGTATGGGCTTTTCCGGCTTCTTTGGCTGAGGAGCTTCTTTTTTGTGCTCTTCTTTCTTGTACTCTTCTTTTTTCTGCTCAGGTTGAACCGGTTTTTCTTCTTTTTCAGTCTTGGTTTCTATTGCCGGTGCAGCTAACTTTTTTTCTTTTTTCCCGGCTTTCTTCTTGGGCTCCGGAGGCTTGGGCTTTTCAACAAATTCAAGTATAGCCATCTGCGCATTGTCCCCGTGCCTTTTTACAGTCAGCATAACCCTGGTATATCCGCCTGATCTGTCCTTAAATAAAGGCGCAATATCATTAAAAAGCATAGCGACCAGTTTTCTGTCTCCCAGAATAGCGTACGCCCTGCGCTGGTTGGTTACTGTTTTTTCTTTTCCGAGAGTTACAAGCCTATCTGCCAGACGGGATGTCTCTTTCGCCTTTGTCTTTGTTGTGGTTATACTCTTACTGATAATAAGCGCTGAGACCAGGCTCTTAAGCGTTGCCTTATAATGACTTCTCTGTCTTCCGAATTTTACGCTATGTTTATGGTGTCTCATTTTAAAGCCTTTTCCTTTGGTATTTCCATCCCTAAAGAAAGCCCCATGTCTTTAATCATCTCTGTTATTTCCTGGAGCGATTTCTTACCAAAATTCCTATACTGGAGCATTTCCTGTTCTGTTTTCGTAACCAGCTCTCCTATGGTTTTTATGTGAGCCTCTCTGAGGCAATTGCCGCTTCTTACGGAAAGCTCAAGCTCTGAAACAGGCAATTTTAGCTTATCCAACAGTTCTCTGTTCTCCTTGGTATCTTCTGCCTGTTCTTCATCTTCCACAACGATTTGTCCGAATTTTAAAAATACATCCAGGTGCTTATTCAATATATGAGACGCGTACAGGATAGCATCTTTAGGCTCCATGCTTCCGCTTGTCCATATCTCCAATATTAACTTGTCGTAATCTGTAATCTGGCCTACCCTGGTATTTTCTACGTGATAACTTACCCTTCTTACGGGCGCGAATATGGAATCCACGGATATTACGCCTATGGCCTGGCCTTCTTTTTTATTCCTCTCCGAAGGCACAAACCCTCTGCCTCTTCCTATTTCAAGTTCCATGTTAAAACTCGCATCCTTGGTAAGAGTTGCTATATGCAGCTCCGGATTTATTATCTCCACCGTATCGTCGGTGGATATATTCTTCGCGGTAATCTCGCCTTTTTTAGATGCCTTTAAGCGCAGTATCTTGGGGGTGCGGGATTCTGACTTAATAATTAACTGCTTTATATTCAAAATAATCTGCGGGACATCTTCCAGCACGCCAGGTATAGTAGAAAATTCATGCAGCACGCCATCTATCTTTATGGAAGTAACTGCTGACCCTTCTATAGAAGATATAAGAATGCGCCTTAAAGAATTTCCTATTGTAGAGCCAAAACCTCTCTCAAACGGTTCTGCAATAAATTTTCCATACGTTTTAGAATAACTAGCGTCATCACAATCCAGCCTTTTAGGCATTTCAAAAGTCTTCCAGCTAATACCCATCTAATACCCCCTCTTTAAGTAATAAGAGACAAGAAATAAGGGAAAAACTAAAATCCATACATGGAGTTTAGTTTTTGTTTTCCCGTGCCCTCTATCCGCTCTGTCTCCTGTCGCTAACTTAGCTATTATTCCTTTTTATTTAGAGTACAACTCTACTATCAACTGCTCTTTGATGTCAGCTGCTATGTCGCTTCTTTCAGGAAGCCTTGCGATCTTTGCCTTAAGGCCCGCCCTGTCTACATCGATCCAGCCGGGATAAGGTTTGTCTTTCAGCTTCTCGGCAGATTCCTTGACTATTTTTAAGATTTTTTCTTTTGGTTTTATAACCACATTATCTCCCGGCTTCACAGAAAAAGACGGAATGTCCACCTTTCTATTATTTACAAGAACGTGGCCGTGCATTACCATCTGCCTTGCCCCAGGCCGTGATGAAGCAAAGCATGCCCTAAATATGACATTGTCCAGCCTTCTCTCTAAAAGCTCTAAAAGTTTCGAACCCGTGACGCCTTTTGAGCGGCTAGCTGTCTGAAAGTATTTTCTAAACTGCCGCTCCAATATTCCGTATACCTTCTTCACCTTTTGCTTCTCTCGTAACTGCAGGCCATAATTTGAAAGTTTAATTCTCCGGCCTTTTCCGTGTTGGCCAGGCGCATAGCTCCGCTTATCAAAACCGCATTTTTCAGTATAGCACCTTTGGCCTTTTAAAAAAAGTTTGATGCTTTCCCTTCTGCATATCCTGCATGATGATCCTGTATATCTTGCCATTAACACTCCTTTACACTTTATTCTTCATTTTAGCAGGCTAAAAGCCTGCCCAGTATCTTTGTCGCAAAAGCCTTTACCCCGCACCAGACGATACGGTAAACAGGCGAATCGAAATCTGCCTATCCCCGGTCTTTACCTTTAAACCCTTCTCTTCTTCGGCGGCCTGCAGCCATTATGCGGAATAGGCGTTACGTCCCTTATAGCGCTTATATGTAACCCGGCTGCCTGTATAGCCCTTATCGCCGCTTCCCTGCCTGAACCAGGGCCTTTTACAAAAACCTCCACATCTCTAAGTCCATGCTCCATAGCCTTTTTTGCAGCGTCGCTGGCAGTCACCTGCGCCGCGAAAGGCGTTGATTTCTTAGAGCCTGTAAAACCCACGGACCCGCAACTGGCCCACACTATAGCATTGCCCTGTTTATCGCATATGGTAACTATAGTATTATTAAAAGTCGCTAAAACATGGGCTATGCCACTGGTAATATTTTTAGTAATTTTTTTCTTTGTTATCTTTGGTTTTTCTGTCATAAAGCTCCCCTTAAAATGTTATATTATTTTGCTGGCGGTGCCGCTGTAGCCTTAGTTGCTTTTCTTGTAACGCCTACTGTCTTTCTCGGGCCTTTTCTGGTCCTGGCGTTTGTCTTAGTTCTTTGACCCCTTACAGGCAGAGATTTTCTATGCCTTAAACCTCTATATGATCCAATATCTACAAGTCTTTTTATATTCTGAGAAATTTCCCTTCTCAGGTCTCCCTCAACCTTGCATTCCTTCTGAATAATAGCAGCTACCCTGGAGATTTCATCCTCTTTCATGTCCTTTGCCCTGGTATCAGGATTCACAGCTGCCTGTTTCAATATCCTGCTGGAAAGGGCTCTTCCTATGCCATAAATATAGGTTAAAGCTATCTCTATGCGCTTTTCTTTCGGTAAGTCAATTCCCGCGATTCTTGCCATCTTCTCTCCTTGTTAAATATCAATGCCTGTTGAATGCGTAAAGTGTAATACGTAACGTAGAGTTTATTTTACGCATTCAACATCACGCAAGCGCTTATTTTTTTTATAACGTAAATCATCCCTGCCTTTGTTTATGCTTGGGGTTCGAACAAAGCACCCTAACTACGCCTTCACGCTTTATTATCTTGCATTTATCGCATATAACTTTTACTGAAGCCTTGACCTTCATTTTAAACCTCTTATTTTATTACAGACAAAGGATAACCGATGACCGTCCTCTACGATGTTATTTTGCCCTGTAAGTAATCCTTCCTCTTGTAAGGTCATAAGGCGAAAGTTCCATTTTTACCTTATCCCCCGGTAAAATTTTTATAAAATTCATTCTCATTTTCCCTGAAACATGCGCAAGCACTTTATGTCCGTTTTCCAGTTCCACCCTGAACATCGCATTCGGCAGAGACTCTACTACCGTACCTTCCACCTCTATCGCATCTTCTTTAGGCATATGCTTAACCTCGATCTAGGTTAGTATCTCAGGACCCTTGCCTGTTATTGCTATCGTATGTTCAAAATGAGCTGATAATAATCTATCTTTCGTAACCGCTGTCCAACCATCGCTTAAGACTTCTACTTCATATCCGCCCTCATTAATCATGGGCTCTATCGCCAGCACCATTCCATTTTTTAATCTCGGGCCAGTGCCTTTTTTTCCAAAGTTAGGCACTTCCGGATCTTCATGCAGATTTTTGCCTATGCCATGGCCTACAAACCCTCTTACTACTCCGTAACCATGGGACTCTGCGAATACCTGTATTGCATTTGAAATATCAAAGAGCCTGTTTCCTTCTACTGCATTTTCTATCCCAAGATATAAAGATTTTTCAGTAACTTCTATGAGAGACAGCGCATTGCTGGAGACCTTATCCCCAACTGGAATCGTAATCGCGCTGTCTGCGTAATACCCGTTCTTTTCTATGCCTACATCCAGGCTTAATATATCTCCGGAAGAAAGCACCGTATCTCCGGGGATACCGTGCACAACCTGCTCATTCAAAGAAGCGCATATCACTCCTGGAAATCCTCTGTATCCAAGAAACGCAGACCTTGCATTTGACTTTTTTATTATTTCATCCGCTATTTTAGAAAGATCCGCTGTTGTTATCCCTGGTCTTGCCGCAGCCTTAAGTTCTTTTAGAACCAGCCTTACTATTTTTCCTGCTTCAGATATAAGCTTAAGCTCATTTTCTGACTTTATATCTATCATCCGGCTTTCAGGCGTTTAATATCTCAGCTAACTCGCTGTAAACCTTAGGGGCTTCCAGGTCGCCTGAAACCTCTTTAAGTATCCCTTGAGCCTTATAATAATCTATAAGCTCTTTTGTCTGGTTATCGTAAACCTCTAATCTCTTTTTTATAGTCTCTTCGCTGTCATCTTTTCTCTGATAAAGCTCTGAACCGCATTTATCGCATACGCCCTGTTTCTTTGGCGGCATATTAACTATATGATAATTTGCCCCGCACTTAGAGCAAAGCCTTCTGCCTGCGAGCCTTAAAATAACCGTCTTTATGCTGGTTTTGAAATACACCACCATGCCTATGGGTAGTTTTAGGCCGCTTAACTCCATGTCCAGCTTTTTTGCCTGATAAACTGTCCTGGGAAATCCATCCAAGATAAAATCGTTTTTTTTCCTGGCATTCTTTATAGTATCAAGCATCATCTCTATTACAATATCGTCAGAAACCAGCTCCCCTTTTTCCATAAACTCTTTTGCCTTTTTACCTATGTCAGTATTATTTTTTACATTCTCCCTTAAAATATCTCCCGTAGAAAGATGCAGAAATCCTTTTTTTTCAGCAAGCATGACAGCCTGCGTCCCTTTGCCTGCCCCGGGTGGCCCTAGCAATACCATTCTCATGATTATCTTCTGCCCCTGATTCTTCCCTTTTTAAGAAAACCTTCGTAGTGCCTCATCAAGAGCTGGGATTCCACGGCCCTCATCGTATCCAGCATAACGCCGACTACTATCAAAAGCGCTGTCCCACCAAAAAAGCTGGCTATGAGATACGGTATCTTGAGCCAGGCGCCTAGCATATCAGGAAAAACAGCGATAAACGCAAGAAATATCGCACCGGGAAGAGTTATCCTTGTCATTATAAAATCAAAATATTCCGCAGTTGGCTTGCCCGGCCTTACGCCTGGCACAAACCCTCCGTATTTTTTCATATTATCAGCCACATCAGCAGGATTAAACGTAATAGCTGTATAAAAATAAGCAAAAAATATAATCAATAAACTATAAAGAACAGTATATAGTATCTGGCCCCGCATCAACGCTTCCGCAAACCTTTGAAGCCCGGGATTCGGTATAAAGCCAGCGACTGTTGCGGGAAAAAGTATTATTGACTGGGCAAATATAATAGGTATAACCCCTGCCTGGTTTACCCTTAATGGTATATAGGTGCTCTGGCCGCCGTACACCTTTCTGCCTACAATCCTTTTGGCGTATTGAACAGGTATCTTTCTCTGGCCCTGAGTAATCAATATAACAGCCACTACTACAGCAACGCCAATCACTGACATAAAAACCAATGTAAAAAACGGATATTTTATTAAGCTTTTTGCAGGGGCAAATATCAATGAAAAAACTTGTTCTAAGGCCGTCGGCAGCCTAGAAATAATACCTGCTGTAATTACAAGAGATATGCCGTTTCCTATGCCATATTCCTGGATCTGCTCTCCTATCCACATTATAAAAGCAGTGCCTGTGGTAAGCGTAACTACAGTCAGAAATCTAAAACCCCATCCGGGATTATCCACAATCTGCAGCCCCTGAAACCTTGCGGGGTTTTCCAGCCACATGCTTATAAAAAACGCCTGAATAATAGAAAGCACTATTGTGCCATAGCGCGTATACTGTATCATCTTGCGCCTGCCAGCCTCGCCCTCTTTTGAAAGTTTCTCAAGGTAAGGAACCACTGTGACAAGAAGCTGCAAAATAATAGAAGCGGATATATACGGCATTATCCCCAGCGCGAATATAGTAAGGCGCGTTAAAGCGCCTCCTGAAAACATATCCATGATACCGAAAAGCCCGCCGCCCTGCGATCTGGCCACGCTGTTAAAGAACTGTATCAAAGCTGCGCCATTTACCCCTGGCGTGGGTATATAGGCGCCTACTCTATAAATCGCCAACAATAAAAGCGTGATAAATAATTTTTTTCTAAGATCAGGTATCCTGAAAGAATTTATAAATGCCTGTAGCATAATTTATTTTATGATCTCACATTTCCCGCCCACGCTTTTTATTTTTTCTTCCGCTGATCTTGAAAATGCGTGCGCCTGTATATGCACAGGGACCTTTATTTCTCCCTTGCCCAGTATCTTTAGATAATTAATAGTCCCTTTTATTATTCCTTTTTCTTTTAATATTTCAGGCGTTATCAATGCCTCTTTTTTTAATTTCGAAAGCACTTCAAGATTTACTATAGAATATCCAGCTCTTGGCCTTCTTCTGAATCCTCTTTTTGGTAATCTTCTTATGAGCGGCATCTGTCCGCCTTCAAAACCAGGAGATCTTCCCGAACCTGAACGGGACATCTGGCCTTTGTGGCCTCTAGTGGATGTCTTGCCATGGCCTGAACCAGGCCCTCTTCCTACTATTTTTCTTCTTTTTTTAGCTCCTATTGCCGGCCTTAGATCCTGTATCTTCATTCTCCGCCCTCTGACTCTGACATGTCGCGTTCCAATCTTAATCTTTTCAAACCATCTATTGTAGCTTTTGTAACATTTATTGGATTCGCAGAACCAAGCGATTTGGTAAGTATATCTTTTATCCCGGCTGCATCGCATATAGCCCTGACAGACCCTCCTGCAATAACCCCCGTCCCTTCAAGCGCTGGTTTCAAGAGAACCTTTGCTGCGCCAAAATGCCCCATTATCTCGTGAGGTATTGTCTGGCCTCTGACAGGGACTTTGAAGAAGCTCTTCTTCGCGTTAGAAAGAGCCTTTCTTATGGAATTTGCAACATCATTTGCTTTTCCATAACCGCAGCCAACTGTTCCGTTGCCGTTTCCAACAGCAATAAGCGCGGTAAATGAAAATCTTTTTCCGCCTTTCACAACTTTCGAAACCCTGTTGATGGCTATAACTTTTTCTATATACTGGTCTTCCTGAGCCGCATCAAGCTTTTTTACCAATCTCTCTTTTGACTGAATCCTCTCTGCCAATTTATCCTCCGCGTAATTCTTCTCGACTCACTTCGTTCGCTCGAAGAATATTATTCGAGCGAAGTCGAGAACTAAAACTTTAACCCCGCTTCCCTTGCGGCATCTGCAAGGGCCTTTACCCTGCCATGATACAGGTAACCGCCTCTGTCAAATATGATTTTCTGAATGCCTTTTTTAACCGATTCCCTTGCAATGTACGCGCCAACCTTTTTAGCCCCATCAACATTCCCGCCATTAGCGCCGAATTCTTTCTTAAAAGCCTTGTCATTTGTTGAAAGAGAAAGTAACGTATGGTTAGCTACATCATCTACAAGCTGGACGTAAATATTGTTATGGCTCCTGTGAACGATAAGCCTGGGAACCTCTTTTGTCCCTGATAACCTTTTCCTTATCCTGTAATGCCTCTTTACTCTTCCTAATTCTGATTGGCTTATGATTTTTTTCTTCATTTTATTTCTCTGTTCCCCCGACTGCTTTGCCGGCTTTTTTCCTTACAAATTCTCCCAAATATCTTATGCCCCTGCCTTTATAAGGTTCGGGTTCAAAAAATGCCCTTACCTCAGCAGCTGTCTGTCCGACTCTCGCCTTATCAATACCTTCTATTATGATATGGGCAGGTTTAGGAGGCGTTTTTATAGCTATCCCTTCAGGTATCGCGTAAACTACCTGGTGAGAA
The DNA here is from genome assembly GCA_030649895.1 of Candidatus Omnitrophota bacterium. Classification (GTDB taxonomy): domain Bacteria; phylum Omnitrophota; class Gorgyraeia; order Gorgyraeales; family Gorgyraeaceae; genus UBA10183. The sequence goes on from JAUSEX010000008.1 coordinate 25,366, forward strand.
AAACCCAGATTTAGAGTAAGCTTCTTGCCATCCGTCTGAGCGCGATAACCTACTCCAACTATTTCAAGGGTCTTAACATAGCCTTCGTTTACGCCCTTTACCATATTATTTATATAAGCCCTGGCCAATCCGTGCATGGTAAAAGCGATTTTATCTTCTTTCAATCTTTTAACAATAAGGCTGGAATTATCTACTTTTACCTCCACGCTGGAAGGAAACGCCCAATCCAGCTTACCCTTCGGGCCTTCAACGAAAATCTTTCCCGCATCTATTTTGATTTTTACTTTATCTGGAATCTGTATCGGTTTTTTGCCTATTAATGACATTTTAGTATTCCTATTGCTTCCCGGCTTCGTCCGCTCCGCTCAATGAATAATAATGTTCGAGCGAGGCATCAAAAACACCAAACCTAGAACTGTTACCATACATAGCAGAGAACTTCTCCGCCTGTATGCATCTCTCTTGCCTGCGTATCCGTTACAATGCCTCTGGATGTGGATATAACAGCCATCCCAAGACCTCCTAAAACCTTCGGTATCTTGTCTTTCTTTACGTAAATCCTGAGGCTAGGCTTGGATATCCTGGCCAGTCCTTTTATAACAGGCTCTTCGTCTCTTGTATATTTCAGATAAACCCTCAACGCGCCCTGCTTTTTGTCGTCTAAAAATTTAAAATCCTTTATATATTTCTCTCTTTTAAATATGTTAAATATCTCTTCCGTCATCTTGGAAAACGGTATATCCACTTTTATCTTTCTTGCCATGCTTCCGTTTCTGATTACTGTCAATGCGTTGCTTATCGGATCCGTTAAATTCATGTATTTTTCTCCCTTACCAGCTGGCCTTTGTAACGCCCGGTATGTTTCCGGCAGACGCCAGTTCCCTGAAACATAAGCGGCAGACTTGAAATTTTCTTGAATATGCGCGCGGCCTTCCGCATAACTTGCATCTATTATATTTCCTTACCTTAAACTTTGGTTCCTTTTTTTGTTTCGCTATTAAACATTCTTTTGCCATATTTATTTTTCCTTATTAGTAAACGGCATGCCAAACAGTTTCAATAGTTCATGCGACTCTTCCCTGGAATTTGATCTTATATTCATTATAATATCCATGCCCTGTATTTTCTGCACTTTGTCCACGTCTATTTCAGGGAATATGGACTGCTCCTTTATCCCGAGAGAATAATTGCCTTTCTCGTCAAAGGAATCAGGGGACACTCCTCTGAAATCTCTTATCCTGGGCAATGCTATATTCAAAAACCTGTCTAAAAACTCGTACATCCTGTTTCCTCTTAGCGTAACCTTGCAGCCTATGGGCTGGCCCTGCCTTATTTTAAAGTTCGCTATTGCCTTTTTTGCCCTTGTCATGACAGGTTTCTGGCCCGCAATATTTCCCATGTCCGCCATTCCCTGCTCTACGAACTTTATATCCTGCGCCCCCGCTCCGATCCCCATGTTTATAACTATCTTAATAATCCTTGGGGCTTGCATGGCATTTTTATAACCAAACTTTTTGGATAATTCAGGTATCACTGTCTTTCTATACTTCTCTAATAATCTCGGCGTCATATTATTTCCTTACATTTCTTACAGATCCTTACCTTTGTCCCGTCGGAAAGCTTGCTAAACCCGATCCTCGCAGCCTTGGAACACTTCTGGCAAATAATCATTAAATTTGAAATATCTATAAGGCTTTCTTTATGCACAATACCGCCTTGCTGCTGGTCGTTGCTTTGCCTCCTGGAGTGCTTCTTGACCATATTAATCCCCTGGACAAGCGCTTTCATTTTTTTAGGAAGGACTGTTAGCACCTTTCCGGTTTTGCCGTTATCTCTTCCCGCCAATATTTTCACTATGTCGTTCTTTTTTATCTTTGCCATAATTTTAACCTTTTGTCCTATATTACTTCCGGCGCTAATGAAATAATCTTCATGAAATTTTTGTCCCTTAATTCTCTTGCTACTGGGCCAAAAATCCTGGTGCCTCTTGGATTAAGCTGTGCATCTATTATAACGATCGCATTAGAATCAAACCTTAAATAGGACCCGTCAGCCCTTCTCAGGGCATTAACGGTCCGTACCACAACCGCCTTTACAACCTCTCCCGCTTTTACGATACCATCCGGCGACGCTTCTTTTATATTGGCTGTTATTACGTCTCCGACTTCCGCGATCCTTCTGCCGTGCCTTCCTATGACTCCTATACATGAAGCCCTTTTCGCCCCTGTATTATCCGCAATATCCAATATAGTTCTCATGGTAATCATAGATTCACACCTTACGTTTTACGCAAACACTATTTTTTTATAACTTCTACAAGCCGCCATCTCTTATTCTTGGAGAGAGGCCTTGTCTCTTCAAGCCTTACCTTGTCCCCAACCTTCGCTTCTTTCTTCTCATCGTGCGCCATAATCTTCGTAGACTTAGACATAACGCGATTATAGACAGGATGCTTCGTAGTCCTGTCTATCCTGACTACAATAGTCTTCTCCATTGAATCGCTTACGACAATCCCTACTTTCTCTTTGCGCGCTGATCTGGCTTCCATATTTATTTATCCTTCCCTTGCTTCATTTCGCTCAAAATAGTCTTAATCCTAGCGATGTCGCGTCTTGTATCCTTGATGTCGCTCGGCTTTTCTATACGGCCGGTCTCTTTCTTGGAAACCATTTCAAAAAGAGCTTTCTTGAGAGCTACTATCTTATCTTCCAATTCCTGCCTCGATATACTCCTTAAATCAGACGCCTTTAACATTTCCGACCTCAATGTTTTTTTCTTGAAATAAACCTTGTTTTAAGCGGGACTTTGGATGCCGCGAATCTCATTGATTCTTTCGCTATTTCTTCCGCAACGCCTCCAAGTTCAAAAATAATTTTTCCTTTTTTAACCACGCTAACCCAGTGCAAAGGCATCCCTTTGCCTTTTCCCATCCTTGTTTCAGCTGGTTTTTTCGTAACTGACTTATCCGGGAAAATCCTTATCCATAGCTTGCCAGTTCCCTTCAGATTTCTCATCACGCAAACCCTGCACGCCTCTATCTGAATATTGGTAATCCACCCGTTATCCAGGGCCTGTAAGCCATATTCGCCAAAAGATATATCAGAACCCTGAAAAGAAATGCCTTTTCGTCTTCCTCTTTGATATTTTCTGAATTTTACTCTTTTAGGCATTAACACAGCTAATTCTCCTGATTACTTGGTTTTTTGTTCTTCTGTTTGCGCCTGTGCCTTAGGCCTTGTCCCCACGCCTCTTTTTACAATTATTTCTCCCAGGCATATCCACACCTTTACTCCTATCAAGCCATACACAGTATGGGCTTCACTGAATCCATAATCTATATCCGCCTTAATGGTCTGTAAAGGCACCTTGCCTTCCATATATTTTTCCGACCTTGCTATTTCAGCACCGTCCAGCCTGCCTGCGCAACGGATCCTTATGCCCTGAGCTCCTGTCGTCATTGCCTGCTGCACAGCCTTTTTCATAGCCCTTCTGAATCCAACCCTTTTCTCCATCTGGAACGCAATGTTTTCCGCTACTAGCTGAGCGCAGATAGCAGGTTCTTTTATCTCCTTTATGTCAATCTGCAATTCCTTATCAACCATATCCTTGAGATCATCCCTGAGCTTATCTATCTCAGCGCCTTTTCTTCCTATTATTACGCCCGGCCTGCCGCTATGTATTATTATCCTGACCCTGTTAGAAGCCCTTTCTATCTCTATCTTAGCAACAGCTGCCTGCATTAAATTCTTTTTTATGTGCTTTCTTATTTTGGTATCCTCCACAAGAAGCCTGCCAAAATCCTTATTTTTGGCAAACCACCTGGAATTCCAATCTCTTATATACCCCAGCCTGAAACTATATGGATGTACTTTTTGTCCCAAAGTTTATTTCTCCTTTGTTTTTATCTTGCGCTTAGATTCTATCTTGTGTCCTGTCTGCTCCGCAGGATCGGCTGCTTTTGTCTTTTTCCTGGTTGTCTTTTTCTCCGTATTTTCCGAATCTACGCTGATCTTTTTCTCCGAAACCTTAATCTTATCCAGCTCAAGCGTTATATGGGTTGTCCTGTGTAATATTTCTGTCGCGCGGCCCATTGAAGCAGCCCTGAACCTTTTAATAAGAGGGCCTCCGTCGGCCTTAATAAGAGAAATATACAAATTAGCCGCGGGTATATGAAAACGCTTATCCGCGCTGTCCACGGCTGACCTCAATACCCTTTTTATGTAAATGCACGGCCTTTTGCTTAAATTGCTCAGAAGCGCGTCTGCCTTTACCGCAGGCATGCCCCTCACTAAATCCATTACCTTTCTAGTTTTCCTTGTAGATATTCTTATATATTTTGCGCTGGCTTTAGTAATCACTCTGAATCCTTCTTATGTTTTGTCCATCGACTGCTCTGTATGAGCGCCGTGTTTCTTGAACAATCTTGTAGGCGAAAATTCTCCAAGCTTATGGCCGACCATATTTTCTGTTATAAAAACCGGTATAAATTTCCTGCCATTATAGATTGACACAGTAGCTCCTACAAAATCAGGGGTTATGGTAGAGCGCCTGGACCATGTCTTTATCGGCCTTCTGTCGCCTCTTGCCTGCAACTCTTTTACAATATTTAATAATTTCTCGTCTACAAACGGACCTTTTTTTAACGACCTGCTCATTTTTCTCCTCTTTTTACGATGTTACTATCTGGCTTTTACGCTTCTTTACAATATATTTATCAGACTGCTTTCTTTTTCTGGTTTTAAATCCTTTTGCTATCATTCCCCATGGAGAGCACGGATGCCTTCCGCCGGAAGACTTGCCTTCTCCTCCGCCCATTGGATGATCAACAGGGTTCATGGCAACGCCTCTGACTCTGGGCATGCGGCCAAGCCATCTAGACCTTCCCGCTTTGCCTATAGAAATAGCGTCGTGATCTATATTGCCGAGCTGGCCTATTGTAGCCATGCAATCAAGGTCTACAAGCCTCACTTCCCCGGAAGGCAGCTTGACATGAGCGTATACGTTTTCTTTCGCCAGTATCTGCGCGCTTGTCCCTGCGCTTCTTATAATCTTTCCGCCTGTGCCTTTTTTAAATTCCAGGTTATGTATAGGAATGCCCGGCGGTATATGCCTGAGCGCTATAGCATTGCCGGGTTTTATTTCTACCTCGGACATGCTCGAAATAACCGTATCCCCTACATTCAATCCGTTAGGCCAGAGTATATAACGCTTATCATTGTCTTCGTATTTAATCAAAGCTATCCTTGAAGACCTGTTCGGGTCATATTCAATAGACATGACTTTTCCCGGCTTATCAAACTTATTTCTCTTAAAATCTATTATCCTGTATCTTCTCTTATGGCCTCCGCCTATCCATCTGGACGTAACCCTGCCCTGAAAATTCCTGCCGCCTGTTCTCTTTATAGATTCTGTCAGAGATTTCTCAGGCTTATGCGCCGTGAGTTCCTTGAAATCAGAAAGCGCTGTCCATCTTAATCCCGGAGACCTTGGTTTATATTGTTTTATACCCATTTCTTATCTTCTCGACTTATCCGCTTCGCTTATTCGCTCGAAGAATATTGTTCGAGCGAGGCCAAAGGCCAAGTCGAGAACCTTTTTAAGTAGTCGCTACTTCTATTTTATCGCCCTGCTTAAGCGTCACTATCGCTTTTTTCCAATCAGGGGTCTTACCCTCTTTATATCTCACGCGCTTCCATTTGCCCTGCACTTTAAGAGTGTTGACTTTCTTGACCGTAACATTGTATATCTCTTCGACCGCCTGTTTTATCTGGATCTTGTTTGCCTCAGTAGCAACGTGAAAGATATACTTGTTTTCCGCGAGCATATCAGAACCTTTTTCTGTCCTGACCAGGTGCTTTACTATATCGTATGATGTATCCATTATTTCAGCCTCTTCACTATAGCGTCGTGCGTATCCTTCGAAAACAGGATCTTTGAATTTGACAATACATCGTATGTATTAAAATCGATTGAACGCCTGATCGTCATATTCTTTACATTTCTGCAGCTTTTCATAATGTTCTCGTTCGTATCCGCGCATAAAAACAGCACCCTGTTCTCGTATATCTTCAAAGACAAGAGAAGCTTCGCGATCTCTTTTGTTTTGGGCTGTTTTAATTCAGGGTTTTTTTCAATAATCAATATCTCGTTATCTTTTAATTTTGCGCTCAAGCTTGATATAAGCGCTATTCTTTTTGTCTTCTTTGGCATATCGTATCCAAAATCTCTCGGGAGAGGGCCAAACGTCGTGCCTCCATGCCTCCACAGAGGAGATCTCGTAGAGCCAGATCTTGCGCGGCCTGTGCCTTTCTGTCTCCAGGGTTTTTTACCTCCGCCTCTCACAAGCCCTTTTGTCTTCGTAGAAGCATTACCCTGTCTGGCATTAGCCCTGTACATCTGTATTATTTCATGAAGCAGCGGCTTATTAATTTTCGCGCTAAATACGTCAGGATCAAGTTTAAATTTATCAACCTTTTTTCCTGAAAGGCTGTAAACATCCACTACGGGAATTTCTTTATTTTCAATTTTAGCGACTTTTCTAGCTCTCGGCATATATATTTCCACATTTATCCCGATCGGTGAACGGGACAGGTCTACTACTATTTCTTTTTAGCTGTCTTTATTTCCAGGTATCCGTTGCGGCAACCCGGCACAGAACCTTTTATAAGCAATAAATTCTTTTCCTTTAAAATTTTTACTATCTCCAGACTCTGTATGGTCTTTCTTACATTCCCCATATGGCCTGGAAATCTTTTTCCTCTGGGAACGTTCTTACGGCACCCTCTTCCACCTGCCGTAGAACCTATGCCTCCCGGAGCTCGATGAAACATGGAACCGTGGCCTCCAGGGCCTCCTTTAAAATGATGACGTTTTACAACGCCCTGAAAACCCCTGCCTATAGAAGTGCCGGCTATATCTACGAAATCTTTTTCTTTAAAAATATCTACTGTCAGCTGCTGCCCTACAGTTACCTTATCCTTTGCGTCAAAAAGTATCTCTCTTACAAATACATTGGGTTTCTGATTTATTTTTTTATAAAAGCCTAATTGGGGCTTCGCGGTATTTTTTTCTTTCTTCTCTCCATACCCAAGCCTAACCTTCTTTTCAGAGACATCCAGCACTGTGCACGGTCCGGCCTCTATTACAGTAACCGGAATATACGCGCCCTGGTCGCTAAAAATCTGGGTCATCCCTATTTTTTTACCTAACAATCCTACTTTCATATCTTCTTTCTTTTACCTGTCCCGTTCGTCGATCGGGATACTACCATCCCGATCGACGAACGGGACAGGTAATTGCAATTATTTTATCTCCACGTCAACGCCTGCAGGCAAATCCAGTTTTTTCAACGCGTCTATTGTCTTTGCCGTGGGGCTTATGATATCTATCAGTCTTTTATGCGTCTTCATCTGAAATTGTTCCCTGGATTTTTTATCTACATGAGGAGATCTTAGTACTGTAAAAATCTCTCTCTTTGTAGGTAGCGGTATAGGGCCTGAAACCATTGCGCCTGTCCTTTTTGCCGTATCCACTATTTCCAGAGCAGACTGATCTATGAGCTTGTGATCATATCCCTGCAATTTTATGCGAATCCTTTGTTCTGACATTTTATTGTATTATCTCCGATACAACCCCTGCTCCTACTGTATGGCCGCCTTCGCGTATTGCAAAGCGAAGCTCTTTTTCCATAGCTATGGGGATTATAAGTTCTCCTTCCAGGTCTATGTTGTCTCCCGGCATAACCATTTCAACGCC
>JAUSEX010000018.1 GCA_030649895.1 Candidatus Omnitrophota bacterium
TGACAAAACGTGTTACAATTTCCAAGATTTTCAAGGTTTCCATAAAAACAAAAACCCTACCCATCATCGATTTCTCGACGATAAGTAGGGTTTCAGTCGGTAGTCTCTAAACTACCTAATTATATGGCGGGGACGACGGGGGTCGAACCCGCGACCTCCAGATCGACAATCTGGCGTTCTATCCAGCTGAACTACGTCCCCAAATTTTGCGAAGCAAAATTTGATATTGAGGCAGCGTTAAAAAATGCGAATAAATAATAAGCATTTTTAGCTGCCGAAATACCTTAAATATCTCTGCGTTTTTAGGTCCTTCGATTGCTCCTTATTCAGTCGCAATCTCAGGATCAAACTCGCCTTCGGCGAGTTTGGTGGGCGATACAGGGCTCGAACCTGTGAAACCTCTTCGGTGTAAACGAAGCGCTCTGCCAACTGAGCTAATCGCCCCTTTTAGAGCGCCTTTTAATATACTATACGAGCCTATACTTTGCAAGTACTAAAATAAACTGTTTATTGCACCTTTCCTATTGCCATCAGGGTAAATACCATTGTAAAAATAGCGACTGTTTCAATGATACCAAGAACCATGAGGTAGTTTCCAAAGCCTTTTCCTGTCTCGCCCATTGCATCACTAGCTGAAGCAGCTGCTAAGCCCTGATACCACGCTGAAAAACCTATTGCAGCGCCTGATAATATGCCCAGGGCGCTTAATATTCCGAGATTTTGCACTTTCTTACTAGCCTCTAACAAGGCATTCATCACTATCATTCCATAGATAGTCTGCGTAAGAGGCGCTCCCACAAACGCCAGAAATATAAATGGCGCCGGTTTATTCTGAGCAAAGCATTTTTTCCACGCGCCTATAGCTGCCATGCCTGCCACGCCTGCGCCTGCGCCGGATCCAATCGCTGATAAAGCAAGAGCTGCGCCTGCTATCCCAATATCCTTAAACTGAACTACTGCATTTGCATCCATAATATCTCCTTTGTTTTATTTAATAGTTTTAAAAGGCGCATATTTAACGCCTGACCATTCCATATCCAGATGCCCTGAAAATTCCAGGACATTCAGCCTTACCCCATGAACCAATATTGCTAAAATCCCCATTACCAGATTAAGCGTATGGCCTGCGAAAAGCACAAGCACGGTAAATAAGCCGTTAAGAATACTGTCTGTCCCTATGCTGCCTGCTATCTGATTGAATGCATCTGCTATTGCCACTCCTGCAAGTCCAACTGCAAACAGCCTTATATAAGAAACTATGTCAGCGAAGCTGTTCACCAGCTTCAATAAAAAATCACCTAAACCTGCGCCTATGCCTGCTAAAATATTTTTCATAGGGCTCGTAAATAATATCACAAGCGCCGAACCTGCTATAAAAATCCATTTCATGAAACCAGGGAATTCAAAATTCAATATAAGGGTCTTTGCCATAAAATATGCTGCCCACAAAATGCATATCCAGCCCACATCGCTCAGCGCCTTAATGGAAGGTATTTTTCTTAAAATTTTCCAGATATGCGCTATCGTGAGCTGCATAGCTCCTATCAGAAAACAAAATGCCTGTACGTTTGTATTATCCGCAAAATACGGCACCATGGGTTTCAACCACACATGCGGCCCGAAAAATACGCCTGTCATAAGGCCCCAGATGATGGCGAAACTGCTTAAAACATACGTCAAAAAGAAAATGGATTTATCTTTCATCTGTTTGAATTTTCTCTGCATAATAAGGCCTATAATAAAATACACCAGGCCATAACCTGCGTCCCCTATCAACATGCCGAAAAATATTGAAAAGAATATCAGAAAATGCGGGCTTATGTCGATCTCCCTGTATCCGGGGACAGTATTTATAATATTAAACATAGGCTCTATTATACTGACCCATTTTGGATTTTTTATTAACGTCGGAGGCGCTTCGCTTTCATCCGGATCGTTTATCAGCATCGCCCATTTTTCTTTTAAGGCGGCTTTCTCTACAATCCCAACGCTCTCAACAGGACAATAACCTTTTACATAGGAAAGTTTTTCGAATCTACCGGCCCCTTCCGCTATTTCGTTAAATTCTATCGCTGAATCTAAATATTTTTCGTATTGCCCCAGCGCATTTTTATAGACAGCCCTGTCCAAAAAGGCTTTTTCTATTTCCTTTATCCTGGATTCATGCCTTTTCTCTTCAGCTATCATCTGTCCGAGGCTCATTTCAGGCAAAGTAAGAGTTTCAAAAGGCAGCTTAATTTCGTTCTCTGAAATCGCGACGCAATAAATAATATTCTTTCTTCTAGCCAGCTCCTCCAGGATAACGCCTTCTGGAATATTCTTCTTTTCCTGAGGAGTGATCTTGCACAGCTTTATCCAGACCCCGCTATTCGCCATTTGTTCGATAATCCCGGAATCGAAATCACCCCAATCTTCCCACATCATTATCTCATGTTTTATCCTGTGGAGCTTCTCCGCAAGAGTCTCTTTTTCATCAACCAAATCTAGGATTTCAGTTACAATACCCCCTTCGCCTCCATCTAAAGATTTCTGGCCTCCTATATCAGGCAGAATCGCCATGGCTTCTATTGCGCGAAGCCTGTCTTCTTTCATCTTCGCTATATTTTCACCCCGCGGCAAATTTTCGTGCTCCACGTGCAAAAGTCCAAGGCCTCTTAAGCGCTCAAGCGTAACGCTCAGATCTTTTAATTGCATCACAATGGTTATCTTTTTCATTTTAACTATCACGCCAACACTACCTCCAGGCTCATCCTTTCGATCTTCTTCTTCGCTATCTTGGATCTGCCAACTGCGCTTGCCTGCTGATCGCCCAGATAAATCCTTATGCGCCTTATGTTTTCAGAGCACTCCGGGATCTTTACCTTTTCAAAGAGATTCACCCTCTGGTTCGTTATCCTGAGCTCCTTAGCCAATATCTCCAGCTGTTTATTTAGTACCTTTTTCTCCTCCAAAAGCCCTATAAATTTTCTTAACGCTGTAATCGCAGTATCCACCCATAAAGGCGTCAGAAATAAATCATATTCCGCTTCTTCAAAATCAACTCTTTCAAATACCGGGATATCTACGCCCGCAATGTTAAAACCGGATGTAACGATATTTTTCGGCTTTATCCAGCCTGCCACATAATCGCCCGGCTCCTCCAGAAGGCCCGCCCATTTGCTTATACGGTTTTCCAGATTATCCAGCTCTTCCATTTTCTGATTCAGTCTCTGATGGGCACGCTGTATCTCAAGCTGCATCTGCTGTTTCTTTAATTGCAATATCGGCAGATAACGCTCAAATCTTTTTAATGCGTCACGCTGCTTCTTAAGCTCACCTTTTGTAAACTTAATTTTTGACATTATTTTTTCGGCCAGAATTCTTTCACAAGCTCTGTCTTTATGCCTGTCTCAGCTGGCTCAAAGTTTTCAGCCAGGATCTGCCACCCAAGGTCAAGGGCTTTTTCAAGAGGTATGTCCACAGAAAGGTTCATCATTTTTTCTTCGAACGCCTTGCCGTATTTAAGGAGTTTTTTGTCCCATTCGCTCATATGAAAACCCATCGCCTGTTTTTCAATAGCCTCCCTGTAATCGCTGAATAGCTGTATCATCCTGTCCATGATAGCCCGATGATCTCTCCTGGTCTTTCCATTAACAAGCTGTTTTAAGCGGCTGAGTGAGCCAAACGGCTCTATGGATTTATTCCTGAGATAAAACTGGCCTTCCGTGATATAGCCTGTGTTGTCAGGCACGGGATGAGTCACGTCATCCCCTGGCATGGTGGTAACAGCCAGGATTGTTATAGAACCCGCTGAATCAAAATCAACCGCCTTTTCGTAGCGGCTGGCGAGCTGGCTGTATAAATCTCCGGGGTATCCTCTATTGGATGGGATCTGTTCCATGGTAATGGAGATCTCTTTTAACGCGTCGCAGAAATTCGTCATGTCTGTTAATAGCACAAGCACTCTTTTGCCCTGCAATGCAAACTGCTCTGCCACTGCGAGGCTCAAATCAGGCACCAAAAGGCACTCTACAGTCGGGTCCTGCGCGGTATGAACAAAAAATATAGCCCTGGACAATGACCCGTTTTTTTCCAGAGTATCTCTAAAGAAAAGATAATCGTCGTATTTAAGACCCATGCCGCCTAGGATTATCAGGTCAACCTCTGCCTGCATTGCAATACGAGCCAGTAACTCATTATAAGGCTCTCCCGGCACTGAAAATATCGGGAGCTTCTGCGATTCTACTAAAGAATTAAATACATCTATCATCGGAATACCGGTGCGTATCATTTTTCTAGGAATAATTCTTTTGGCTGGGTTTACAGAAGGCCCGCCGATCTCTATCATGTTTTCTTCCAGGGTCGGGCCGTTATCCCTTGGAAGCCCAGCGCCGTTAAACAAACGTCCTAAAAGATTTTCCGTAAACGAGACTCTCATCGGATGACCCAGGAATCTCACCTTGTCCCCTGTTGAAATACCGCGGCTTCCGCTAAAGACCTGAAGATAAACCTTTTCCCGGTCTACCCTTATTATCTGGGCCAGGGACTTACCTGCCCTGGAAGAGATCTCGGCGAGATCGCCGTAACCCACATCCTTTGCCTCAATGGTTATGACGTTTCCAGCTATCTGGATTATGCGGTTATATATTTTTTGCATTTTTCTTTTATCTGGTTTTCTTGTTTTTTAAAGTTTTCAGCCTGCCATCCGGATGAATTCCATTCTATAAATACCTGCCTTAATTCCTGGAAAAATTTTCTGGCGGCGTCTTTACCTTCAAAATTAAATTCTGATTTTATAATTTCATGCAATACATGAAAAACATATTTTTGCCTTTCCTCGATTGTGGCGGCATCCACCTCGTCAAACGCGTTCTGCTGCAGATATACGTCGTCTACAAACTCGCCTTTGAGGTAAGTCATGAAGTCCGAGAGAGAAGTGCCTTCTTCTCCCACCACCTTCATCATCTGCTTTACTTCATAGCTTCTCTTTAAAACAGCCTGGGCCAGATTCACTTCTTCTCGGTCTATAAAGCTTGCATATTTACTCCAGCTTTCAAGAGGGTCTATGGCAGGGTAACGCCTGGCATCAGACCTTTCCCGCGAAAGCCCGTGAAACGCCCCTACCACTTTTAACGTAGCCTGCGTGACGGGCTCTTCAAAATTTCCTCCTGCAGGGCTGACTGTGCCACCTATTGTCACAGACCCGAAACTCCCGTCGTGCAGCCTCACTAATCCCGCCCTTTCATAAAATGACGCTATTCTGTTTTCAAGATACGCCGGGAACGCCTCTTCTCCCGGGATTTCTTCCAGCCTTCCCGACATCTCGCGCATTGCCTGCGCCCACCTGGAAGTGGAGTCGGCTAATAAAAGCACGTTCAACCCCATCTGGCGGTAATATTCAGCAATTGTAACCGCTGTATAAACACTTGATTCCCTGGCGCTGACAGGCATAGAACTCGTATTGCAAATAATAACTGTGCGCTCTATCAGGCTTTTCTTTGTCCTCGGGTCCACAAGATGCGGAAATTCCCTTAATGTTTCCACGACTTCTCCAGCCCTTTCTCCGCACGCTGCTACAATTACAATATCTATTTCCGCATGTTTGCTGATAAGCTGCTGCAGAACAGTCTTCCCTGAACCAAAAGGCCCTGGCACGCAGTAAGTTCCTCCCAGCGCCACAGGCATCAGCGTATCTATAATCCTTATCTTGGTTACAAGAGGTTTTAATGGTTTTAATTTTTCTGCAAAACTTGCAATAGGCACTTTTACAGGCCAGATTTGAGACATGGTAACAGGGTAGGCGTTTCCGCGTTCATCCTTTAATTCCGCCACTATATGTTTTATATTATACTTGCCTTTACCCGCTATTTTTACCACTGTAGCTGCGCTTTTTAAACCAAACGGCGCCATTATCCAGTGTTCAAAAATGCCTTCTTTTGTAACGCCTATTTTCTCTCCTGGTTTTACGCTTTGCCCGACCTTGGCAACAGGCGTAAATTCCCATTCCAATTTATCGTCCAGGGCCTCTAGATACAAACCTCTTTTTAAGAAAAATCCGGATTTCTCTGCTAGCTGCGGCAACGGGTTCTGCAGGCCATCGAATATCTGGCCCAATAGCCCGGGCCCGAGCTCTACGGAAAGGAGCTCTCCCGTGAATTCCACTTTTTCTCCCAGCTTCAAGCCCTTGGTATCTTCGTAAATCTGAAGTTCCGCAACATTGCCTGTGACGCGTATTACCTCTGATTTAAGCCGCTCTTCATTATGCAATATAAACGCCACTTCATTCTGCATGACATAGTCTTTAAATTCTACCCTTGCCATGTTGCCGTTTATACCGATTAACATCCCAAATCTTTCAGCGCTCATATTTTTTTCGCCAATCCTTCCAAAACCTTTACGCCATCTGCTGAATTAACGCTATGCCAGCGTTCCAATATCTTAAGCTGAAGCCCGTATGCCACAAGATATTCTACATCAAAATAATGCCCTGTTTTAATATCTTCTATCTTGTCCCATCTCACCCTGTCTAAATACAATTCCGCTTCGATCGGGGAATCCTGATTGACCGCCCAGTGCGCCAAAGGCGCAATAAAAGGATCAATCCCATTATCTTCGCGTAAATATTTATTTGGGTCTTTGCCTTTTCTAGCAGCCCTTGTCCTTACAAGCTCATTCTTCAGGCTCTTGTTAAAATCTCCCCATTTTTTTAATAAAACATTGCCGGAACTCGATTCCCGTAAAATATTCATATCATCCTGACTCAGTTCCGAGGCACACGCATCAAGAAAATCAGAATAAGAAAGCGGCGGCTTCATCCCAAAATGAAGCATTGGCAAACTCGCAACTATATAATAATAAGAATTTTTCATCTGTTTACATTTCTCGACTTCATTCGCTACGCTCGAAGAACTATATTGTTCAAGCTGGGCCAAGGGCAAAATCGAGAACTGTTATTTTATTAATTTTGCTAGCTCTGGATTTAGATAGACGCACAATGTTTCCAACAATCCTTCATCGCTAAAATCAAAATACGACTTGCCTTTATCAAAGCTTATAGAAAAACCCGCGTTTATATTCTGCGACGGCCTGAATTCCACCCCGGCTTTAATCTTATCTTTTAATTTTGAGATAAACGTATTTTTTATTTTTTCCAGGTCCTCTTTTTTCACCAATATTTTTATATCGTCTGCCTGGCAGTTTTTATCCGCATATTTTTCTATTAAATCCGCCAGTATGCCCGCTATCTCTTCGCTGGACAGGGCTTTTGCTATGTCGCCTGCCATAATCCTATTCAGCGTCTTTCTTATGTCTTCTTTAAGGCCAAGCAATAAATCTCTCGAAGCCTGTTTCACGCTGAGATTGGCGCTTATTTTGGTTTTCTCAGCCTCCAGCCGGGCCTTTTGAACAATTTCATCAGCTAGTTTCCTGGCGTCTCCCAGAATTTTTTCAGCGTCTTTTTTAGCCTTATCTTCTATAAGCCGGGCCTTTTCCTCCCCGGACTTTATTCCTTCCTGATTTATCTTTTCAAGAAGTCCTTTTAAGTTTTCTGGCATAATTCACCTCTATACTTTAGCGATATTTTGTCTCATATGCAATTTAACGGCTTCCTGGTTTTTTTATTTCTATCCCCTTTTTGCATAAAGGGCATTCTTCGGGCTTGTACGCGGGAAAATCCAGCCTGGCCAAGTTTTGTAATTTTACACCGAAATCAAGTTTTTGTCCACTTCTATTTACTATGCAGCCCACGCCTATGATTTTGGCTCCGGTTGACTTAACCACCTCTAATACTTCTCCTGTGGAAAGCCCTGTAGTTATAACGTCTTCGACCACCAGAACTCTGTCTTCTTTTTTAATTTCAAATCCCCGCCTTAAGGTCATTTTCCCGTCCACCCGCTCCGTGAACAAAGACTTGACCCCGAGAGATTTTGCAGTTTCGTAAGAAACTATCACCCCGCCCAAGGCAGGCGCCACCACGCACGTAGGCTTATCGTCCTTAAAATACCCGGCTAGTTGCCGGCATATCTTTTCCGCTATGTCCGGGTTTTGTAGCAAAAGCGCGCACTGAAAATAATTCCCGCTATGCAGCCCGCTCGAAAGCCTGAAGTGACCGCTCAAAAGCGCGCCGGTCTCCTTAAATAATTTCAACATATCGTTATTATTCATATATTTTCCTGCTCTTTTTCCGAGTAGTTCCGCTGGATTTTACAGGTTTCGCTTTAGTTCCGCAATTATTTTAACCGGATCTTTCGCCTTGGTAACAGGCCTTCCTATTACAATGTAATCCGCGCCTCTTTGAAACGCTTCTTTCGGAGTAGCCACTCTTTTCTGATCTCCATGATCGCTGCCTTCAGGCCTCACGCCCGGAGTAACTATTAAAAAACTTTTTTCCGTGGCTTTTCTTATCGCGCCTATCTCTTCGGGCGACGCTACTACCCCGTCCAGGCCGGCATCCCTAACCAGTCCGGCTAAATGCAAAACCTGCTCTTCCGGTGATTTATTTATACCTATTTTTTTCAAGGCCTCCGTATCCATGCTGGTAAGAACCGTTACCCCGAGAATCTTGGGCCTTGATACGCCGAGCTTTTCGCTCTCTTCTTCCGCGCCTTCCACCGCCTTCTGCATCATATCCATGCCGCCTGACGCGTGCACGTTAAACATAAACACCCCGAATCTCACGGCTGTCCTGCTTGCAGCGTAAACCGTATTAGGAATATCGTGGAATTTAAGGTCCAGAAAAATATCTCTGTCATATTTTTTAACAAGGTCTATTGCCTTTAAGCCGCAGGAATAGAATAGCTCCATGCCTATTTTAAAAACCTGCACATGCGGGCTCAGGATATCCAGGAGCCTCTTTTCTTCTTTCAATGTATTTACATCCAGCGCTACTATAATTTTATCGTTCGTCATTTGTTTTGGCGCGCTAAAGTATGCCCTGCAAATCTGCCGCAAAGGCCTTTAAATTAAGTTTTTAAACTACCTATGATGTGTTCTATTTTTTCTATTTTATGTTTTTTCAGATAAGCCTCTATGCCTTTTATTATCTTTACCGAGACGCCTGGTTCTATAAAATTAGCCGTGCCCACCTGAATTACAGCCGCGCCTGCCAGTATAAACTCAATAGCGTCGCTGGCATTCATTATACCACCCATGCCTATTACCGGGATATCAATATTCTTCGAAACTTCATAAACCATCCTTAAGGCTATGGGTTTTATACAAGGCCCGCTCAAGCCGCCTGTAATATTACCAAGCTTGGATCTACCCGTCTCTACATCTATCGCCATTCCAAGAAATGTATTTACCAGGCTGACCGCATCTGAGCCGGCATCCTCTGCTGCTTTGGCGATCTCTGTTATATCCGTTACATTAGGGGAAAGTTTTGTAATAATAGTTTTACTTGTCGTTTTTCTCACGGCCTTTACCACTTCATATGTTTCTTTTTGATCCTGCGCCACTAAACCTTTGCACTTAATATTCGGACACGATATATTCAGCTCTATGCCGCTTATCCCGTTTATTTTATCCAGCCTTCTCGCCAGAATAAAAAACTCATCGATGTTATTTCCTGATATACTCGCTATAATAGGCGTGCCTATCCTGGAAAGATACGGCATTTTCTCTTTTATAAAATAGTCTATGCCCTCGTTCTGAAGCCCTATTGCATTAAGCATCCCGGCTGCAGTCTCGCATATCCTGGGCATAAGATTGCCCTGCCGCGGGTTCAGAGTAATAGTTTTTGTAATAATAGCCCCTATCTGCTTCAGGTTGACTAATTTCTCAAACTCCTTGGCGTAACCAAAAGTGCCGGATGCCACCATTACCGGATTTTTCAGCCTGATCTTGCCTATTTTAATTTTCATCATAGCTAATAACCCCGAACAACTATAAAACCGACGTTGTTGAATTTATAGCCGTTACCATGAAAGTTCGCAGGCGTTGAAGACCGGGCCGTCTTTGCAGGCAAGCTTATTGCCTGATTTAGTAAGTACCGCGCAACCCAAACACGCCCCCATGCCGCATGCCATCTTTTCTTCCAGAGAGACCTGGCATTTAAATCCGCGCTCCTCGCATATCTCAGCGATACCCCTTAACATCCCGTGAGGCCCGCAGACATACACAATGGTTTCAAACCTGCTTTCCAACGTTTTTAAAATATTATGAAATAACCTTGATACAAATCCATGGCAGCCGTAAGTTCCGTCGTCAGTAGAGACGTAAACTTCCGGAGTAATTTTTTTAAAATCCTTCTCGCATAGAATAACGCCTTTTGTTTTAGCGCCCATCAAGACGATTGTCTTTATTTTCTTCTTTTTCAATTCTTCCGCAAGATATACAAGCGGGGCTGCTCCTATGCCGCCTGCGATTATTATGGCTCTAGGCTCCAGGCTCGAGGCTCGAGACAAAGAAAAACCCGTGCCGAGCGGGCCTAAAATATCTACAAATTCTCCTTCTTTTTTCCCGGATAAAATTTCCGTGCCTTTACCGACTACCTCATATAAGATCTCTATTCCCTTCAGCCTTGAGCCTTCAGCCTTGAGCCTGTATATGCTGAACGGCCTCCTTAAAAATGGTTCTAGTCCATCGCTACATTTAATCTGCACAAACTGCCCGGGCTTCGCCGCTCTTGCAATATAAGGGGCTTCTAGGGCCATCTTATAATAAACGCGCCCGACTAATTTATTTGATAAAATTTTGGCTTTTATATCTTTCATATTTCAGAATAAATTTAACTGTTTTTCAGCTATAGCGTTTTTTCTTTCAATATTTCTATTGTACCATATTCTCCGTCAAAACCCGGCAGGATATTAACATCCCCGTTTCTAACATTTATAATCGCCTGTGCGATTTTTACAGGCAGCTCTTTTAAAAGCTTGTCCTCTCCGACTTCTGTCAGCACCTCAAGTTCTGTCCCGATCCTGGGGACTATTGCGCGATATTCTGCGCTAACTGCTTTAGACGCGTCTCCCACCCCTAACGTATCTCCAATTATTTCCGCAAGCGGTATCATTCTTTTAAAGGGAATGCTATTCTTAGGCACAAACCCTTCGGGCCTGTCCGCAAGTTCCGATACCCTGTTCATAACGCCTATTGTAAGAGGCTTGCCGCACTTAGGGCAGATATTTTTATTTTTTTTGCTTTCCTGAGGATTGAATCTTACCTTACATAACCTGTGGCCGTCATAATGATATTTACCTTCTTCTGGAAAAAATTCAATTGTGTAGAGAAATTTATTTTTATCCTTTCTCTTCAAGGCGTCTGTAACAGCCTTGTAGCTCATATCGGTATCAAAGACATTCGCTTCTCTGCCTATTTTCTGAGGACTGTGCGAATCAGAGTTTGAGATCAGGCTGAATCTGTCCAGCTTGCTGCATTGCCAGTTCATTGCAGGGTCGGAAGAAAGCCCTGTTTCCAGCGCGTATATATCTTTTGTGTATTCCTCAAAACATTCTTCTATTGTATCAAAGCCTGACTTGGAGCCAAAAAGCGAGAACCATGGAGTCCATATATGTCCTGGCACCAGAAATATCTCCTTGCTGATCCCGAATAAAACCTCTGCCAGAAGCTTCGCGTCAATACCTATAATAGGCCTGCCGTCATAGGCGATATTCCCATAGCCAGAAAGAGCGGAGTTTATTTTATCCGCGATATCAAAACTCGGCGCAAAAATGACGTTGTGGATTTTTCTGACCTTGCCATTTTTGGAATATATACTTGAGATCTCGCCTGTTAGCATAAAATTTACGCCGTTATATTCGAATAAGCCGTTCCCGGAGTCTTTTAATGTATTTTTTAATTCTTTGAGCCACAGATGGTGAGTAAAATCGCCTGTGCCCAGCAAGGATATGCCTTTAAGCTTTGCGTATTCTGAAAGCGTTTCTATGTCCATCTTAGGGCTTGTGGCGCGGCTATATTTTGAATGTATGTGAAGATCCGCTACAAATTTCATGCCTTATATGTAACCTTTCCCTTGTATATAGTATATTCTACTATGCCTTTTAACTTTCTTCCTATAAAAGCTGAATTTTTAGACTTGGAAACAAAATCCTCTTTTTTGACTACCCATTCTTTATTCGGGGAAATAATAGCTATATCCGCGGCCTTATTTACTCCGAGCGTGCCCTTGTCTATCCCCAAAACCATCGCAGGATTAAGCGACATCTTTCTTATGAGTTCCGACCAGGTTAATATTCCAGAATTTACAAGTTCTGTTGCGCCTACCGCCAATTCTGTCTCCAGGCCAGTGCTCCCAAACTCCGCATACTCAAATTCTATTTCTTTTTCACTTTCGGTATGAGGCGCGTGATCAGACGCTATAATATCTATTGTCCCGTCTTTTAATCCCTGTTTTATAGCCAGGATATCGTCTTTTGTGCGTAACGGCGGATTAATTTTCATGTTTGTATTATAGTCCAAAAGGTCTTCTTCGTTTAAGCTGAAGTAATGCGGCGCGGTTTCCGCCGTCACCTTTACGCCTTTTTTCTTCGCCCTTTTTATAATTTCAACTGATTCAGCGCAGCTCACGTGAGCGATATGCACAACTGCGTCAGAGTCTTCCGCAAGCTTTATATCCCGGCTCACCCTTTTGTATTCAGCCTCTTTTGAAATCCCTCTTAAACCTAACCTTGTAGAAATAAAACCGCGGTTAACCAGGCCTTTGCCGGAAAGCGCCTTATCCTCTGAATGGCATATTACGAGAACCTTTTCTTTTTTTGCGTCTTTCAAGGCCTTTGACATCAATCCATCGCTATCGACTGACGCGCCATCGTCTGAGATCGCTATAATCCCTTCTTTCTTAAGATCACCTATGTTTACCAGTTCCTTGCCGGCTCTTCCTACTGTAATAGCCCCGCACACAAATACATCCACATTTGCCGTCTCCCTAATAATATCACCGAGGATTTTAACAACCTTTGTTGAATCAAGGCTTGGCGATGTATTGGGCATACAAAGAACACTCGTAACCCCGCCTTTCGCAGCAGCCATTGTGCCGCTAAAAACAGTTTCCTTGTCTTCTCTGCCGGGTTCTCTTAAGTGGACATGCATATCAACAATACCAGGTATAACTATTTTACCTGCGGCATCTATTATGGCATCAGCTTTATTATCAATACATTTAGCCACTTTGGATATTTTCTCGCCTTCTACAAGAATATCCATTACTCCGTCTATTTTATTGCCAGGGTCTATTACGTGGCCATTTTTAATAAGTAGCTTCATTAACAACCTCATGCTTAGTATGTACGTCCTTATCCTTTGTCTGAGAAACCCAGAATAATACTGCCATTCTCACCGCAATCCCATTTGTAACCTGCTCCAGTATCACGGAATTCGCTCCGTCAGCCACCTGGCTTGATATCTCTACGCCTCTATTGATCGGTCCCGGGTGCATGACGATAATATTCTTCTTCGACTTTTTAAGCCTGTCTTCTGTCACGCCAAAATTTCTAAAATACTCCAACTGGGTCGGGAAAGCCTTCATGTCGTCCCTCTCGAACTGCATCCTGAGAACATTTATAGCGTCTGCATCAGCCAAGGCCTCGTCTATATTATCCGTGATCTTTACTCCCATCTTTTCTATTTCCGGCGGGATCAAAATCTTCGGCGCGCACACAGTTACCTTTACCCCGAATTTGGTCAACCCCCATATATTAGAACGCGCCACCCTTGAATGCGCAATATCCCCTACTATGCTGACATTCAACCCTTCGAGTTTCCCGGTCTTTTTTCTTAAGGTGAATATGTCCAGAAGCGCCTGCGTAGGATGTTCATGCCATCCGTCTCCTGCGTTTATCACGCTTATATTCACATTGCGAGCCAGCATAGTAGCAGCTCCTGAACAATTATGCCTGACTACAATAATATCCGCTTTCAGCGCCTCTATGTTTCTGCCTGTATCGTTTAAGGTCTCGCCTTTTTTTACGCTTGAAGATTCTACCGCGATATTTATAACATCAGCTGACAGCCTTTTGGCAGCCACTTCAAAAGACACCCTGGTCCTGGTAGACGGTTCATAAAACAGATTTACTACAGTCTTGCCCCGCAAGGCAGGAACCTTTTTAATCTTCCTGTCCAAGATTTCTCTGAAAGATTCCGCTGTATCGAGGAGAAGCTCTATGTCTTCCCTGGAAAGATATTCCAGCCCCAGAAGATCTTTATGAGCCCATTTTACTGTTTTCTTCTTTGTCATCCTGTGATTCCTCTATCATGACGCTGTCTTCGCTGTCTGTCTCCTGGAACTTCACCTGCACAAGTTCTTTCTGCGATGTGGGAATATTTTTTCCCACATAATCAGCCCGTATAGGCAATTCGCGATGACCCCTGTCAATAAGTACCGCCAACTGTATTGTCTTTGGCCTGCCAAAATCTATAAGGGAGTCAAGCGCGCACCTGATAGTGCGCCCTGTATACAAAACATCATCCACCAGCACTATATTTTTATTCTCTATGTCAAAGTCTATTTCAGTATTATGGATCACGGGTTGTTCTGCCACAAGGCTCAGGTCATCCCTGTAAAAGGTTATATCCAGAGCGCCTACTTCCAGTTTTGTGCCGTATAGATTATTTATCACTTTGGCGATGCGCTCCGCAAGCACATATCCCCTGGTCCTTATACCTACTATGGCAAGGCCTTTAACGCCTTTATTGTTTTCTATGATCTCGTGGCTAATCCTCGTAATGGCGCGCTCGATCTCTTCTTTTGTAAATACCTGTTTTAACGGCATATTCACCTCAAATAAAAACCTCGCAGGTGGCCTTTAGGCCTCCTGCGAGGTTGTATTAATTCAATTACGACTATTAAATTGCTCTCTTGGTCATTCACTTCTGGTTCCCTTTCCAGCCTCTCTGTGCTGATTTAAAGGTATCTGTTAATATTGAATTATACCATCTTTTCCCATTATGTCAAGTTCTAAAGAAAATCATAAGGGCTGATCCAGGTACATGGTATCCACCCTTACTCTCTTCTATGAGTAACGTCTCTAGTCTTATCGGCGGCAAATTAAGTATTCCTTCATTAAGCTTAGGGGCTCTTTCTCTCAATAATTGCAAGGGCGATTTGTTATCTCGCCACCTGTTCTCACGTATATAGTTAAAGTATAACTCATATGCATAGGCTTTGCCA
>JAUSEX010000019.1 GCA_030649895.1 Candidatus Omnitrophota bacterium
AAGACGGCTTCTATGATACATTGCATTATTTTGAATTCATGGAAGATAAGAACTTAATAAGCTCAACAAATCATATTGAGCGCGAATTAGAGGAAGTACGCAGGCGTATTAAAATACAGGGTTACTTCAAATCAGACAGACGCGCGAATCTTTGGGTATATGGCATCATAAGCCAAGTCATGCAGGAACAACAACCAGATGTTTTGCCAAGGCACGTAACAATTTTCAGAGAACCTAAATACGAAAGCGTACAATAATACTTGCGTTACTGTTTAATCAAAAATCTTGACTATAATTAAATTTTAAGCTATACTTATTAAGTAAATTATAAAAGTATTGAAGTAACTTAGGGGAAAATATGTTGAATTTAACCACCAGTAAAAAATATCGAATATATATAAAAGCAATAACTCTTATGGTGGGTTTTATATTTATTTTTGAGAACATAGGGTATTCTTTCTTAGATGTCTCTCAAAATAAAACCAGCTTAAGAAAACCGCTTGATTTCAATGATCGGGAATCTTCTTCGAGATATTTTGCGCTGATGATCGCTGCAAAGGCAGAGAACATCAGGAGTAATTTAATCCCGAAGCAGAGAGATTATTTGAGCAACCCTTTTAAAGCAAATTGTTTACTTGTTGCCTTGGATGTCAAACCAGCCTACTGGAGCCGCACAGGCGTATCCTCTGAAGAGTTGAATATGCTTCGGGAAGTCGCAAAGAATTTAGGCTTAAGGTTTGTTTCTTATGAAAACGGCGGACATCAATGTTTTGTTTATAACCCTCGGGGCTTGGCTAAAGTATTTCTTCAGAATAGAACAGAATTATTGAATCCAGCTAGCTATATAGCAGAGAAAGTTAAACTAGAAGATTTTATAAGGCTTCTGGAAAATATTAATTTTCAAGCTATTATTGACGCCGGAGATTTTTCAGAAGCCGAGCCAGACATTGCTCAGCTTGATAAATATCTGGTAGATGTTGGCCGCAAAGAAAAAGATAAAAAGCCAGAGGCTGAAGTCTTTCCGATAGGCTTGGCAATGGGTTATGGACCTGAAAACACGCGTATGTTTTTGAAATATCAAAAGGTCGGAAGAACAACTTCACTATATCCATTTACTTCAGCCAGGCATAATATTTGGTTTACAGCAGTAGATAAAGAAGCCGGCCAAAGGCTTTTAGATGGTTGGGTGGAAGCGGCTGATATAGCTGTAGCTGTTATTGCCGGCGCAACAGTCGCAGAAGACAGGAAACGCTTAACGAAAAAAGAGATTCGTGATAGGGATAGAAGAATGCTTTCGGATGAATCAAACGATCGCGCTGGAAGGATAAAAAGGTCTGATGAAAAATATAGGGATTTGGTCTTATTGACTGCCTGGCAGCGCCTGAAAGAAGGCGATTCTCAGTTAGCTGAAGAAATACTAGGATTGCTCCCGCTAAGAGATAGAGTGGGGTTACCTGATTTAGCGTTGATGTTTGATGGCAAAGTAGATATGAAAAAAAATGCCCCTGCCTTAACTGAGCTATCTCATGGAGTAAGTGAACTGGCATCGCCTCAGCTCAGAAGCTTAAATGCGGTGAAAAACAGGATTATAGCTCCATTTTTGGATTTTATTAATCGTTACGGCTTATATAGAATAGCAGCCTATCCGGAATTTTTAGTTGCGGTTTTATTCAGCGTTTTAAATCCTTTAGCCTTGCCATTTATTGTCGTAGGGGGAATGGTTGCTCAGAGTAATAGTCCGGATGAAGAGTGGGTTAAGGCCTTATTAATAAATGTGTTAACATTCGGAGCAGAACATATTATAGATGCCCCGGCTGTAAAAAATAAAATAAGCGAAAGAAAAATCAGGGATATGATAGCTGATTTTAAGTTGAATGCTGAAGACATAAGATTGATAAATGATGGCAGAAAAGAACTTGGCCTGGAAAAATTGTCCGGCCAAGAGGTCCAGTCTGAACTTGAGAACTTTCGCAGGTTGTACGATTTAGGCTCGGAGTATGTAATTAAAGGAGAAGCAGGGAGGCAGCGTACAGAACGACGAAATTTGGCAAGAGGAGATGATGAAACCTCGCAGGGCGATAAAAAAAGGCCATCTCAAAGAAACCAAGGCAGGGGAGCAGAAGATTTGGAAGGGAGGTTACTTTCAGATTCTGGAAACTTCTGGGGAGACTTAAGCGTCACTTGGGGCCAGAAATTGGCTTGTCTGCGCCAGGTTATTAATGAACGCGGCCTTAGTGTTGGGTTAGGAGTAACGATACCTGTTTTAGACGATGAAAAAATACAAGAATTGATTACGCTAATTTCCAGAGAGCCTAAAGAAAGTCTGTTGCATGAATTGGCTGGTGCTATATTAAGAGAAAAAGAGAGGCAGAAAGCGCAACAAGGCAACAGGATAGCTGCGATAAAAGGAAATATAGCTGAAGCTAGAAGATTACAATCCGAGGGTGAATTGCAGGCTGCGATGGAAAAAATCGAAGAAACGCTTAGCCTGGCCCCTGATGATCAAGAGGCGCTTTCTCTAAAAGGCATATTGGCGCAGGAATCAGAAAACAGAAAGAGACAGGCAGATATTGAAAATAGATTGAAGGCCGGCTTGAAGACATTATATGAAAATAAAATAAGGCTGAGAGACAAAAAGATAACTAAAGAAGAAAGAGCGTCTTTAGAGAGCGCTGCGAAGGACGCCCGGTCTTTAATAAGAACGCTGTCAGAAAAATACACTTCGGTTTATCTAAGCGTTCTTAAGGGATACGAGGGAGAGACAAGATTTTACGAGGAAATGCTGGAGATTTTAATTCAGAGGGTTTTTGAGCTTGAACGCGGGATGACAGTCTCTGTTTTAGGAGCCATATATACAGCTTCTCCCAGGGCCATGGCTTATTTCTGGCAGAATAAATCCAGGTTAAAAAACAATCCCGGTTTCAGGAAAATCCTATTGGGTTTTATGCTTTCGCATCCTGAGGCGGACATCGCGACCTTGAACAGTTATTTACGTCTTGAGAGGGATTTTATCGTTGATAGCGTCCTGGAACAAAAAGAAGGCGAAGATGATTACATGGGCTTTTTACTCAAACTTATGGCCAGAGAGAAGCTTTATGCGGGAGAGGATAAAGAAGCAAAAGCCAGGGAAGAATTCAAGAGCGAGACTTTAGAGATTACCAGGATAATTATTAATAGGGATATAAATAAGCTGAATAATGTTCTTGAACTTCTCTTAAATGGCGTAGATTTTGATATAGGCGAGCAAATTTTAGGATATTTGTTTTTAAAAATAGATAATCTTTCTAAGAAGTTTTTGAATATTCTGTCTGAAGAAGAGGAGGTGTTTGTATTTTCTGAGATTCTCTTAAAAAGCATCAGCTTTCATGAGAAGCATTCAAGGCAGGATATAAGCAATGCCATGGAAGCTAGCTTAGCGAGCATACTGGAATGGGCGGCTGACGTTATTTATGAAAACAGTTCGTTTGAATTGCCTCGCAATGTTTCTCTGTTTATAGAGTATCTGCAAAATAAAGGCGAGCTTTCAGAGTCCTTATTCAACGTGCGGACAGAGCTAACGCCGTATTTAGAGGAAAATGACTATGACAGGTTGGCGGAAAAGCTTAACAGAGAAGATATTTCTTATAAAGAGAGGCTCGCGATTTTATATCGGATAGCAATTTTATGGACAGATATGTTAAAAGATGACGGGAATCTGGGAGAGATAGAGGCTATGTGCCAGGAGAGAGACCCTCTTATAAGGGCTTATCTTTATTACGCTTTAGCCCTGGTGCGCGGCAGCTCTAAAAATAAAAGAACGATCGCTGATAAGATAATGAAGTCGGAGCTCAGGCGCACAGTCGGAAGAGTAGTATCATCAGGCAGGTTAAATAGAGACGCTCTTATGAGTATTTTGTATGAACTTAAACTCGGAGACAGTCATGATAAATTATTTATGGCCTATGGCGTAGCAGCGTCATTAAGCATAGAAAGGAAAATATCAATAGAGGTCCCGGGAGAAAACTTATCGAGTAAAATTTTAGAAGCGGACAATACCTCTTTAATAAAAGAAGCGTTGTATGAAGCAGTGCGAAATGATTGGATAATAAACAATCCAGAGGATAAAGAGATTATCGAAGATATTATCTGGCTTCTTGGCCAGTCGAAAGCTATAAAAAGACTCGCTTTTGGCGGTATCGTAATTTTACTCAGCGGGAGCAAAGATAATGCTGATATGCTAAGAGATTACAGGAAGATAATTTCCAACGCTAAGCATAGCGCTAAGCAGCTTTTTGCGCCTTCTTTGTCACGCCAAAGCCTGTAATTTTATTTGCATAATGTATTTATGAATGACATGCGCTGCGCGGGAAGAAGCCCCGGGTTCGCCTAATTTGGACTTTACCTTCCTGAGGTTTTCTTTTATTTCGTGGATTCTTTTATGATTAGTCAGGATTTCCAGGGTTGCGCCGGCGATATTTTTCTGTGTTACCTCAAACTGCACAAGTTCAGGGACGATTCTTTCTCTGGCCACGATATTCACGAGGCCTATATCTGGAATTTTAATCAGGTTTCTCGCTAAGAGCCAGGTTAAAAAAGATGTCTTGTACACAATTACCATGGGTTTTTCCATAATCGCTACTTCCAGGGTTGCGCTTCCCGACGAGACTATTACCAGGTCAGCAATGTCCATGACTTCATAAGGACTGTTATCCAAGGAATGAGGTTTTATTTTAGACCTGTATATAATTTTATTATACAGGTTATGATCTAATTCCTTGAGCCTGGATATTATAAATTCAGCGTTAGGGATTTTATTTTTAATGATTTCGCACGCCTTTAACATGGCAGGCAGGTGTTTTTCAATCTCTTTTTTTCTGGAACCGGGCATCAGGGCGATTTTTATCGAATCGTGCTTCAGGTGGCAGGTTTTAATAGTTTCTTCTTTTTTTCGTGCAGGCTTTACGATATCTAAAAATGGGTGGCCTACAAAGTTTACTTTCACCCCGGCTTCTTTATAAAGATTTTCTTCAAAGCCGAATATAACAATCATCTTATCCACGTATTTTTTAATCTCATGGATTCTATTTTCTCCCCACGCCCAAACTTGCGGGCTTATATAATAGATAACAGGAATATCTTTTTCTTTAGCGGCTTTTGCAAATCTAAGGTTAAAGCCCGGGTAGTCTATCAGGATTACAGCGTCTGGTTTTCTTGTTTCAAGAAGCGCCTTAAGTTTTTCAAATATTTTTTTAAATGTGTTAAGATGTTTCAGAACCTCGAAAAACCCTATAATAGCCAGGCCAGTGATGTCATAAATAATTTCAGCGCCTTCAGCCCGCATTTTTTTGCCGCCCATACCGAATATTTCTATATCAGGATTAAGGAGTTTTAAGGATTTTATGAGGCTTGCCGCCTGGAGGTCTCCGGAGGTCTCCCCGGCTATTATCATTAAACGAAGCTTTTTCATTATTAGAATTTTCGACTAGGCTTGCATGCGTAGTCGCAATGTTCGCTCGAACGGTATTGGTAATATTCTTCGAGCGAGGCCTGAAGGGCCGAGTCGAGAAGAATTTAGCGAATCTTTTTTAGTATATCTAGCGCTACTTTCAGCGCTTCATACGCTTCTTTTCCTGAGACAATGGGCTTTCTATTGTTAGCTACGCAGTCTATGAAGGAGGCCAATTCCTTTTGGAGAGGCGCTTCTTTCTTAATATCTATTTTTTCCGAAACTATCCGGCCGTCGATTTTTTTATAAATAAGCGCTTCCTGCGCCATGTAGTCTATGGAAATATAACAATCGTCCTGAAATATCCTTATCTTGCGTAAGCTGTCGCTTGTCACGCGGCTGGCTGTGAGATCGCACACAGTCCCGTTCTGAAAACGGATCCTCGCGTTTGCAATATCCTCGTGGTCTGTAAGGATTTTTATCCCAAGGGAGTCAATGCTCTTAACCTTTGATTTTGTAAGGCCCAGGACTATGTCAATATCGTGTATCATAAGGTCCAGGACTACGCCTACGTCTTTTACCCTCGGGGTAAAGGGGCCGAGGCGGTGGACTTCTATGAACCGCGGCTTACTCGAAAGCTTTTCTATCGCCTGAATGGCTGAGTTGAATCTTTCTACATGTCCAACCTGGATTATCAGGCGGTTTCTATCAGCCGTTTTTATTAAATCCCCGGCTTCTTGCAGGGTTCTCGTGATAGGTTTTTCAATAAGGACGTGGGTCTTGTTTTGAAGAAAAAATTTTGCTATTTCGTAGTGAAGTATGGTGGGAGTTACTATGCTTACAGCGTCTAATTTATTGTCGAGAAGTTTCTTATAATCAGCGGACCAGCTTGTTTTAAGCGTTTCCGCGGTGTTTTTAGCTATGTTTTCATCAATATCGCAAATACCGCAAAGTTCTACGCTTTCCAGGGTGGAATAGATATTGGCGTGTATCGCCCCTAACCTGCCAAGGCCCACCACGCCGATTCTGATTTTTCTCATATTTCAATGGTAGCAAATACCTTGCTAAAAGTCAACCAGAGTGATAGAATAAGCAACAATATGGCGGAATATATACGTTTCTTGAAATTTGTAAAACCTCATTTATGGGTGATGGTCTTTGCGATTATATGCATGATCCTGTCTTCCAGCCTTGCAGGGGTGTCTTTAGGCATGATAATACCCGTAGTGGATAATATCCTTTCAGGGAAGAATATATCATTGCCCGGGGCTACTCACGCGCCGGATATTTTACTTCATATTATAGATAAAATAAATGGTATGCCAAAGGGTTTATTGTTGAATTGGATGGTTATTATGGTGGCCATTTTATTTTTTATAAAAGAGACGTTCCTGTTTTTTCAGACATGTTTTATGAATAAACTGGGCCAGTCGGTTTTGAAAGACGTAAGGCAGGCTATATATGAAAAGCTCTTAAAACTGTCAAATGATTTTTATTCAAACGTAAAAACAGGCGAACTTGTATCAAGGGTGACATTTGACGTAGGGATAATAGTAAACTCTATTACAGAAGGGCTTACAGATCTTTTGTGGCAGCCTATACAGCTTCTGATATATGCGGCTATTCTTATATGGATAAAGATTTATTTCTCAATATCGTGGTGGCTTGTATTGGTTACAGTGGTTATATTTCCCCTGATAATTTTCCCTGTTGTGAAAATAGGGAATAAACTCAGGAAAATCAGCAGGTCTACCCAGGAAAGCATGTCCGATATAAATTCGCTGCTTTTTGAAACCATATACGGTATAAGCATAGTAAAATCTTTCTCTGCGGAGCAGCATCAGAAAGAGAGATTCAAGATGGTTAATAACCGTTATTATAAAATGATGATTAAATCAGTAAAACGCATAGCGATCATAAGCCCTCTTGGAGAGTTTGTCGGGATACTATGCATGGGCGTAGTTCTATGGTGCGGAGGAAAAGAAGTCATAAATGGACGTTTGAGCGCAGGGGCGTTTATAGCTTTTATCGCAGCGCTACTTTCCCTTTTAAAGCCCCTTAAGAGGCTTTCGAGATTATACGGTATAAACCTGCAGGCAATGGCTGCGATAACAAGGGTTTTTAATATTCTGGACAGGGAGATAACAATAAAAAATAAGCCAGACGCAGCAGGGCTAAGCCTTTTTAGCGATTCAATAGAATTTAAAAATATAAATTTTTCATATGGCAATGACAGGGTTATACTAGACGGGATTAATATTAAACTGGCAAAAGGCAAAGTCCTCGCCATGGTTGGTATGAGCGGGGCCGGCAAGACTACGTTTGTAAGTTTATTGCCAAGGTTCTACGATCCTGATAAAGGGGCTATTCTTATTGATGGCAGAGATATAAGAGATTTTACAGTGGAGTCTTTACGCAGTTATATAGGTATAGTTAGCCAGGAAACAATACTTTTTAACGACACTGTCAGGAGTAATATTGCATTTGGAAAACCAGGGGCATCGCTGGAGGAGACAATAGAAGCTGCAAAAGCTGCAAATGCCCATGATTTTATAATGAAAATGCCGAAAAATTACGAGACTATCGTAGGCGACAGGGGCATAAAATTGTCAGGCGGAGAAAAGCAGAGACTGGCTATTGCCAGGGCGCTTTTTAAAGATCCGCCCATACTTATATTGGATGAAGCTACGAGCCAGCTGGACACTGAATCTGAAAAGCTTGTTCAGGAGGCTATAAACAGACTTATGGCCCACAGGACCGTATTTGTAATCGCCCACAGGCTTTCTACGGTAGAACATGCCGACAAGATAGCGGTGTTTGAGGCAGGCAGGATCATAGAAACCGGCACCCATACCGAATTATTGCAGAAATCAGGCGTTTATAAGCACCTCTAC
This sequence comes from Candidatus Omnitrophota bacterium, assembly GCA_030649895.1. Taxonomy (GTDB): domain Bacteria; phylum Omnitrophota; class Gorgyraeia; order Gorgyraeales; family Gorgyraeaceae; genus UBA10183. The sequence goes on from JAUSEX010000019.1 coordinate 8,320, forward strand.
GAGCTCCAGTTTAAGTCCAGGCCGAAGTGAAAAATAGCTTGAAATAAAAGGCTTTATATTATATAATATCCAGTCTAACTAAACCTGTAAATTTATAAGGAGGAAATGTGGACACAGAGTTAATCAAGCAATTGTTGGAAGCAGGAGTTCATTTTGGCCATCACGTGAGCAGGTGGAACCCTAAGATGAAGAAATTTATATTTGGAGAGAGGAGCAATATCTATATAATAGACCTTGAAAAGACGGTTGGCTACCTGAATCAAGCAAGGGCTTTTGTAAAAGACATTGCGTCGAAAGGGGAAACAGTGCTTTTTGTGGGCACAAAGCGCCAGGCTCAGGACCTTATATTAGCGGAGGCCCAGCGCTCAGGCATGTACTACATAAAAGACAGATGGCTGGGAGGCACCCTGACCAATTTTAAGACCATACGCAATAGCATCAAGCGCCTGGAAGGAATCGAGGCCATGCAGAAGGATGGTACGTTTGAAGCCATTACCAAGAAAGAGAAGGCGATACTCACAAAAGAGATGGATAAATTAAAAAAGAATCTTCAGGGCATAGTCAGCATGAGAAAAATGCCCGGGGCCCTATTTATCGTGGATGCTAAAAAAGAGGATATCGCGGTAAAAGAGGCCAGGAAGCTCGGCATACCCATAGTGGCTATAATAGATACAAATGCTGACCCGGACCTTATTGATTATCCTATACCTGCAAATGACGACGCAATGCGGTCAATTAAGCTCTTAACAGGGCTTATTACAGATAGTATTGTGGAAGGTAAGCAGCAGTTTGATGAAACTAACATCGCAGAGCTGGCAAGGCTTCAGGAAGAAGAAGATACAAAGGAACTTAAGGATAAAGAAAAATCAGAGAAGCTTGTTGAAGCAATAAAGGAAGTACCTATTAAAGATAAGGATGAAAAGAGGATAAAACCTGTTAAGAAAAAAACTTATTAAGAAAAACCCATAAATCGCGATAGCCGAAAAACGAATAAAATAAAGAGAGGTATATAAAATGGCAATAACAACGGATCTGATAAAAAAGTTAAGGGAAAAGACTAACGCGCCTATGATGGATTGCAAAAAAGCGCTGGAAGAATCCAGCGGAAATCTGGAAATAGCAGTCGATATATTGAGAAAAAGGGGGCAGATAGTAGCGCTTAAAAAAGCCGGCAGATGCGCCAAGGAAGGCGTTGTAGGCGCGTATATACATACAAACAGCAAGCTTGGCGTTCTTTTGGAAGTGAATTGCGAGACCGATTTTGTTGCTAGGAATGAGGACTTTAAGCAGTTTGTAAAGGATGTTTCAATGCATATCGCAGCTACGGCCCCTAGCTATGTTTCCCGCGAAGAGGTACCGGCGCATATACTGGAAAAAGAGAAGAGCGTTCTGAAAGAAATGATCAAAAACAAGCCGGAGAACGTTATTGAGAAAATAGTTCAGGGCAAGCTGGAAAAGTTTTATTCAGAGGTATGCCTTTTAGATCAGCTTTTTGTTAAGAATGATAAAATAACTATAAAGGAGTACTTGAACGAACTTATAGGGAAAATAGGAGAGAATATAGTAATCCGCAGATATGTAAGATTCCAGGTGGGCGAAGACATAAAATGACGCATAAAAAATCGATCTATAAAAGAGTTGTCCTTAAGATGAGCGGGGAAGTCCTGCAGGGCAAACAGGGATATGGCATAGACCCTGAAGTGACCCGCTCTATCGCCGAAGAGATAAAGGATGTTAAAAAGCTTGGCATAGAAATCGCCATTGTGATAGGCGGCGGCAATATTTACAGGGGCGCTACTGCCGAGGGCCAGGGCGTTGACAGGACTACCGCTGATTACATGGGTATGCTTGCAACTGTTATAAACGGCTTGGCGCTGCAGGACAGCCTTGAAAAGGCAGGTGTTTTTACGCGCGTCCAGACAGCGATAGACATGCAGGAACTGGCTGAGCCGTACATCAGAAGAAAGGCTATAAGGCACCTTGAAAAAAATAGAGTAGTTATATTTGTAGCAGGAACCGGCAATCCGTATTTTTCCACTGATACAGCCGCCAGCCTGAGGGCGGTTGAGATAGGCGCTGACGTCATACTTAAAGCTACAAAGGTTGACGGCGTATATTCTGCGGACCCTAATAAAGATAAATCCGCCAAGAAGTTCAAAACCCTTAAATATATACAGGTTCTTAAAAAAGGCCTTAAGGTTATGGACGCTACCGCAGTAAGCCTCTGCATGGACAATAAGCTTCCTATTATTATTTTTAATCTTACTGTAAAAGGCAATATAAAAAGGGTTTTAACGGGCGATAAAATAGGCACCATTGTGAGTTGACGATAGTAAGCCTTTTGTTTAAAGCCGTCATAAAACAAAAATGGCGCGGCGAAGGGCCTGGCATTAAATTTTACTTCGTAAAATATCGGAGGTAATTATGGACCCATTGCTGAAACAGATACACGATACAGAGGAAAAACTTCAAAAAACCTTTGATTCCACCGTGAGGGAATTTTCAGAGATCAGGACAGGCCGGGCAAACCCAAACATAGTAGAAGGCATAATGGTGGAATGTTATGGCACCCACATGCCTATGAAGCAGGTTGGAACCATATCAGTGCCTGAGCCAAGGCTTATAGCGATACACCCCTGGGACCAGTCAAATATACAGGCTATTGAAAAAGCGATACTGAAATCAGAACTTGGCATTACGCCTGTTAACGACGGAAAACTTATAAGGATAGCCATACCTACATTGACAAGGGAGAGGATAGAGGAGCTTAAAAAAATATTGCATAAATTAGCAGAACAGGGAAGAGTTTCCATAAGGACTGTCAGGAGGGATTCGATTTCTGCCATTGACAAGCTGGAGTCATCCAAGCAGATTACGGAAGACGCGAAATTCAAAGGCCACGACGATATACAGAAGCTGACGGAAAAGTATACAAAAAAGATAGACGAAGCCCTGGCAAATAAAGAAAAAGAATTGGTATAAATAAAATAATCGGGCCGCTAGCTCATCTGGTAGAGCACCACACTTTTAATGTGGGTGTGCCGCGTTCAAGTCGCGGGCGGCTCACCAAATTCGCCATTGGCGAATTTGATCCTGAGAATGCGACGTATAGGAGCATTCGAAGGACCTTCCTAATTTTTTATGAAACCTTTCGAGTTTATCAACCACACCGCTGATGTCGGAATAAAGGCGCGAGGGTCCACTCTTACGGAGTTATTTGAGAATGCAGCCAGGGGGATGTTCGCTGTCATAGCCAGAGAGGGGTGCGACGCCAAGGGCTCGAAGGCTGAAAAAAGTATAGAGGTATGTAAAAACAGCGATAATTTTGAAGAAACCCTAGTCGGCTGGCTGTCAGAACTTCTGTATATTTTTAATAGAGAGAAAATATATTTTAACGATTTCAAAATACTAAGCCTGAATGACGGCGGTATAAAAGCCGAAGCAACCGGCGTTAACATAGACCTTTATCAGAGTAGCCTCTACACGGAAATCAAGGCGGTTACTTTTCATAATCTTAAAATAGAAGAAGATGTGGATGGTTTTAGCTGCACTATTATTTTCGATGTGTAAAATCAAACAGTAGGCCAGGATTTAACCTGGCCTACATTGCGGATAACTCTGTAATGGCCCAGGCCTTCGAAGGTAAATTAGAAAAGCTCGACCATTTTCGCTGGAAAATCCCGCAAACCTATAAATCTGGGATGAAAGTTCCAGGCCTCATTTACGCGAACGAATCGCTTCTTCCCGGAATTCTTAATGATAAAGCATTGGAGCAAGTGACAAATGTAGCATATTTACCCGGCATAGTAAAATATTCTCTTGCAATGCCTGATATTCATTGGGGGTATGGTTTTTCTATCGGGGGCGTAGCAGCTACGGATCCTGAAAATCAGGGCGTGATATCTCCAGGAGGCGTTGGCTATGATATCAATTGCGGGGTCAGGCTTGTGCGCAGCGATCTTGTATTAGAAGATTTAAGGCATAGGCTGGAAGCCCTGGTTAATTCGTTATTCAATAGTATTCCTTCCGGGGTTGGCTCAAGTGGAGACATAAGGGCCAGCGCCAGAGATGAAGAAGAAATTTTTTTAAAAGGCGCTGGTTGGGCGATAAAAAAAGGTTACGGCGCAAAAGAAGACCTGGAATTTACAGAAGATAAAGGGTCAATTGAAGGCGCTGATCCTTCAAAGGTTTCAAAGAGGGCGTACGAGAGAGGCAAGGATCAGTCTGGCACGCTCGGTTCAGGCAATCATTTTTTAGAAATACAGGTTGTAGATGAAATTTACGACGAGAGAAAAGCGAGCGCATTCGGTTTATTTAAAGGCCAGGTTACAATGATGATCCACTCCGGCTCGAGAGGCCTGGGGTATCAAATATGCGATGATTACGTAAAAAGTATGGTAAACTGTTTAGGTAAATATGGTATAAATGTTCCTGACAGGCAGTTGGCGTGCGCGCCTGTGCATTCTCCGGAAGGCAAGGCTTATTTGGGCGGCATGAAATGCGCTGCGAATTATGCCTGGACAAACAGGCAGTGCCTGATGCATCTGGCAAGAAATGTTTTTGAGAAAGTATTTAATAAAAGCTGGAATGCCCTTGGGCTAAGGCTTGTTTATGACGTGGCGCATAATATTGCAAAAATGGAAAAACATAAGTCGGAAGGAAAAGAAAAACTTTTATGCGTGCATAGGAAAGGCGCTACCCGCGCATTTCCTCCAGGCCATCCTGATTTGCCAGGACCATACAAAGAGGCTGGCCAGCCTGTTCTTATCCCCGGCGACATGGGCACTTTTTCTTATGTTCTTGCCGGATCTAACGGCTCTATGGAAGAAACTTTTGGCAGCACATGCCATGGCGCAGGCAGGCGTCTTTCTCGTTCAAGCGCTATCAAGGCTTGCCATGGAAGACAGATTGATAAGGAACTTTTTAATAAAAGTGGTATAATAGTTAGGTCAAAGACAAGAGGCGCTCTGGCAGAAGAAGCGCCAGAGGCGTATAAAAATGTAAACGAAGTTGTGGATGTGGTACATGGCGCAGGGCTGTCAACAAAAGTTGCCCGCATGCGTCCGCTTGGCGTAATAAAGGGTTAGATACTATCCGACTCCGCGAGTCGTCGTAACCATAATGCGACTCACGGAGTCGGATAGGTAAAAGGAGAAATATGTTAGATATTAAATTTATACGAGAGAATCCAGATATGATAAGAGCTTCCATAAAAAACAGAAATATTAAACTTGATATACAGGAGGTTTTTGATCTGGATAGCGAAAGAAGAAAAGTCCTGGTGGAAGTTGAAAGTTTAAAGGCAGAAAAAAATGCTATTTCTAAGAAAGGTAAGCCTGACCAGGATATTATTGACAAAATGAAGGCGTTGTCCCAAAAAATAGCAGATTTAGACAGTAAAGTGGAGGAAATTGACAAAAAACTAGGCAATTTATTGCTTTACATCCCAAATATACCTCATAATTCAATACCAATAGGTGGTCCTGAGAACAATAAAGAAGTTAAAGTTTGGGGTAAGGTAAGAGAGTTTGATTTTAAGCCTAAAACTCATATAGAGATAGGTGAAGACTTGGACATACTTGATTTTCCAAGATCTTCGAAAATATCAGGCTCGGGTTTCTGCCTTTTTAAAGGCTTAGGCGCATTGCTTGAAAGGGCGCTTATTAATTTTATGCTGGACCTTCATACCACGAAGCATGGCTATAAGGAAATATTCCCGCCATTTCTCGTGAACAGGGCCAGCATGACAGGGACAGGCCAACTTCCTAAACTCGAAGAGGATATGTACAGATTAAAAGATGATGATCTTTTTCTTGTGCCGACAGCAGAGGTGCCTGTTACGAATATGCACAGGGATGATGTGTTGGATGAATCAGATTTGCCGATATGTTATACCGCTTACACCGCGTGTTTCAGGCGCGAGGCAGGCTCTTACGGCAAGGACACAAAAGGCCTTATGCGGGTACATCAGTTTGACAAGGTGGAGCTGGTAAAATTCGTAAAACCTGAAACATCTTTTAACGAGCTGGAAAAATTATTAAATAACGCGGAAACGGTTCTTCAGAAATTGAGCCTGCCTTACAGGGTAGTCATGCTTTCCACAGGAGACATAAGTTTTGCAGCCAGTAAATGCTACGACATCGAGGCGTGGGCGCCTGGCATAGGGAAGAATCTGGAGGTTTCAAGCTGCAGCAATTTTACGGATTTTCAAGCGAGAAGGGCTAATATAAAATACAGGACAAAGGATAGGAAGCTCGAGCATATCCATACGCTTAACGGCTCCGGGATCGCCATGGCGAGAACTGTCGTGTGTATCCTGGAAAATTACCAGCAAAAAGACGGCAGCGTTATTATTCCCGAAGTCTTAAGGTCTTATATGGGCGGAAGAGAGAAAATCGTAAAGGAGCAGAAATGAGAATATTGCGTTTTATTGTCAGCGTATTGCTTATTCCGGTCTGCGTAGTAGTTACGCTTAGTTTCTATGACGGCATATTTATTATAAAGGACGTCTCGAAATCAGGGCTATATTTTATACTCGGCGCGCTTTTATATTCCATGATGCACTTGTTGTTATTCAGGCTGGATTTTTTATACGTATTCGGCCATGAATGCATGCACGCTTTTGCCACATTCTGCTCAGGCGGCAAGGCGAGCAATATGAAAGTATCCGGCAAGGCAGGCAGCGTGAAAACTACGACGCCAAACTTTTTTGTTATGCTGGCCCCGTATTTATTGCCCGTCTATACCGTTATCATAGCGGCAGCTTATTTTATCCTGTCTTTTTTTATTGATGTAGTTCAGTACTCCGGCATTTTTATATTTATGATAGGCTTTACCCTGATGTTTCATCTGGCGTATACGGCAGAGTCCATGAGGGATAAACAGTCAGATCTCATAAAGGCAGGGTATCTATCGTCGATATCTTTTATTTATATTGTTAATCTGGTCATAGTTTTTCTTATAATAAGTCTTTTATTCAGGGAAGTTTCTTTTGTGGACTTTGTGACCAGCGTTTACGTAAAAACAAAGTTTTTCTATTATTCGTTTTGGAAACAGCTATTTTTATAATGAAACTTACAAAAAGAGACTTAAAAATTATAGGAGCGATTTTATATAGTTGTGAAGGCACTAAATTGCGTAGAGATAAAAGAAGAAAGAATGAAATTTATTATTGGGCCATAGAATTTACAAATAGCAATCCCAAATTAATAAAATTATTTGCCACATTTTTAAGAAAAATTATTAAAATAGAAGAAAATAAATTAAAAGGGCAGCTTATTGTATATAATGATATTCAAAAGAAAAAACTAGAGAAATTTTGGTCTACAATTTCAGGTATACCGCTATTTAATTTTAATAAAACTGTAATTTTATCTGCAAAGAACAGTTTATATAAGCCAAATCCTAACGGAACTTTCAAAGTTAGATATCATAGTAAAGAAGTTTTTAAAAGATTAGATAGGATTTTAAATAGTATAATTGTGTAACGGAGAGGTGCGTGAGCGGTTTAAACGGTACGCCTGGAGAGCGTATGTACTCCAAAAGGGTACCCAGGGTTCGAATCCCTGCCTCTCCGCCATTGATACCAATTCGTACTGTTGGGTTCTTGAGAGGCAGTACGATTCGATTGCTGTAGAGTCCGCCGAATTTTGCTAAGCAAAATTTGATCCTGAGACTGCGATGGATATGAGCAGTCGAAGGGCCTTCTAAAAATAAGGAGTTCTTATGGAGCTGATTAATATATTAAAAGAAATGTCTACAAGAAAAGCCTCCGACGTTATTCTTAAGGCGGGTAGTCCTGTTTGCATGAGGATAAACGGAGAACTTTTTAAAGACGATGATACGCTGGATGAACATGATCTTGAAGCGCTGGTGGGAGATGTTGTGACCAGGGGTCAAAAGCGCGCATATAAAGATCAGAGGGAAAATATCGTTTGTTTTGGGATAAAAGATCTTGGCCGTTTCAGGGCTACGATCTTTCAACAGAGAGGCACGCCTGTTCTTGTAATACGCTCTATAAGTACTAAGATTTTTTCATTTGAAGAGCTGAATCTCCCTAACAAGGTCCTTGAAAGCTGGTGTAATGAAAAACGCGGGCTGGTGCTTATTACAGGCACTACAGGCAGCGGCAAATCTACTACGGTAGCCAGCATGATAGAATATATAAATAAAAATATGGCGAGGCACATAATAACCCTTGAAGATCCGATAGAGTTTTTATTCCAGGATAAAAGATCCATGATAAGCCAGAGGGAAATAAGGATAGATACCGAGAGTTTTTATAAGGCGCTGGAATATTCAATGCTCCAGACGCCGGATGTTATCTTTATAGGCGATATAAGGACAGCCGATATAATGTCAATAGCCCTTACCGCAGCTGAGACAGGGCAGCTTGTAATAGCGAATTTGCATACAATAAGCACGGCGCATACTATTGAAAGGGTAGTGAATTTTTTTCAGCCTCATCAGCACGCGGAAATTAAGATGCAGCTGTCTTTGTTGTTGAAAGGCATCATGTCCCTGAGGCTGGTCCCTCTGCAGGATGGGACAGGCCGCGTGCCTGCTTCAGAGGTTCTGATCCCTACGCCTACAATAGTGGATCTGATGAGAGAAGGCAAGATCCATGAGATAGAATATTATCTAAAAGATGGCGGTATGTACGGCATGCAGACATTTAATCAAGTGCTCTTAGATTTGTACAGGGCAGGCAAAATAACAAAAGAGACAGCGATAAATTTTGCAGAGAAGAAGGATGAACTTATGATGGGGCTTAAAGACCTGCGCTAAAAAATGAAAAAATATAATCCGTTGACAATCTTTATTTTGATCTTTGGCGTAGCTGTTATTTTTTTTACGCAATTTTCTACCCCTACCCTTTATGACGCAGACGGCTATCTTCACATAAGAATGGCCGAATTTTTAAAAGATTTTGGACCGCACTATAATTTTCACTGGGCCAGGTTTTCCACATTTAACGGTAATTTCTCTGATAAGGATTTTCTTTACCACGTAGCGCTTATACCTTTTACATTTTTTAAAGATATTTTCTTGGGAGCTAAGATTGCGGCTTTTATGTCTGCGGCGGCTTTATTTTTAGGTTTTTATCTGATACTTAGAAAGTATGCCGATAGAAAGATTATTCCTTTTATGCTTTTAGGGTTCCTTTTTTCGGCAAATTTTCTTGAGGCAATTAGTAGCCCCAGGCCGCTTACGCTTGTGATACTTTTAAACCTTTGGATAATCCACCTTTTAATTCAAAGGAAATATTTATGGCTTTTATTCGCAGGGGCATTGTACTCTCTTATACACGTAACAAGTCCGCTGGCTATATGCTATGCTGTAATTATTGAATCCGTGAGATATGCCGACAGGAAAGAGTTTTCCCTGAAAAATATTTTTGTAGCGTTCTCCGGCGTTTTCGCAGGGTTTCTTATCCATCCCAACTTTCCGAATAATTTTCTTGTGTTTTATCTTAATTCGATACTTGTCCCCATCTACGCCATGAAAACAGGGGTACTGGAATTGGGTGCTGAGTTTTTTCCGCTGAATACAAGGGATTATCTTTTGAGTTACCCCGTTGTTATAATGGCTATAATCATAATGATACGCATTGCGATTTCCAAGGTTATTAAACCAAGATTTGAGACAAAGGTATTTCTCGCTCTTGGCATGGCATTTCTGGTGCTATCATTTATAGCACAGAGATATTTAAGCCACGGGTATCTTATAATGCTGATTGCTTTGGCGTGTTATATCTCAGATTCTTCTTTTGTATATGATAAACTGAAAAAAGCGCAGGTTATTTTTATGACAATATTATTTTTACTATTGGGGCTTAATTCTTACAACGGTATAAAGTATAATGCGTTTGTTTCAAGAGTTATAAACGGGCATTATGAGGCTGTGGGCAGGTGGATGGAAAAAAACATCCCGGAAAAAGAGCTGATATTTCACGCTAACTGGTCTGACTCGCAGTATTTTATAGGCCTGAATCCAAAAAATGACTATTTTGTAACGCTAGACCCTGTTTATATGTATGATAAGAACCCGGGACTTTACAAGATTTACAGAGACGTGTCTTTCGGCAAAACAACGGATCCTTATCTCGTGCTAAAGGATACTTTTAAGGCAAGATACGGATACGCAGGAAAAAATTATTTCGGCGGCCTTGTGGAACAGATAAGAAAAGATTCGCGTTTTATGATATTAGCAGAGGACCAGTTCGGAATAATATTTGAAAGAAAATAAGGATTTAATGTGTCTAATATGATAGAGATAAAACAGTCTTTTACAGATAGGGAAATTATGCAAATGCTAAGCAATAAAAACATAACGAGAAAATCTTTAGAAGAGATGTATTATAAAAGAAAAAATACATTACAACAGATTGCAACAGAATTTGATACTCATATTTTTTCAGTAGCCAGGCTGATGGATCAATATGGGCTCAAAAGACGTAATAGCAGCGAAGCAACGTATAACCGTTTTAATAAGGAAGAATGTTTTAATATAAAAGGCAATTTAAACGGCAAAGAGAAACTATTAAAGGAAACAGCTCTAACTCTTTATTGGTGCGAAGGCACAGGCGACAGGAAGGGCGACAAGAAGAATACAACATTAGCCTTTACCAACAAAGATATAAATATGCTTCGCATATGGATTAAATTTTTATTTGAAATTTGTGGTTTAAAGCGTGATAAAATAAAAATCAGACTTTATTTACATAAAAACCAAAACGGTATTAAGTTAATAAAATATTGGTCAGAAATTTTAGATATTCCAGTTTCTCAATTTGAAAATATTTCTTATACAAACAAGATTTCTACAAAAGAAGATTACAATGGAACTGTTAAAATAAAAGTCCATAATTTAAAACTCTATCTTCTAGTAAAAAATTGGATAGAGGATTTAAGAAAACAATTGTTGGAGGAGTGCCAGAGCGGTTGAATGGGACCGCCTTGAAAGCGGTTAGGCTCGTAAGGGCCTCGTGGGTTCGAATCCTACCTCCTCCGCCATTGATACCAATTCGTACTGCTGGGTTCTTGAGGGGCAGTACGATTCGATTGCTGTCGGGTCCGCCATTGATGCCAGTTCAAGCTTTTTAACCGCATATTTTGCCATAGGCATTTTATGCGGTTTTTTATTTGCAATAAAAATATTTGAAAGAAAACTGCCTCTGGATGTGTCTATATGATAGTAACACTAAGGTCACAAGTTGTGACCTTAGACACAAAAGGAGGAGCGCATGGGGGACGAATTGGTTCTGCAAGAAGTGGTTGAGCGCAGGATACTTTTTATTCGAGGACAAAAAGTTATGCTGGATAGGGATTTAGCCAAACTTTATGGAGTAAAAACAAAAAGACTTAATGAACAAGTACATAGAAATATTGGTCGGTTTCCAGAGGATTGTGTGCCACGAACATACGTGGAAGTAAGAAAGGAGGCATAACTCTTTAAAGGCTTCTGTATGGTGCTATGCAAAAGATGAGAGCAGGCCTCTCGCAATCAGCTGGCAAGGGCGGGTTGCAAACCACCTCAAGCTGCTTTGATTAAGAGTCAAGGTATCAAACGGTGAGGAAAAGACATAACGTTGATTATGTCAGGTGTGTGTTAAAGAGACGAACGCAAGTGAACCACCGATGAAGTATCGAAAGGGAAATTGGATAACGTCAAAAGTGCGGAAAGTCTGGCTGCATGATAAATCCACAGGTAACTTGCAGACTGTATGGGTGACGTTCGGTATAAAGGTGGCGTGATTTTAACGCAGGCTTTGCATGGAACGTGGGAACCTGTCGCCTTGATGACAAGGGAGAGATTCAAGCGTGGAACCGCAAGAATCAGAGTACCGAAGCGAGGCACAGGGGCGGATTATTTCGTAGTAGCGATGAAGGCCGGTAATTCGGCCGGAGCGAAGGGAATAAGTTATTTAGTTGAATTCAATAAACAACCAAGAAGATTGGGATGATTTAATGGAAACAACAAAGTCGTTTAACATTTCGAAACAAGTGGTATGGGAAGCGTGGAAGAGGGTAAAATCCAATAAAGGCGCTTGCGGGGTGGATGAAGAAACAATAGAAGAGTTCGAACAAAACCTCAAGAAGAACCTTTATAAAATATGGAATAGGATGTCCTCTGGAACATATTTTCCGCCGCCTGTGAGAGCTGTTGAGATACCCAAAAAGAGCGGTGGCGAAAGAATCCTTGGAATTCCGACTGTTAGAGACAGAGTTGCCCAAATGACAGCTAAAATGTATTTGGAGCCGCGCGTTGAACCATTATTTGATGTAGATTCATACGGATACAGACCGAATAAGTCAGCAATTGAAGCGGTGAAAATAACACGGCAACGGTGCTGGAAGTATGATTGGGTGCTTGAGTTCGATATTAGAAAACTGTTCGATACAGTTGACCATAAGTTATTAATGCAAGCTGTAAAACGGCATACAAATGACAAGTGGCTAATTCTATACATCGAACGTTGGTTAAAAGTACCTTTCATTAAAGAAGATGGAACGCGGGTAGAAAGAGCACAAGGTACGCCGCAAGGCGGGGTAATAAGCCCTTTACTTGCGAATTTGTTCCTGCATTATGTTTTTGACAAATGGATGAGGCGTGAATTCTCGACCTTGCTATTTTGCAGATATGCGGATGATGGAATAATTCATTGCAAATCTGAAAAGCAGGCAGAACTTGTAAAAGATAAGCTTGCTAAAAGGCTCAAGGAGTGTAAGCTTGAATTACACTCTGAGAAAACAAGGATAGTGTATTGTAAGGATGCCGACAGGCAATCCGGATACAGTAACATTAGTTTTGATTTTCTGGGATTTACCTTTCGTCCAAGATTGTCGAGAAACAAATACGGAAAAACCTTTGTTAATTTTACGCCAGCGGTTAGTCGAAGTGCGTTGATAGAAATCCGGCGGAAAGCCAGAAAGTATAAAATGCACTTGAGGTGCGATAAGACCCTGGAAGACCTTTCGAATATGTTCGGCCCAACGCTTCGAGGGTGGGCGAATTATTATAGCCATTTCTACAAGTCGGCTATGTACCCTACTTTTGAGCATATCAATAAAATACTGGTTAAATGGGTAATGAGGAAGCATAAGAGATTCAGGAGAAAGCGGAAAGCAGCTACTTACTGGCTCGGGAGTCTTGCAAGACGTGATTCAAGATTATTTGTGCACTGGCAATATGGGATATTTCCAACGACTAAATAACAAGAGCCGAATGAGCCGAGAGGCTCACGTTCGGTTCTGTGAGAGCATTGAGGGGAAGTTCCTCTTTGCTACTCGACTTATGTTCCAG
>JAUSEX010000041.1 GCA_030649895.1 Candidatus Omnitrophota bacterium
TAACGCTTATGCACTATAGAATCGTATACTTTAAAAACCTTAACAAGCTTTTTTAACCTTAGAAAAGCTTCAAAACTAACCCTTTTAATCTTTCTAATACCCTGAGGGGTGGGGGTACGATCTATCTTCCCATTCCCAGCAATGGATAATGTTTTTGTTGACAGATAGTTCTTTTGTGATATACTATAAATATAAGCGCAAGGTAGCGCTTGAGAAGTAAAACAATGAGGCGTTCGAAAAGAACGCCTTTTTATTTTTCAGACAGTTTTAACTGTATGAAAAATAATCCCGAGCCGTTATGATTTTTTAATACTATGCGGCGAGGGATGTATAAGGATGATGAAGTCCTTTTTGGTAGAAAGATTCTATCGGAAAGGACTTTTTGTTTTTAGAAAGCCAAAGGCTTTCTAAAAACAATCCCGAGCGGCTGTATCTTTACTTTATGTTGCGAGGGATAAGGGGTATATATGGAATTTGAGGAATTATATCAAAGAGTCAGCCCAAGGTTAAAAAGGATAGCTAGTTTCTATGGCAGAAGGGGATATTCCTTTGACAAGGATGACCTTTATCAGGAAATGACGGCTCATCTATGGGATAAATTTAAACTAGGCGTTCCAGAAGGGCTTAATGATGCCTATATTATAAAGGGCTGCGAATTCTATATATTGAACTATATGAGAAAAGAAAGAGAAAAAATCCAGCGAGTCAGCCTGGAGGAGCCTTTGAACGAGAGAGGCGATACATTGAGAGAGACTTTTCCTGCGGACACTATGCCTTTAGATATGTCAGTTGACAGAAAAATGCTCGTGGATCACATAATGAACAATGGTTTTACAAAAAGGGAGAAAGAGGTTTTTGGGTTTTTATTGGAAGGCTATACTGTCAGGGAGGCGGGCCAAAAGCTCGGAGTATCGCATGTCATGGTGGTGAAAATGAAAAATAAAATAATCAACAGTGTTACCAGATTGATCAATTAATTACTTATGTAGTTGGTAAAGCACGTTGCAGTGCAGGATAAAGACGTCAAATTTAATGCTATGAAGGCATTTGGTTTGGCGTTTTTTTATTTTTAAGAAAGGAGTTTAATGTGAAGGCTTTAAAAATTATGTTTTCCGTTGTTTCCTTCTGCTTATTTATTGTCTCCCAATGTTATGCTACCGCTACTACTCATATCTGGGCGCCTTCGACAGATGTCCAGGGGTATAAAAAATGGCATCTGACATCAGACTTTTATGTTCCTGCGGAAAGCAATTCAAGCGGGGTTAGGCCGAATACAATAACTAATTTCGGCTTGACTGTGGGGGTATTGCCTTTTGAAAAGCTGAATGCTGAGGTGGGATTCGACTACAAATCAGGATACGGGGACCTGGATGATTATCCTTGGTACTTTAATGCTAAGGCAGGGATACCGGAGTATGCTTATGGGAAATTTTTCCCGGCACTAGCAGTTGGGATATACGATGTGGGAACAAAGGAAAATAAGACTGCTTCTGATATTGTGTATGCTAAAGTCGCGAAGATATTTTCAGCCGGAGATTTATCTCTAGGTAGGGTTTCTTTGGGCGGCTTCAGCGGAGACGGAGACATATTGCTGCATGGTGATAAAAAAGACAACAAAGGCCTTTTATTCGCATGGGAAAGGCCTATGCCTGAAATCTCGGATAAGCTATGGGTATGCCTTGAATATCAGGGTACAAGGTCTTCGTACGGCGCTTGGAACGCAGGATTTTCATGGAAATTCGCAGACAATGTTTCAGGTTTGTTCGGGTATGATTTTTATAATGACAAAGATTTAGCAGATACTTATACAGTGCAGCTAGATATAGATTTTTAAAAGGAGGTGTTTCATGATTAATTCAGGCGATACAGCGTTTGTTTTGATTTCAGCGGCGCTTGTTATGCTTATGACCCCGGCGCTGGCATTTTTCTACGGAGGCATAGTCAGGCGTAAAAATGTTCTTGGGGTTTTGATGCAATGTATGGCAATACTTGCCCTTGTAAGTATTCAGTGGGTATTGTTTGGATACAGCCTTTCTTTTGCTCCTGGAAATGCCATATTAGGAGGTCTTAAATGGACTGGGTTAAATGGTGTTGGGTTAGAGCCTTATACAGACTATGCAGCGACTGTTCCTCACCAGGCATTTATGATATTCCAGGCAATGTTTGCTATCATCACGCCTGCCCTTATTATAGGCGCGTTTGCAGAGAGGATGAAGTTTTCAGGTTTTATGATTTTTATACTTTTATGGGCAACGCTTGTGTATGATCCTGTTGCTCATTGGGTATGGGGAATAGGAGGGTGGCTCAGGAATTTCGGGGCCCTGGATTTTGCAGGTGGGACAGTTGTGCATGTAAATGCCGGCATAGCAGCTCTTGTAACAGCATTATTAATAGGTAAAAGAAAAGGCATTGGAAAGTCCCCTGCTCCGCATAACCTGCCTTTTGTAGTATTAGGCGCAGGTCTATTATGGTTTGGCTGGTTTGGATTTAATGCGGGCAGTGCTCTTGCTGCAAACGGATTAGCAGTAAATGCATTTGTAGTTACAAATACAGCAGCTGCAGCTGCAGGATTAAGCTGGGCAATTCTGGAATGGATGTTTAACGGAAAGCCTACCATATTTGGAACTGTGACAGGCGCTGTGGCAGGTTTGGTTGCTATTACGCCTGCGGCTGGTTTTGTCAGTGTAGTGCCGGCTATAATTATAGGATTACTAGTAAGTGTATTTTGTTATATAGCAGTTGCGTATATTAAACCGAAACTCGGTTATGATGATTCCCTGGATGCATTCGGAGTCCACGGGGTAGGAGGAATTTGGGGAGCTTTAGCCACAGGCTTGTTTGCCTCAAAGGCTGTTAATCCAGCTGGTTCTGACGGATTATTCTTCGGGAACCCGCATCAATTATATGTGCAGGCAGTAGCGGTGTTGGTTACAATTGTTTATTCCGCGATAGTTACCTTTATTATATACAAGGTTGTTGACGCGGCAATAGGCATGCGCGTATCTGAGAAAGAAGAAGTAGTTGGCCTTGATTTGAGCCAGCATCATGAAGGCGCATATACAATGGTGGAATAAAAAGGAGAGTGTAAAATGAAACTTATAATAGCGATTATACAACCGAGTAGATTTGCAGAGGTAAGGGATGAGCTGTACAAGTCAGGGGTGAACCTGATTACTGTCAGCGAAGTTTTGGGCCATGGCAGGCAGAAAGGCTTCAGCGAGGTCTATCGCGGGGTAAAAGAGATGGGTAATCTTTTGAAAAAGATACGGCTTGAGATTGCAGTCAATGAAAACTTTGTAGAGCCTACGATTAAAGCTATTCTTAGAGGCGCGAAGACAGGCGAGACAGGCGACGGAAAAATATTTGTGTTGGATTTACAAGAGTGCGTCAGGATTAGGACAGAGGAGCGCGGCTCTGTGGCTATTGGATAAAATTTTGGTTACCAAAATAGCCGGGTTTTTACTTATGTTATTGAAGGTTAAAGCACATAGTAGTGTTGAACATTGACGTTCAAAATGATCAAGGAGATTGATCAGGTTGAACGTCTTTTTTATTTTAGAAAGGAGATCAAAATGGCAAAATCAGTAAGAAAAAAATCAACGCCCTCTGGAGAGGTAAAGACAATTAATCCGCTGGTAAACGGCTCTTTCAATGAAAAAGCAGCTAGGAGTGTGATGAGCCTTATAAAGGAGAAAGGCATTAAGATTATTGACCTGAAATTCAATGATATGCCAGGTCTTTGGCAGCATTTCTCAATACCTGCGACAGAATTAAAGGATATGCCGGACTTGACCCGCTCAATATGGGTAGATGGCATAGGTTTTGATGGCTCTTCAATAAGAGGTTTTCAAAAGATCCAGGAATCAGACATGATAATGATACCTGATCCTTCCACAGCTGTTATTGATCCTGTATGTGAAGTTCCTACTTTGAGTATGATATGCGATATTTATGATCCATTAACCCGTAAGGCATATAGCAGAGATCCCAGGTATATCGCAAAAAAGGCTGAAAAACACCTTAAAGATACAGGCATAGCAGATACTGTATATTTCGGGCCAGAAGCAGAGTTTTTTATTTTTAACAGTATCCGATTTGACCAGACTGAAAACTCAGGCTACTACTTTATTGATTCTAATGAAGCAGACTGGAATACCGGCCGTGATGAAAATCCAAATTTAGGTTATAAGATACGTTTTAAAGAAGGGTATTTTCCTGTGCCGCCGCATGATTCCATGCAGGACTTAAGAAGCAGGATTATCCTGAAAATGATAGAAGCAGGCATTAATATAGAGGTGCATCATCATGAAGTTGCTACTGCCGGGCAATGCGAGATTGATATCAAGTATAATAGTTTAACTAAGATGGCGGACGATCTTCTGCTTTACAAGTATATTATTAAAAATATGGCTAAACAGAATGGTATGGTAGCTACATTTATGCCAAAACCTCTTTTTGCGGATAACGGCTCAGGCATGCATTGTCACCAGAGTTTGTGGAAAGACGGAAAAAATCTTTTCTTTGACAAGGATGGTTACGCGCTTTTAAGCCAGACAGCAAAGTATTATATAGGAGGACTTTTAAAGCATGCGAATAGCTTAATGGCTTTTTGCGCGCCTACGACAAATTCTTACAAAAGGCTTGTGCCTGGATATGAAGCACCTGTGAACCTGGTGTATTCAGCGAGAAACCGCTCAGCAGCAGTGAGAATTCCTATGTATACAGATAATCCGAAATCCAAGAGGATAGAATTCAGGCCGCCTGACCCTTCATGTAACGGATATCTTGCATTCAGCGCCATGCTAATGGCAGGTTTGGATGGTATAAAAAATAAGATCGATCCGGGCGAGCCTACAGATACGGATTTATTTGAATTGAACGAAGAAGAGCTCAGCAAGATTGCCACGGTCCCTTCATCCTTACGCCGGGCAATAGATGCCCTGGAAGCGGATCATGAGTATCTCTTACAAGGAGGGGTGTTCACGAAAGATGTAATAGATATCTGGATTGAGTACAAACGTAAAAGAGAGATAGATCCAGTTAGGATGAGACCGCATCCGTACGAGTTCTACCTTTATTTTGATATTTGATCGACCTTTATAGTTCTCGATTCGCCTCGCTCGCTCGAACAATATTCTTCGAGCGAGGCCGAAGGCCGAGTCGAGAAGATTTTTTTATCTAATGTTGCATAAAACTTAGGCAGTGATAAAATGGACATAGCTAATTCCTTTATAACGATTCAAAAGGGCGAGGTATATAAAACTGTTATAGGCGACATGGAAAAGTTGCTTATTGAAAAGGCCCTGGAACACACATCCGGCAACCAAATCACTGCTGCAAGGCTTCTCGGTATCAATAGAAATACAATACGTTCCAAGATAAAAAAATTAAATATAAATATAGGTAAGTTTAAACTGTAAGATAGGGCATTTCTTCGACTCCGTGAGTCACATTAGGCGGTTCATGGAGTAGAAGAAGGGTTAATGATATGACAAGATACAAGTATTTTCCAAAAAAACAGGGGCTATATGACCCTCAGTTTGAGCACGATAGCTGTGGGGTGGGGTTTGTCTGCAATATAAAAGGCGAAAAATCAAACCTTATTATAAAGCAGGGGATTGAGGTTTTGCGGCGTCTGTCTCATCGTGGTTCAGTAGGCTCAGACCCTAAGACAGGGGATGGCGCAGGCATCCTGATTCAGATCCCGCATGAGTTTTTTAAAAAGGCCGCCTTACTGGAAAAAATTGATTTACCGGACCAAGGGGCATACGGCACAGGATTGATATTTTTGCCTCAGGATGCAAAAGAGAGAGGATTCTGCAAAGAGGTGTTCGAAAAGATTGTTAATGAGAATGGCCAGGTTCTCCTTGGATGGCGTACTGTCCCGATAGACGATTTCAATATAGGAAAAACTGCTAAAAGCGCAGAACCTATATTTGAGCAGATTTTTATAGCAAGAGATAAAAACATCAATGATGAGCTAGGTTTTGAAAGAAAGCTATATGTCATCAGGAAGGAAGTGGAAAATATTATACGTGGGTCAGAATTGGATCAGAAGAGGTCTTTTTATGTTACCAATCTTTCGTGCCGCACATTTTCTTATAAAGGCCTTCTGATGCCGGAACAGCTAGAAGGTTTCTTTAAGGACCTGAAAGACGAGAGCATAAAAAGCGCCTTATGCATGGTGCACTCCCGTTATTCAACCAATACGTTTCCGACATGGGATCTAGCCCAGCCTTTCAGGTTCCTTGCGCATAACGGAGAGATCAATACCTTGAGAGGCAATATAAACGGGATAAAGGCAAGAGAAAGGCTTCTGGCAAGCGGATTTTTCGGGACAGATATAGAGAAGCTGAAACCTGTCATTGTTGAAGGAGGAAGCGATTCAGCTGCAATAGATAATGTATTTGAACTTTTGGTTTTATCAGGCAGATCTCTTGAGCATGCGATGATGATGCTTATTCCAGAGGCTTGGGAACATAATAGCTTTATGAGCAAAGAACTCAAAGATTTTTATAAATTTCACGCCTGTTTTATGGAGCCGTGGGATGGCCCCGCTTCAATAGCGTTTACAGACGGGAAAGATATCGGGGCAGTGTTGGATAGAAACGGTTTAAGGCCGGCTCGCTATATAATAACCAAAAACGATTTTGTAGTAATGGCGTCTGAAGCTGGGGTCCTGGACATAAATCCTGAAGATATTAAAGTTTCAGGAAGGCTTGAGCCCGGCAAGATGCTTTTTATAAATACTGAATCAGGACGTATAGTAGACGACTCTGAGATAAAAGAAGGCGTGTCAAAAAAATCTCCGTATGGTAAATGGAATAGCCGGAATCTGGTGGATTTTAGTAAGATTGTTACCAGTGTATCCAATAATCAAAAATCAGAAGACATGGTTTCCAGTCTCAAGGCATTTGGCTATTCGCGCGAAGACCTCAAGATGATCATAAAGCCCATGGTAGAAGACGCTAAGGAACCTGTGGGTTCCATGGGAAATGATGCACCTCACGCCTTTCTCTCCAAAAAATCACAGATGCTTTACAACTATTTCAAGCAGTTATTCGCGCAGGTCACTAACCCTGCGATAGATTCCATAAGAGAAAAGCTTGTTATGAGCCTGGAGTGTTTCATAGGACCTGAAAAAAATATATTAGAAGAAACACCGGAGCATAGCCACAAGCTCAGAATAAAAAACCCAATATTAACGGATGATGAGCTTCAAGGCTTGCGGGATATAAGCGTAAATAGCTTTAAAACAAAAACTGTGTATACTTTTTTTGACGCAGTAAGCGGCAAAGAAGGTTTTACTAAGGCTCTTGAAAGAATCTGCTTTGAAGCAGAATACGCTATTGAAAAAGGGTACTCCTTTATAATATTGAGCGACAGAGGTTCGGACAGGAATAATATTGCGCTTCCAGCTCTTATGGCAACAAGCGTTGTGCACCATTATCTGGTAAAAAAGACTATACGCTCGCAAGTTGCTTTAATAGTTGAGAGCGCAGAACCGAGGGAGGTGCATCATATTGCGCTGCTTTTTGGTTACGGGGCTGATTGCGTAAATCCATATCTCGCGCATGAAATAATAGCCTATTTGATAGAAGAAAAAGAAATTCATATAGAACTAAAAAGCGCGTTGAAGAATTACAATAAAGCTCTTACAGATGGCATATTGAAAATACTATCAAAGATGGGCATATCCACGCTCAGAAGTTACCACGGGGCCCAGATATTTGAGGCGCTTGGCCTGGAAAATGAATTAATAGAAAAATATTTTACAGGCACTGTGTCTCGTATCGGAGGGGTAGGGCTGGAAGGGATAGCAGAAGAAACTATCCAGCGTCACAAAGACGCTTACAGCCAAAAAGATGCAGGGATAAGCTATTTAACAAGCGGCGGGATTTATCAGTGGAAAAAAGACGGGGAATTTCATCTCTGGAATCCCGAGAGTATCTCCAACCTGCAGGATGCTACGCGTAACAATAATTATGAAAAATATAAAGAATTTAGTCGCTTGATAAATGACCAGTCAGCGAATCCTGTGACTTTAAGGAGCCTCTTAAAATTTAAAAAAGCAGACTCTATACCTGTCAGCGAAGTAGAAAGCGCTGAAAATATTATGAAGCGTTTTGCAACAGGCGCAATGAGCTTTGGCTCTATTTCAAGGCCTGCTCACGAGACAATAGCTATTGCTATGAATAGAATAGGCGGCAAATCAAATACAGGAGAAGGCGGAGAAGACCCGAATAGATTTGTAATTCTTCCTAATGGTGATTCCAGGAGGAGCGCTATAAAACAGGTTGCCTCCGGCAGATTCGGAGTCACTATAAATTATCTTGTTAATGCTGATGAGATACAGATAAAGATCAGCCAGGGCGCAAAACCGGGCGAGGGAGGACAGCTGCCCGGACATAAAGTCAGCGAGATAATTGCGAGGACCAGATACACTACCCTAGGCGTTACTTTAATATCGCCCCCGCCTCATCATGACATATATTCTATCGAGGATCTCGCACAATTGATATTTGATTTGAAAAATGCGAACCCAAAAGCGCGGGTAAGCGTAAAACTTGTTTCGGAAATAGGAGTCGGGACAGTTGCTGCAGGCGTTGCAAAAGGCCATGCTGATATGATACTTATTTCAGGAGGAGATGGCGGCACTGGCGCATCTCCCCAGAGCTCTATAAGATATGCAGGGCTTCCTTGGGAGCTTGGCCTTTCTGAAACGCATCAAACACTAATCTTGAATAATTTGCGCTCCAGAGTCAGGCTGCAGACTGATGGCCAGATACGCACGGGTAGAGACGTTGCAATCGCAGCTCTTTTGGGCGCTGAAGAATATGGTTTTTGCACAGCAGTTCTTATTGTAATAGGATGCGTGATGCTCAGGCATTGCCATCTTAATAACTGTTCCGTGGGCGTGGCGACACAGGATGATGTTTTGCAGAAAAGATTCAGAGGCAGGCCGGAGCATATAGTGAATTACTTCCATTTTGTTGCAGAAGAGCTTCGCCAGATCATGGCAAGCCTGGGATTAAAAACTATAGATGAGATGATAGGTAGATCAGACCTTCTTGAGCTGGATAATTCCATAGTGCCTCCGAAGGCAAAAGGCTTAGATTATTCTAAAATACTTTATAAGCCAGAAGTGTCTAGTGATATCCAAAGGCGCTACGTGTCAAGGCAAGATACCAGGCTGGATATAGTACTGGACAGGGAACTTATTAAGATGTGCAAAGATTCTTTAACAAAGAATCTTCCAGTAAAGGTGAATCTTGATATCAATAACACTAACAGGGCTACAGGTACGATGTTAAGCGGCGAAGTCTGTAAGATGTGCGGAGACGGCGTGCTTTTGGAAGATACGATAACGTGCAGATTCAAAGGCTTTGCAGGCCAGAGCTTTGGCGCGTTCCTTGCGAAAGGCATTACTTTTGAACTGGAAGGCATGGCCAATGACTATGTGGGAAAAGGTATTTCAGGTGGAAAGATTATAATCTATCCTGACAAAAGAGCGCATTACAAACCTGACGAAAATGTGATTATGGGAAATACTACTTTCTATGGCGCTATATCAGGCGAGGCGTATGTTTCCGGCATGGCAGGAGAAAGATTTTGCATAAGAAATTCAGGGCTGTATGCTGTTGTAGAGGGAGTAGGCGACCATGGTTGCGAATATATGACAGGCGGAAGAGTTATTATTCTTGGAAGAACAGGAAGGAACTTTGCCGCCGGGATGTCTGGCGGGATAGCGTATGTCTATGACGAGGATAATACATTTAAACAAAAATGCAATATGGATATGGTTGAGGTAGAAGATATTAAAAAGGATGACAAAGATACTATATATAACCTACTTAATAGCCACTTTAAATATACAAAAAGTAAAAAGGCTAAAAAAGTCCTGGATAATATGAGCGAAGAGCTTAAAAAGTTTGTCAGGGTTATTCCTATAGAATACAAGCGTATACTTGAAGGGGTAAAAATAGAGGAAAAACTTAATTTGACGGAGGCGCTAGATGGGTGACCCCAGAGGTTTTTTGAAATCAGCAAGAAAAACTGGCGCTTACAGGCTGGTTTGCGAGCGTGTTAAAGATTTTAAAGAAGTCACTATTCCGCGGCCTGAAAAAGAATCCGAGGCACAGGCTTCGCGCTGCATGGATTGCTCTACGCCTTTTTGCCATTGGGGCTGTCCAATAGGGAATTATATACCCGAGTGGAATGATTATATGTTTCGCGGAAATTGGAAGGCTGCACTTACGTTACTGGAAGCTACAAATAATCTACCTGAGATAACAGGAAGGATCTGCCCGGCATTATGCGAACATGCATGTGTCCTGGGTTTGAACGACGATGCTGTTACTATACGAGAAAATGAGCTTAGTATTATAGAATTAGGATTTAAAAAAGGACTGATTAAGCCTGTGGCTGTCAAGAAAAGTACAGGTAAAAAAGTAGCTGTTATTGGATCTGGCCCGGCAGGACTTTCCTGCGCTAGCCAGCTTAATAAAGCAGGTCACAGCGTAACTATTTTTGAGCGGGATAAAGAGCCAGGAGGCATACTTCGTTACGGCATCCCTGATTTTAAACTAGAAAAGCCTATTATAGACAGGCGTATAGATATCTGGGAAAAAGAAGGGATTGGTTTTAAGACAGGAGTGAACGTGGGTGTCGACTATCCTAGTAAAGAACTTCTGGAAGAATTTGACGCAGTCTGTCTGGCAGGCGGGGCCAGAGTTCCCAGAGACCTCACGATAAATGGAAGAGATCTAAAAGGTATATATTTTGCCATGGATTATTTAACAGAGTCCAATCACCGCGTAGGTGGCCATTCTGGCAACCTACGCGGTTGGGGCGGTTCAATAGATGCAAAAGGTAAAAAGGTTGTGATAATAGGTGGCGGAGACACCGGAGCTGATTGCGTGGGTACAGCTAATCGTCAGGGTGCAACCTGTGTAGTACAAATAGAAGTTCTACCCAAGCCTTTTGAATGTAGGGCCTCTAGCCAGCCATGGCCGAAATACCCAATGCTATTAAAGACAACTTCCAGTCACGAAGAAGGCGGCGAGCGCCACTGGGCAGTGCTTACAAAAAAATTTATAGGAGAAAAAGGCCTTGTGAAAAAACTTTCCTGTGTAAAAGTGGAATTTTATGAAGGCGATTCTAAAGCTTGTCCTGTGATGAAAGATATCCTGGGCAGCGAATTTGAAATAGAAGCTGATATGGTGATTTTGGCAGTAGGATTCCTGCATCCGGAACATCCCGGGCTGCTTACAGATCTCAACGTAGAATTCGATAAACGCGGTAACGTAAAAACAGGCGAAGATTACAAGACATCAGTCGAGAAAGTGTTTGCTGCAGGGGATATGAGACGCGGACAGTCACTTGTGGTATGGGCTATTTCAGAAGGCAGGCGTTCTGCCCACTATATAGATAAGCATCTTATGGGCGATAGTAGTTTGCCATTGATTTAGAAAACACTTCGGAGGTGAGTCAATTGGCTCACCTCCGAAGTGGGGGTGGTTGATATGATAAGCACCGGAATAAAAGGTTTAGACAACGTGATTACAGGTCTGAGGCTTGGGGATAATGTAGTCTGGCAGATAGACGATATAAAGGATTATGCTTATTTTGTAAAGCCCTTTGTGCGCCAGGCGCTAAAAGATAATAAAAAAGTTATATACCTAAGGTTCGCCTGCCATAAAGAACTGCTTGAACCTTCAAAAGAAATAAAAAGATACGAGCTGAATGCCTCAACTGGATTTGAATCTTTTACGACAAAGGTGAATAGCATAATTACGCAGGAAGGCGAAGGCGCATATTATGTGTTCGACTGTTTATCAGAGCTTCTTTTGGCATGGGCTACGGATCTTATGATAGGAAACTTTTTTATGGTGACCTGCCCCTACCTGTATGAGCTTAAAACAGTCACGTATTTTTCTATATTACGCAATAATCATTCTTTTAAATCCATAGCTACTATACGCGAAACAACCCAGCTATTAATGGATGCATATAGCTGTGAAGGCAATCTGTATATCCATCCTTTAAAGGTATGGAACAGGTATTCTCCTACTATGTTTCTGCCGCACCAGAAAGAAAAAGACAAGTTTGTGCCTATAGCAGACAGCGTTAATGCAGTGAAAATACTCTCATATATCCGTGACCAGGGAGCAGACAGCTCAAAAAGAAATCTCGACTATTGGGATCGATTATTCCTTGAAGCAGAAGAACTGATAAGAAGCAATGCGCCGCGAGAGAAAATAAAAGATATGATAAAAAAGCTTTGCAGTATCATGATTTCCTCTAACAAAAAGATGCTCTTAATGACAACAGATAATTTTTCGTTAGAAGAGCTGGTGGATATTAAATCCAGGCTGATAGGAACTGGTTTTATAGGCGGTAAAAGCATAGGAATGCTCCTTGCCAGAAAGATCCTTTCCAAAGATAAGTCTCTAAGTTGGAAAAAACTTTCAGAACCGCATGATTCGTTTTATATAGGCTCAGACATATTTTATTCTTATATTGTGCAGAACAAGTGGTGGAAACTGCATGTGCAACAGAAGACTAGAGACGGTTATTTCAGTATCGCAAAAATTTTAAAAGAGAAAATGCTCTATGGGGTATTTTCCGAAGAGATCATGGAACATTTTCAGCAGATTATAGAATATTTCGGGGCGTCGCCTATTATAATACGCTCCAGCTCTTTATTGGAAGACGGGTTTGGAAATGCGTTCGCAGGTAAATATGAAAGCATATTTCTGGCAAACCAGGGAACTCCTGAACAAAGGTATATCCAGTTTGCGGAGGCTGTAAAAAAGATATACGCAAGCACTATGAACGAAGACGCGCTTACGTACAGGA
This sequence comes from Candidatus Omnitrophota bacterium, assembly GCA_030649895.1. Taxonomy (GTDB): domain Bacteria; phylum Omnitrophota; class Gorgyraeia; order Gorgyraeales; family Gorgyraeaceae; genus UBA10183. Next base: position 12,862 of record JAUSEX010000041.1, read on the forward strand.
AACAGAGAAGTCTTGATAAACTAGACGAACAAATGGCGCTTCTGGTGCAGAGGGTTTCAGGCGCATATCACAAAGATTATTTCTTCCCAGACCTTGCCGGGGTAGGGGTCTCTTATAATACATACGTGTGGAATGAAGATATGAATCCTAAGGAAGGCATGTTGAGGATGGTCTTCGGGCTTGGGACAAGAGCAGTCAACAGGGTTGAAGGCGATTATCCTAGGATGGTTGCTCTTAGCGACCCTTTGGCTAGGCCTTATGCGGAAAAAGATGATTTAAGAAAATTTTCACAGCACGAGGTGGATGTTATCGATACAAAGGAAAATATTTTTAAAGCAGTGCCTTTTAATAAGCTTATAAGCGAAGGATTGTACCCGGGAGCGGACCGCGTAGCTGTAAAAGATGAAGGAGCCATGGCTATGATGAGCTATGCTAGCGCAAAAGGCAAGGAATACTGGATACTGACTCTGGATAACATTTTCAGCGACAATACCCTGGCAGGCTACTTTAAGAAAATTTTGAAAGCCCTTGAAGAAAACTATAGTTATCCCGTTGAAATAGAATTCACAATAAATTTTACGGAAGATAATGCGTTTAAAATAAATCTTTTACAATGCAGACCCCTGCAGGCTAGCGGCCTTGGACAAAAGGTTGATATCCCCAGCCATATAAAAAAAGAGGATATCCTTTTTGAATCAAGCGGGTATTTTCTGGGAGGGAACATCTCGCTTGATATTAAAAGGATCATATATGTCGATCCGGAAAAATATATTGCTCTTACATTGTCAGATAAACATGAGATTGCTCGTATAGTCGGCAGCCTGAACAGGGATATAAAAAACAAAGAAGAAAGGCCTGTTATTCTCATGGGGCCAGGAAGGTGGGGCAGCACAACCCCGTCTCTCGGGGTACCTGTAAAATTTGCGGAAATAAACAATATAGCGGTCCTAACCGAGATTGCTTTTTCAGCAGGAAACCTTATGCCAGAGTTATCTTTCGGTACGCATTTTTTCCAGGACCTAGTGGAGACAAAAATATTTTATGTAGCGCTTTTTCCGGAAAAGAAAGATGTTTTATTCAATACAGCATGGTTTGAAAAGCTTAAAAATTTATTTACGGAGATCAGGCCAGAGTCTCCAAAATATAAAGACGTTATTAATGTATATGATGTAAGAGATAAAGGCCTTAAGATAATGTCTGATGTGGTATCCCAGAAGGTCGTATGTCTTTCGCGCCCGCGCACCTGTTCAAAATAGGGACTGGAAGACACATAGTACCCCCCTATAGCCGAATTAGCAAGTTTCTTGTTGAGTAAAGCATCAAGATCAACCGGTGGTAGCATGAGAGCATCTTCAGTAAGATTAGGATTCTTTTCTTTGGCTAATTGCCAAGG
>JAUSEX010000042.1 GCA_030649895.1 Candidatus Omnitrophota bacterium
CTATTCTTTCGCCCCTTATAAAAAAACAGGCTTTGCCTTACATAATCTCTTAATACTTTAAACCTAACTTCACCTATAATTAATAATCTCTTTAACTCTAAACCCTTAAAGAGGGGTATAGGATGTCTCTTCCCATTCCCGGCCTCCTGAAATTCTGTTATAGAAACTAAATCAAAAAAATGATATAATGTCCTAAACAAAAAGGGGGAATATGGCTGATTTTTCTTTTGATATAACTTCAAAGGTGGATTTACAGGAAATCGACAATGCGATAAACCAGGCCAGAAAAGAACTGGCCAACAGGTATGATTTCAAGGGCGCCAAGTTTTCTATTGATTATAACAGGGAAGAAAAAAAAATAACCTTGGTAGCCGGAGATGATTTTAAATTGCGCGGCATCAAGGATTCGCTGGGAATGAGACTGACAAAAAGAGGCATTTCTTTAAAATCAATCAAATACAACGAACCTGAAAAAGCCTTTGAAGGCAATCTTAGACAGATTGTAGAGATCACGGACGGTATCCCAAAAGAGAGGGCCAAAGAGCTGGCCCAGATAATCAAGGATCTGAGGCTCAAGGTCCAGGCCAGGATAGAAGAAGATAAGATAAGGGTTGTGTCTGCGAAAAAGGACGACCTTCAGACAGTTATAGCTCATTTAAAAAGCATAGATTTTCCGGTATATTTGCAATTCTGCAATTATAGGTAAAGAAGAGATCAGATGAAATATACAAAAGGCACCATAGGCAGGATATTCTTGATAAAATTCAGCGATAAAGACATCTTTCTTAAAGAGATAGAGAAATTCGCCGGGAAAGAAAAGATAAAAGCGGCTACAATGATTTTTCTCGGGGCGTTAAGAGAAGGAGACCTTGTAACAGGCCCGAAAAAAACAGTTATCCCTCCCGAGCCCAACTGGGTTAAATTTAAGGATGGGTGGGAAGTTTTTGGAATAGGGACTATTTTTACCAATAAAAAAGGCCCGCAGATACATATTCACTCCAGTTTGGGCAAAAAGAAAGATGTCCTTACAGGTTGCGTTCGCAAGGATTCCAGGGTTTTTCTCGTAATTGAAGCTGTTGTTTTTGAATTAAAAGGCGTAAAAGCCGCCAAAGATATCGATCCCTCCACAGGCCTGAACTTACTCCGGATAAACAGCTAGAAAAAACTGCAATAGCGATTTTTTTTAAATTGTTGGAAAGCGGTTTAGGGCATGATATAATATAAAAAATAACAGGGGGTTTATGTCCGGGATTAAGGAATTTGCAAGGCAGAAATTGAATAAAAATAATGCGGCTCTGAAAAGAAAGATCTTATCCTTACCTGTGAAATCCGTAAAGGTGAAGGAAGGCTCTAAGATAGCCGACCTTGTGGGTAATTTTAAAAATAGCTCAATACAGGCGCGCAATATTTACAAATGCGCCAATGTCTTCAGAAAGATGCTGCAGGATAAGATCCAGCCTACGGTATATCTGGGTCTCGCAGGGCCTCTTATCGCAGCTGGGCTACGGGATATTATAAGGAATATGATAAAGCATAAAATGGTGGATGTAATAGTTTCCACTGGCGCGATAATCTATCAGGATATATATCAGGCAAGAGGTTTTAAGCATTATATAGGAAATCCTGATGCAGATGACAGGATCTTGGACAGGTTACGCATAGACAGGATATATGATACATATGTGGATGATGAAAAATTCTGGGATACTGATAACTGGATAGGCCGCGTTGCAGATACAATGAGACCAGGGAATTATTCTTCCAGGGAATTCATAGAAGAACTTGGTTCCCGCCTGAGCGACGAAAATTCTATCGTAACGACTGCCTGCAAATACGGGGTGCCTGTTTTTGTGCCTGCTTTAAATGACAGCTCAATAGGGATCGGGCTCACAGGCCATTATCACAGATGCAAAACAAACGATAAACCTGGCGCGCATATAGATTCCATACAGGATAATTACGAGATAACTCAGACAATAGTGAAGTCTAAAAAGACAGCCGCTATCTATATCGCAGGAGGCGTCCCTAAAAATTATATAAACGACGCTGTTGTGATGGGGTATATTTTTAATAGAGATACGGGTGGCCATTCATACGCATTCCAGCTGACGACTGATGCGCCTCACTGGGGAGGCTTGAGCGGCAGCACTTTAAAAGAAGCTACCTCGTGGGGCAAGATTAATAATGATGCCAGCCACGCAATGGCATTTGTGGAGCCGAGCGTCAGCCTGCCTCTCGTTTATTCATACGTATTCCAGGAAAAATTTTACAAATCCCGCAAAAGAAAAAAGTTTATCTGGCGAAAAGATATTCTCGAAAGTTTTAAAAATGGCTGATCTTTCAAAATCAAAAATTGTAAAGTTGGTTTCAGGCTCAAGATATCAAAGGCTTTTCAGTGAGGATTTAGGGACTTGCGGTATCAAGGCAGGCCATGTGATATTGAAAAAAGGAGAGGAAATAGGAGAGCATTCCACTAATGACAAGGAAGAGGTGCTGATTATCTTAAAAGGCAAGGGCCAGCTGGTAATAGATCGCGAAGATTGCCTGGATTTTGAAGGCAACGCAGTTTTATACGTGCCACCACAAACGGCCCATAATGTAAAAAATGCAGGAAACGGAATACTAAAGTATATTTTCATAACATCGAATGCCAAGTAAAAACTATAAAGCCTACTTTAAATTTTGCGGCGCGGAAAACAGGTATTCTTCCTGGGAGAAGTCCAGGATAGTGATATTGCCTGTTTCTTACGACCTGACCGCTTCTTACCGGCCTGGCGCGTCTAGCGGGCCAGGGGCGATAATAGATGCTTCCAGATATATGGAGACGTATGATGATGAAACAAGAAAAGAGATTTATAAGCAGGGGATCTATACAGCCGAAGAAATCAGATCTATGGATCCTGAGCCGCATGGAATTATTAAAAAAGTTGAAAAAAAAGTCTGCGCTATATTGAAAGCAGGAAAATTTCCGGTAGTTTTAGGCGGGGAACATTCCATCACATTAGGCCCTGTAAGAGCTCTCAAGAAAAAGTTTAAGGATTTTTCAGTTCTGCAGCTGGATGCCCATAGGGATCTCAGGGATAGTTTTCAGGGTTCAAAATACAGTCACGCGTGCATAGCAAAACGTATTTTAGAACTAACTAGCCTTACGCAGGTAGGTATAAGAAGTTTGTCCCAGGGCGAAGCGGCCAAAGAACATAAGAATCTAAAGACGTTTTTCATGAAAGATATGATCAAAAATGAAGACTGGATAGAAGATGCCATATGTTCTTTGGATAGCGATAAGGTATATGTAACCATAGATATGGATGTGTTTGACCCGTCTATTATGCCTAGCGTAGGCACGCCTGAACCAGGAGGCATGGGATGGTATGAAACGCTCGCTTTATTAAGAAGGATTAGCCAGGAAAAAAAGGTTATAGGATTTGACGTGGTGGAGCTTTCCCCGATAGCGGGGAATGTCAGCCCTGATTTTTTAGCCGCCAAGCTTATTTATAAGTTTTTGAGTTATATTTTTTAGGATAAGGAAAGATAATTATGCGGATTAAAATAGAAACGAAAATAGGAGGAGTACTTCTTATATTTTTTATAGAATTAATTATATTTACGTACTTTGCGTATGCGATTGATAAGAAGCATGATCAAGATCATTTTAAGCTGCATAAAAGTGCAGAAAAAATGCAGTTAGTTAGAAGCATCCAGATTGGTCTGGCCCAGGTAGTTATGCCTGCGAATGATTTTTTGATTCCAGGTGGAAGTCCTGATGAGTCAGAAAACTTTAAAATTTTATGTGGTAAAGTTGAGGGCTTGATCAAAAGAATAAGTGATATAAAATTCAACCATATTGAAGAAGGTCAGTTAATTAAGCATATAGAAAAAGAATACCTGGAGCTTAAAAATATAGCGTTACAGATATTTTCTATGCCTGATGTAATCGGAAACATAGAAGCAGGTAAGCTCATGGAAAAGATGGATGCTATTGCTGATAGTGCTATAAAAGATGCTGAAAATTTTTCCCAATTTGTTCACAGCGAAAACCTACAGATAGAAGCAAAGTCAGATATGACTAAAGCTTTGTTTGGTTTGATTATCCTGATAGGTATTCTGATAAATATTATTTTTATTTTAGGGCTCTGGTTTTTCTTCAAGCACACCATTTCATCTCCGATAATCCATCTAAGAGATGTTGCATTAGAAATTGCCAAAGGAGACACGGAGAAAAGGGCAGATATAAAGTTAAAAGACGAAATTGGAGAATTAGGCCTTGTTTTTAACCATATGATTGATGCCTTGAAGGCATCTGAGAAAGATATCCGGCAAAGTTACCAGATACAAGGAATTTTGAACAAATTGCTTAAAATTTCATTAGAAAACATCTCTCTTGAAGAAGTACTTGAAAAAGCCCTCATTCATTTAACTCCTTGGTCTGAAGTAATGCCTAAAGGCGGTATTTTTCTAATGGAAGACAAGCAGGGCGTACTTGTCTTAAAAGCTCAACAAGGGTTGTCAGCAGAAATACAAACAATGTGCGTCTCCGTGCCTTTTGGTAGGTGCCTTTGCGGTAAGGCAGCCTTATCTGGCGAAATGATTTTTTCAGACCATATTGATGAACGTCATGAAAATCGATATAAAGGCATGATGCCGCATGGCCACTACTGTGTTCCTATTATATCCATAGACAAAGAAATACTGGGAGTGATTAATTTATATTTAGATGAAGGCCATCAGACTAATAATAAAGAAAAAGAATTTTTACATGCAGTAGCAAATATATTAGCAGGTATAATCGAACGCAAGAAGATAGAAGAAAATCTGAGGGTAGCATATTATAAACTTAAGGAGGCGCAAGACCATCTTATCCAGGCAGAAAAACTTAATGCAGTGGGACAACTTGCGAGCGGAGTAGCTCATGAAGTGAGAAATCCATTGGCAATAATGCTTCAGGGCGTTGATTATTTAGAGAAGAAGGTTTCTTCTTCGGATAAAAATATCTCTGAGACCTTGAGTTTAATTAAAGATAGCATTATAAGAGCTGATACTATTATACGAACGCTTATTGATTTTTCCAGGGTATCGAAGCTAGATTTGGAGTCTGAAAATATAAATACAATATTAGAAAATTCTTTGGTTATGATACAATACAGATTCAAATTGGAGAATGTCAAGATTATCAAAGATATGAAGAATGATCTGCCCAGAGTTTCTGTTGACAAAAGAAAGATGGAGCAGGTATTTGTTAATATATTTTTAAATGCAATTCAGGCTATGCCTGAAGGGGGGAAACTATTTATCCGCAGTTATTCAAAAGAGATAGATAAACTGAAAGAAAAAGCAGGCAAAAGAAATGAAGATTATTTCAGGTTTGGAGAAAAAGTTGTGGTCGTAGAGATAGAAGATACGGGTATAGGTATTTTTAAGGAGCATATAGGAAAGGTATTTGACCCATTTTTTACAACCAAAGGCCCTCAAGAGGGAACTGGGCTGGGATTATCAGTGACAAAAAGTATACTTCAATTGCATAAGGGGCTTATCGAGATAGAGAGCCAAGAGAATAAAGGTACAAAGGTTATCATTACTTTAAAGATAGCATGAGTAAAATAAACGAGGAGGTTTGAATGGAGAAGAAAAAAATATTAATTGTGGATGATGAAGAAAATTTTACAAAAATGGTAAAATTAAATCTTGAGGAAACAGGGGAATATGCAGTGAAGGTGGAGAATAATAGCAATAATGCTTTTATGACGGCAAAAGAATTTAAACCAGATTTGATTCTATTGGATATTATGATGCCTGGCAAGGATGGAGGCGACGTGGCTTTTGAATTGAAATCCGATGATACCCTTAAGGATATTCCAGTCGTATTTTTAACTGCAATTATAAAGGAAGACGAGATAGGTTCTCGAGATAGCTCTACAGGAAGCCGTCCTTTTATAGCTAAGCCGGTAAGCGCAAAGGATCTTGTAAAGTATATTAAAAAATATATTGCTAAGTAAAATTATAGGGACTGGAAGACACATAGTACCCCCCTATAGCCGAATTAGCAAGTTTCTTGTTGAGTAAAGCATCAAGATCAACCGGTGGTAGCATGAGAGCATCTTCAGTAAGATTAGGATTCTTTTCTTTGGCTAATTGCCAAGG
>JAUSEX010000043.1 GCA_030649895.1 Candidatus Omnitrophota bacterium
CCTTGGCAATTAGCCAAAGAAAAGAATCCTAATCTTACTGAAGATGCTCTCATGCTACCACCGGTTGATCTTGATGCTTTACTCAACAAGAAACTTGCTAATTCGGCTATAGGGGGGTACTATGTGTCTTCCAGTCCCTAATACGAAGTGTAATTAGATAACAATACAGGATTAGTACAGGTTTAATTCCAGGGTATGGCGCTTGCCGTTCTCATCCAGCACAACATTGTTCTCGTTGATTTCAATAACCGTCATTCCGCCTACTTTATCGCCCAGCTTAACAACCTCATTATTTATTATGGCGTAAGGGTTCTGCTTATCAGGCATTATGCCGTTAAGGACCAGATCCTCCGCGCTCTGCTCTTGTGTATTAGTTGATGCATCCAGTAAAAAAGGATCCCTGCTCCATCTTAGCTCATCCCAAGATCTAGGTTCAGATACAGCCATCATAGCGGATTCGGAAGCATGATAAGTTTCATTTTTTGAAACACCTTTACCAGCGCCTGGTTTAGACATATGGCTTGTAATCAAAAATATCAGGATAATCACGCCTATTCCGGTTATAGTCAACTCTATTCTTTTTTTAGACTCCGCGTCTTTTAGCACGCTATTCTCCCAGCACGCAGGCGTTCAGCTCTATATCCGCCCTTATCTTTGGCAACATATTCATGTCCTTCCTGATTTCCACTTTTCTCACGGATATCATAGGATTTCTATCAAACTCTATTTTATTCAAGAATTCCCCGAGCGCCTGGTATCTGGCCTCAACGCTCAGATTCAACGGCATACTTTTGCACAGATAATCAAAGATCTTAAGCTGCGAGCCACTGGCATCTGTATAGCTTATGAGATCTCCGGGTTTTACGGAAATTACATTGACCTTAAGGCTCATAGCTTCTTTGTTAAGCTGTTTTATAGTATTAGATGCTTCCTTTTCAGAAGGAAATGCTTTCTCGAGCCCCTTTACATAATCCCGCATCTTTATCAGATTATCCTTTAAATTTTCTTCGCCGCCTATAAAATTATAAAGTCCCGCTATATCTCTCTTTATATCTCTATACTCTGCTCCGAACCGTTTAACCTCTCCGGCCTTAGGCAGATAAATAAACTGCAGGAAAAACCACGCTACTATAGCAAAAATAACTATGGGTATGACTTTATTTTTATTCATTTCATTTTTTTCTCAGGTTGCATATTATTTCAAATTTTACGCTATACTGGCCACCGGGCGCCTCATTCTTCTCGCTGAAAGAAAGCTTAACATTATTAAACGAGGCATTTGATTCCAACTTGGCCATAAAATTTGTTAATGAATCCTGTCTTGATACAACCCCTCCAATTTTTACATTTGGCTCTTTAGCGTCCACTGTAAACCTGTCCAGCGTCATATCCGGGAGCATCATATTGCTTATCTCTTTCATTATCATACCTGCCCGCACGCCATCCATGGAAATCGCATTCACAACAGAACTGTAAGCCATTATCTTATCCTTCAATAACTTTATCTCCCTCAGATTATCCCAGTGCCGCCTTTGAATCTCCACGCCTTTTTTAAGATTTATAGCCTGTATGCATAATAGGGCATACGAGAAAAGCACGATAACTCCCAAGGCAAAAGTAACCATTGTCACAGAAAATCTTTTAAACGCTTTTTTATCCTCTGCCCTGAATTCCTCCGGCAGCATATTCAAGCTAAAATTCCTGCTTAAAGCAAGGCCTATGGCGCCTGCTTCTTCAGGTAATATTGCCAATACCTCCAGGCCTGTTTCCGCTACGATATATTCCTTCAAACCTTTCAATCTGGAACCATTTCCTGCTAGTATTATTTTTTTAACACCTGCTTCATGAAAATAACGTTCATAATACTCCACGGAACCTTTCAGCTGGGAGGATATTTTTTCCAGCAAAGGCCTTATGAGAGCTAATAATTTCATATCCTCCGGTATGCCTTGCTGCAATTTAATCTTTTCCGCTTCCTCTATGGATATCTCTATTTTGCCATTATCTGATATTACAACCCCTGTCATCGCCTCTGTTATGGCATCCCCTCCGATTGCCAGCTCTCTGGTAAAACAAACATTGCCTTTTTCTATTATAGATATGATTGTCTTTACGCTGCCTATATCCATAATCACGATCTTTTCATCTTGTGGCGCGATTTTGGCATTATTTACGTATCTGGCAAGCGCAAAATCCAGAGGCATTATATTCTGTACATTCAAGCCGATTTGTTTTAGCTCTCTTACCTTTGGCCCTATATCAGATTCCTGGTAGGCAAAAGCTATCAGCTCTATTTTTTTTGCCCCGTCTTCAGTCTCTTTTTCTCCTAGAATATCAAATTTTATCTTGGCCTTATCCACATCAAAGCCGCCCTGTTCTCTTAGCTCCCATTTAAGAGCGTTTTCTATCTCTTCCCGGGGCATCACTGGTATACTTACCCTTTTTATGACAATCCCTTTCAAGTTAAGATTAACGCTCAACTCTTCTTTCTCCATTAAATGCATCTTGCCGGAAAGTTGGCTTATGTCTTCCATGGCTCCTATTATTTTATTATGAACCAGGAACCCATCGCCTGTCTTTTTTATTCTCACGGCTCTGAAATGCTTAAAACCCATGTCCAGACCTATAAAATCAGCAGGCTTATGACCTATGCCCATGCCTGATAAAAGCAACCTGTATTCTTTTTTCAGCTGTTCTAAAATAGCGTTCATATCTCTGAATTATACCACATCCGGCCTCCTAATCAAAGAGACTCCTTCCAATCATTCTGCGGGATAATTGAAGTAGCTCCTGATGCAGTATAGGTAAAGCCTGGCGGCATAGGCGCAAATATCTCCTCATTATAATTAATTGTAATTCCTGTGCCATATTGCATCTGGATATTATTGCCTGCTAAGATGGTGCCATTAAAGGTACTATCTTTTATATAATCGGCAGAAATATTGGTACCAGCTATAATTAAGCCATTGATAGTGCTATTTTGCAGCCCTATTCTTTGCGAAGGGGAGCCTGTATCAGTTATCGTAATATTACTCAGAGTGACAAGCGCAGGGTAATTATTACTAGGGTTTATTTGGACATTATTTGCTTTATAGTTAAAATCAATACCTGCTTCAGCAATAATTGAGCCATTAATTATAGCGTTATTTCCTATCGCAGCTTTCCTTGTTGTGTACCATACGCCTGTATATGTCCCGTTTGAAAATGAAATATCTGAGGTATAATATTGTCCTTGAGCCTGGGCAAGGCTTTTATAGTAACTATAATTTAACGCCGGGTTAACCTTGGCTAATCCTTCTGTCAGCGTACCATTGATTGTCATGCCGCTATAGTTACTTACGTCGACATGGCAGCTTACATTGCCGTTTATGATCCCGCTGGAACTAGTAAAATCAACATTAGCTCCGTCAGCGTGTATCCCGCGGTCTAAAACCGCTGATAATAAAGCAACAGACTCTATTATTACTCTCTTTGCTGTACCTGCGGTAGCTGTTGAAGTAAGGGTATAAACGCTGGTATCAGAATTATACGAGGATGTTACTGTATAACTTCCGACGCTAAAACTTTTGGTTAAACTGGGGTGGCTGGATGAGGTATACGTCCCATCTTCAATTAAATATATATAATTCCTAAGCCCTGCCTCAGCTATATAAAATACCTGTTGCGCCTGCATATCAATCATAGCGGAACGAGAGCCTGTAGACAGGGTGGAAGCAACCAAAAACGCAAGCGTAGACACTATAAGCATTATGATAATGACTGCTATCAGCGAAATTCCGCTAATATTGTTCGAGCGAGTCCTGATACGAAGTATCGGGACGATTCGAGAACAATGTTTGAATATTCTTCTCGACTTCGCTCGAAGAATATTCAAATTAAAAATTCCTCGGCACGCCATCTGATTGCGCATAAAAATTTTGTCCGCCATTTGTGAGAGTCATATTTATTCTGACCCTTCTTATATTAGTAGCGCTCGGGCTAACCGCGGGCGTGGCAATACTGGCCCCGCTTGAATCATAATAAGTAAATGAAAAGCTTGATACATTTTGCGCCAGGATATTAGCTGCGCCATCCTTTGTCCTGTTAAGGCTAGCGCCTGATAAGCTGTATGTTATACTGTTATCATTTACATTTGTAAATCTGAATTGCGATGATGAAGCGGTAGTAACGCTCGTCAGGTTTTTTATTTCGCGTATCTCGCGGCCTATCCTGTTAATTGCCAGCCTAGCGTCCCATAAAAGATCGTTCCTTTTGGCTTTAAATGTCCACGCGTCAACAGCGCCAAGCAGAATATAACCCATGGCGCCGGCTATAATGCCGATAACGACTATGACTATTATGAGTTCGATTAATGTAAATCCGCGCTTCATATCAGTAATTCGTGACTATCGTCTTCAAGCTCACGTTTCCTACCATTGCATGGGCTACCCGCGCCTCGATCTGTTTATAGTTTGTCATGGCAGGGTCATCTGCAATAGCTATGGGCACTGCGTCAACCCGAATCTGCCACGAATAATTGCTAAAATTTCCGCTGAATGCTGCAGGGCTATCTCTATTCTGATCAGAAACTCCTGCAAAACCCAGGCCTATAGCCCTTTCCATCTCAGCCTTTGCCAGCATAGTTGCAGCAGTCATTGCTTCGTCATAAATAGCGTTTGTATACACGCCGGTAAATACGGCCAAAAGCCCTAAAAATGCAACACCGATAACCACAACCGATATAATAGTTTCTATTAAGGTAAAGCCCTTCATGGCTAGCCTTCAGCCTTCAGCCTTCAGCCTTCAGCTGCTGACAGCTGATAGCTAAAAACTGATAGCTTTTATTGTATACTCACCTTCCCTGTCTCCGCCTCTATCCTGACTGTCTTAGAATTTGTCCCGTCTGTCAGCGTCACTATTGCCTGTGTTGATAGTGCCACGCCATTTCCCCCGTAAGGAATGCCTGCCGGATCAAACTCTATTACGTTGCCGCTTAAATTTGTACTGGAAATTCCTATCTCTTTAAACTCTTTCATGCTATCGAAATCTATCTCTAAGTTACTCTGCGTCTGCGGATCTGTCGCTTTAGTGGCAGTGGTAACCCTGTATCCAAAATATGACTCATTAGCCGTATCAAAAGAAATCCCAAACCTCACTTGCTCTAACATAGCCATCTCTTGCATATAACGCAAATCCTGGGTTAATTTCTGGCTTGCGGCATGAAGCCTGATGGCACCTTTAGGCGAGCCGCTTACCATTGCAGTCGCGGCTATAATACCTATGATACTCAGCAGAATAACCAGTTCTATTAATGTAAAACCGCATTTTTTCATATATTCTTAAGGGGACAGCGCCCTAATTAGGGCGCTGTCCCCTATTCAACTCTAATAATATACCAATTCCGTATTTAATACCAGCAAATATTCCCACCTGTGACGCCTCTTTAAAATATCTTGTCTCAATCGGAATCTCAGCTATCCTAAGCCCTAGCTTGGCTGCCTTTATAAGTATCTGAGCGTCAAACAAAAAATCATCTGAATTATCCTGCCAGCTCACTTTTTCTAAAAATTCTCTGGTATACGCCCTCAGGCCAGTATGATATTCGGATAGATTTAGACCTAATGCCTTATTTTCGCAAAAGGTCAGAAACCTGTTGGAAATATATTTATAGAGAGGCATACCGCCTTCCAAAGCTCCTTTCCCCATCATCCTTGAACCAAGGACAATATCAGCCTGATTATTTATTATGGGCTGTATCAGGCCCGGAATCTTTTTCGAATCATACTGATAATCAGGATGAAGCATGACTATTATATCAGGGTTTCTTTTGAGCGCCTCTTTATACAGTGTTTTCTGATTCCCGCCGTATCCTTTATTCTTATCGTGCAAAAGTATAGTAAGGCCTAGCCTCCTCGCTATCTCCACAGTCCTGTCGTTGCTCTGATCATCGCAAAGTATTATCTCGCTGACAAATCCATGCGGAATATCCCTATACGTTTTCTCAAGAGTCAATTCCGCATTATAAGCAGGCATCACTATGATAATCTTTTTATCCATAAACCCAATAAAATCCCTATTGTCGCAAGCGTTATTATCGCTCCTATTTTAAACGAAAACGGGTCATATGTAAACTTCACAATATGTTTTCCAGGCTTAAGATAGACTGCGCGTAAGATATAATCCGCCCTGTAGATCTTATCAGCCTTTCCATCCACGTAAACCTTCCATCCCGGATAATATGTATCGCTAAGCACTAAAAACTTGGGCGCGCTTGACTCAGCTTTTATTTCAACATAATTCGACTCATATTTTGAAATATTCACTGATTCTTCTCTACTCACCTGCTTCGCTCGTTCGCTAGAAGAATACTGTTCGAGTAAGGCGCGAAGCGCCGAATCGAGAACCTCTTCTAATATTACCTCGTCAGAAGGCTTGAAATCCTTGCTCTTCATCCTCTCCAATATCTTTTTCTCATCCTTAATAACAACTGCCTTCTCTACCAGAAATGCCCTTTGCAGGAAATTTTCATTTTCATAGATATTTACCTTCTTATTTTTTTTCAGCATCCTGTATCCGGCTACATTGAAATCCTTCGGGGAAATAACGTATTTCACGTTTAATAGGTTCAAAAGATTTGTCTGGGCCGGAGAATTCGACATCACGATAATATTCATGATCTCTTCCTGCCTTCTATTGTAAAGCGAGCCGTAGCCATACGCATCGTAGATACCAAAGCTCGCGCCTCTATTTGAAACTACTCTTTCCATAAGAGCCTGATTGCCTTCAAAATAACCTTTTTCCGGCACAAACATGTTCTGTTTCAATGTAGCGGGAGAATTAAATATCCTGAATAGGCTCTTATCGCGTTGTAAAAATTCCACTGTCTCGCCCGGCTTTAAAAATTCCTTTATGCCCATATTCTGATACACGTTTCTATTTGCTGTGAATATATCTATAATGGCTATTAATAAAATAAAAACTAAAACCAAATTCATACTTACTCGTTTTTTGATTCCAAAAAACATGACCACTGATAAAAGCATGAATAACCCGACGCCTCTTCTTATGTTATGGAGCCCGGTGATGACAATCTGGTCTATCTTGTCAACCTTGCTCGCAAAACCGCTATTGATATTTAATATCATTTTCTTTAAACTTCCGCATATTTCATAAAAATTCAAATTAGCCGCGAGATATAAAAATGACCCTATGAGCCCTAGGGCCAGTACCCATTTTAAGAATCCCCTAAAATCAGGATCTTTTTTTGCGTGTGCTTTGTAATAATCCATCCCCATACCCGCCAGTATCGCCAGAGAAAACGCTGCCATAAAAAAGAATTTTATAGGGTACCTGGAGAATCTGAAGCCAGGCAAAAAATTATATAAAAAATAATACACAGGCGTATACCTGCCGAATGAAAGCACGAGCCCCAGCGCCAGGATATAAAAAACAGCCTTTCTTCTTTTTGTGGAATCAAATTTCAGAGAGATCAGCGCAAAGATAACCGTAACTATCCCCATATAATAGACCACAAGCCAGCTTTGTCTGGTCCAGTAATCCTTATATATATAATCTGATTCGCTGAGATATGGGAAAAATAATTCCAAAAGCGCGTATACAGGCATAGACCACATAGATGCCTCGCTAAAATCCATCAGATTTCTTGAGGTGTGCTTTAAGAATTCTAGAAAGGGCAGGATCTGAAAGCTTGCAAGACCTAAAAAAACAAGGACAGCCAATACTATACTTCTCGACTTCGCTCGAAGAATATTGTTCGAGCGAAGCGCCGAAGGCGCTGAGTCGAGAACATCCCCGCTAAATAAAAGTAAGATAAAAAATGTGGCATATAGAATCACAGGCTCTCCTCCGAGAAACATCAGCGCCATGAATATGCCTGTAAATATGGAATTTTTAACCCAATCTTTTTTTACTGCCCTCTCATAAAATAAAATCACAAGCGGAAGCCACACAACGGACGCGAGCGAAGCCAGGAGATTTATCACGGAGATTATATACCCGGAGAACATAAAAACTACTGCGGATAAAAACGAGGCGTAGCCGGAATAGCCCCACTCCCTCATTAAGATATAGGTAAATAAGCCTGCCAGAAATATATGGATTATTATGAAATAATTAAACGCCTGGGGATAAGGAAATAACGAGTAAACTATGCTTGGAGGATAAAATACCGAGGTCTGGAGTTCAGCCAGGTGCGGGCTGCCGCATTGTATATACGGGTTCCACAACGGAACCTTGCCCGTCAGAAATTGGGCTGCGCTGAATTCTCTTAGAGGATAAAAAAACCTGGATAGGTCCCTGTGAATAAAAATCTTAGCCTGAAACAAGACATCTGAAAAAAATACCAGCGCAAGCCCTGCTAAAATAAAAATGGGGATGGCTGACCTTAGCCATCCCCATTTAGAAAAGCGCTGAAAGAGTGTCATTGCGAGCGAGTAAAACGAGCGAAGCAATCTTTTAAAAAAATTTACCAGCCAGATGCATCCTGCGTGCCGTCTGAATAAGCGCCTGCCCTGCCGGAAGCTGATATATACCACCACCCGTCCGTAGATGTGGCTGTGCCGGCCGGAGCAACAGTTACAGCCCCGACGCTTGTGGAATTATTAAGCGCATTTTTCGGAATAAGGCTATCGGCAAAATTTGCAGTGGTTATAGCTGAAGGGAATGCGGCAGTTCCGGAAGTAGAAGTAGCGCTTTTGGCGTACTCTATCGCCATTGCAGAACGTATTGCCCCAAGCCCGCCTTTTGTAGCAGAAATCCTTGCCTCTGTAGTCAGGTTAACAAATTTAGGAATAGCCACTGTTGCCAGTATCCCAAGTATAACAATTACCATTATAAGCTCGATCAGCGTAAAACCTTTATTTTCATTGGAATCCAACATTGCCCCCCCCTCTTTTTTATCTTTCTTATACTTCTAAATTCTCTCTTGTCTATTACGATAATATAATAATAAAAACAGGCCTTGTCAAGTCTTTAATGCTTAAATACAGATATGAGATCCCACATTGGCATAAATATCCCAAGAGCCATTATTAAAACCATAATGCCAAGCACAAATATCAAGATAGGCTCTATAAGCACTGTTAGATTTTTAACGGCATAATCAACCTGCGCGTCATAATAATCAGATACCTTTAAAAGTAACTCGTTTATTTTGCCTGTCTCCTCTCCAATCTTTACCATCTGCACCACGATCCCCGGGAAAAGTCCGGTCAGTTTCATCGGCTCTGCTATACCCTTGCCTTCGCCTATGCCAATAATAATATTGTCTATTGAATCAGCGATAACCATGTTTCCAAGGGAATTTTTTATAATCTCAAGGGTATTCAATATAGGTATGCCGCTAGCCAATAAAAGCGCTGTCATCCTGCTGAATCTGGATAAGGACATCTTTAAAAAAAGCTGGCCGAATACGGGGATCTTTAATTTAACCCCATCCCATTTATATCTGCCTGAAGAAGTGTTTATAAAACGCCTGAATCCTATAATGACCGCTATCATACCCGCGATAATAAAAGGCCAATAATGAGAGAGCATAAAATGCACGCCTAAAAGTAGCCTGGTCGGGAGAGGCAGTTCTGTGTTAAACCTGGCAAATAGCGCGCTGAATTTAGGTATTACAAATAAAATCAGAACAGGAAAAGCAATGGAAAGGGTAATCATAACAAGCATCGGGTAACGGATTGCCTGCTTTACTTTCATTTTAATATCATGTTCGTATTCCAATAGGTTTGCAAGTTTATCCAGAACATCATCCAGCATGCCAGCTGCTTCACCTGAACGTATCATATTGATATATATATTTGAAAAAATAGATGGAAACTTTGAAAGAGCGTCTGAAAAACTCTTGCCTGATTCTATATCGCTCGCAATCTCTTCAATCACTCTTTTAAAATACGGGTTAATAATCTGCTCTGTAATAGACTCAAGGCTAACGAGTATCGCTACGCCTGCGGCCTGCAGGGTCCCTAGCTGCCTGGTAAAAACTATCAATTCTTCCTGGCTGACCCTATTGAAAAATCTCTGGAATGGGTTAAAATTCTTTATGCCGGGCTTGACTTCCTCTATCACAATAGGCATATACCCCATCTGCTTAAAATGACCGGCGACAGATTCCCCGGATTCGCCTTCCATGAAACCGGTGGATGCCTTCCCGTGTTTATCGCGTATCTTGTATTTAAAATTAGTCACTTGTTTCGGCACGCTAAAATGTGCCCTATAATTTTGCCGCAAAGGCCTTTAATCATTCTTCTTGCGTAGCTTTGATCACCTCTTCAGACGTTGTGATGCCTTTTAAGACCTTATCAAGGCCATCTTCCCTCAAAGTCTTCATCCCTATATCTACTGCGGTTTTCTTTATGACATCGCTTGAGGCTTTGTCGACTATAAGCTTCCTTATTTTATCGTTTACTATCAGGAGTTCAAAAATACCTATCCTGCCCGAATATCCTGTGTTTTTACACACGCTACAGCCTTTGCCTTTAAAAAATATTTTTTTCTGTCCTATCCCAAAACCTTTTAAGATATCTTCCGACGGGATATATTCTTCCTTGCACTTATCGCAAATCTTTCTGACAAGCCTCTGGGCAAGTATGCCTAATATGGAACTGGAAATTAAAAACGGCTCTATTCCCATATCTATAAGCCTGGACAGAGCGCCTGCTGCGTCATTTGTATGAAGCGTGCTAAAAACAAGATGGCCTGTCAAAGCAGCCTGCACGCTTATCTCAGCTGTCTCCTTGTCTCTTATTTCTCCTACCATTATTATGTCTGGATCCTGTCTCAGGATAGACCTTAATCCTGTAGCAAAAGTAAGGCCTGCCTTTGGATTGACTTGGGACTGCCTTATTCTTCCCAGATGGTATTCAACAGGATCTTCTATGGTGATCACATTTTTTTCTTCGGAATCGATTGTTGAAAGCGCTGAATACAGGGTAGTAGTCTTTCCGCTTCCTGTGGGGCCTGTAACTAAAATTATACCATGTGGATATTTTATAAATTTTTCAAATTCCTTCTGCGCCTCGCCTGAAAAGCCTACCTTATCAAGGCCCAGAAGTATTGAGCCTCTATCCAAAATCCTAATGACGATATTTTCCCCGTATATGGTAGGAAAGCTCGAAACCCTCAGATCGATATCCCTATCCATAGCCTTCATATTAAACCTGCCATCCTGAGGCTTTCTTTTTTCCGCAATATCCATCTTGGAAAGCACCTTTATTCTGGACATTAAAGCAGGCTCCAGGTGCTTTGGAGGAGAAAACATTTCATGCAATATGCCGTCTATCCTGAACCTTACCGCCAGCCTGGTTTCTTCCGGCTCAATATGTATATCGCTTGCCTTGTCTTTCACAGCCTGCATGATAATCATATTAACAAGTTTTATTACAGGCGCTTCTTCTGCTATCTCCGCAAGTTTTGTAGAGTCAAATTCAGCCCCGGTTGATTGAAACCTGTTTTCTTTATCTATATCTTTTACAACATCGTCAAACGAAGAAGATGTGCAGTAATACTGCTCTATGGCATTAGCTATCGCGCTCTCCGTGGCTAACATCGCCTCTATGTCGCATTTTGCCTTGCGGCTCAGATCGTCTATTGCAACAATATCTTTGGGATCTGCCATGGCAACGGTCAGAGTATTTCGTATTTTAAAAATAGGCACTGCCTTGTACTTTTTTGCTACAGTTTCAGGGATAAGCTTTATAACCTCGGAATCTATTATATAACTTCCCAGGTTTACATACGGAATATCCAGGGCCTCTGACACTGCCTGGGCATACGCCTCCTCTGTTACCATTCCTGAGCGTACAATCACCTTTCCTGCGCTTATGCCTTTTTTCCTGGACTCATCCAGCGCCTTATCAAGCTGTTCCTGGGTAATAACCGCTTTTTCTAATAATATTTGTTCTATATTTTTTTTTACCATACGTATTCCTTAAGCTTATATTTTCAATATCTCTTTTATCTTCGATACTAAATTATCCAACTCGAACGGTTTCTCCACATATCCGCTTATTTTTTGGAACGCAAAAAGGTCCCGCACCTTTTCCTCTTCCTTCCCACTTAACATAACCACAGGCGTATCTTTTGTTTTCTGAATCCTCCTGATTTCCTTGAGGCACGAATAACCATCTACCTTTGGCATCATAATATCCAGGAGAATCAAGTCAGGCGCTTCTAGCTCCGCAATCTTTGCCCCTACCTCTCCATCGCCCGCGGTTATAACCACAAAACCTTCCTGCTCAAGCCTTATCCTCAATAATTTCTGTATATCTTCTTCGTCATCTATGATCAATATCTTCTTCCAAGCATCCAAAAAAACCATCCTAAATTTTGTGAAAAAAAATTTGATCCCAAGCAACCAGTATTTCAACATGCTGTCGCGAGAGACTTTATCCTTGCTTACTCAGCAACTCTTTTATTTTGGCCAATAATATTTCCGGCTCAAAAGGCTTGGAAATATATGCGTCAGCTCCCATTTCCATACCAAGCTCCTCGTCTTTCCTTTGAGCCTTGGCAGTAAATATTATAATTGGTATTGATTTATAAGCCTCGTCAAATTTCAGCATTCGGCAAACCTTATACCCGTCAAGCTTAGGAAGCATGAGATCCAATATCACAAGATCCGGCTTTTCAGACCTGGCTTTATTAAGGCCTTCCTGTCCGTCACTAGCCGTCAGCACTTCGTAATCATTAGCCTCCAGCCTGAATCTCAGCACCTTTAATATGTCTTCTTCATCGTCCACCATAAGTATCTTTTTTCTATCCATTACCTCTTCCCTTCCATCGCAATTCGTATTTTTCCCAGTAAATCCTTTGTATCAAAAGGCTTTTCAATAAAATACGCTACCTTCTCCAGCACAAACAGATCCTCGACTTTTTTCTTTTCTTTTGCGCTTAGTATTATAACCGGTATCCCCGCGTATTTATCGCTTTTTCTCATCTCTCTCAGAATGCTGTATCCGTCCATATTCGGAAGCATTATATCCAATAAAATCAAATTCGGCTTTTTTATATTTAAAACGTTCAGCATCTCTTTCCCGTCTCCCACATGCATAAATTCGTAACCTTCGGCCTCCATCCTGATTTTGAGCATCTTTGCCACATCCACATCGTCGTCCACCAGTAAGACTATTTTTCTATCCATTTTTCCCCTCCAGGATATTATTTATCTTTTCTACCAGAAGATTCGGCTCAAAAGGTTTTTCGATAAAATCTGCTGCGCCGAGTTTCTTCATAGATTCTTTTGTATTTTTATGTCCAAGCGCAGAAAAAATAACTATAGGTATATGTTTTGTCGCAGGATCCGCTTTTAGCCTCCTTGACACTTCAAACCCATCCATCTTTGGCATCATAAGATCCAGCAGGATGAGATCCGGCTTGTTTTTCTTCGCCAACCCTATGCCCGTATCCCCATCGCTGGCAGCGATAGCGTCAAAACCTGAATTTTGCAGCCTGAAAGAAAGCATGGAAGCGAGATCCTCTTCGTCGTCTATTATAAGAAGGATTCTTCTTGAAACCATTTGATTATTGCCGCTTTGCAAATCCTCTTCCGCCTTTTTCACGAGTTCATTTTTATCAATGGCCTCGTCCGGGTAAACCGAGATGCCGTAAAATAGAGGAATGCCTACTTTGTCCTTCATCCTGTTTATTGTTGCCTTCGCCCCTAATCTGTCAGCGCGCGCTATTATTGCTACGCATTTTCCTTCACCGCATCTAGCCACCTGATCCTCAGGGCCTCTGACTGCTTTGCTTATAATATTCTCTATGCCGGCAATGACATTTTCAGACTTGTCCTTCTCGTTTTTTGTATCAAATATAATAAGAACCGCTTTGGTCTCGTTATGCTTCGCTCTTTCTACCGCCTCTTCCACTAAAAAATCAAATTCTTCGTGTTTTTTATACAGCGGTATGGTAAAAATAAATTTGCTCCCAGCATCAGCCTCGGAAACAACCCAGATATCACCTCCGTGCAGTTCTATCATGCCCTTCGAAATAACCAGGCCAAGCCCTGTGCCGCTATGTTTACGCGTCATGCTTGCATCTAAAGGATTGAAACTTCTGAACAGATTTTCCTTGTCTTCCGCAGGTATGCCAACCCCGTTATCTTCTACGGTGATTTTTATGACGTCCTTGTTTTTTATGCTTTCCTTCGAGCTGATTATCTTTATCTTTCCATTTTCCTTGTTAAATTTTATTGCATTTGATATAAGATTTTTAAGCACTTGTCCTATCCTGTCCGGATCAAACCACGTAGGCTCTACGGACCCTCCAAGAGAAATAGTGAATTCAATATTTTTCTGCTCAACCAGTATCTTGGTAGACGCGTAAACATCCTTTATAATATCGTTGACGTTTAGTTTTCTTTTACGCATAATAATCCTGCCCGACTCCAGCTTGGAGAGGTCCAGGATATCTATTATAAGTTTTGCCAGGCGTTCTATATTATTTTTGGATATAGTAAGGAATTTTTTTTGTTCTTCGCTGATCGGGCCTGCTACGCCGTCCAGCACAAGGGAAACGCTTTCCTTGATAGAGGTAAGCGGGGTTCTTAATTCGTGGGATACAACTGATATAAAATCAGATTTTATCCTGGATAATTTTTCAATTTCCTTATTTGCCTTATAAAGCTCTTCTTTCAGGGACTGTATTTCTTTTTCCTGATCCGGCATCCCATCACCTCATTTCGCGTATTCGGCAATCATATTATACCACAAACCCTGCGATTTCAAAATTAGCTCCACTAGTTCGCGGACAGCTCCTTTGCCGCCGCTTTTTTTTGTAATATAATGGCAGGATATCTTGACTTCATCTATGGCCTCAGGAGGCGCGACGCTTAAGCCAACCCTTTTCAAGACTGGCAGATCCATAAAATCATCTCCTATGAAACATACCTCTTCATCTTTTACTCTGAATTTTTCAATCACCTTCTCGTAAATTCTAAGTTTTTTATAACCCGAATAAACTTTTGCCACGCGCATATCTTTTGCCCTGCGCTCTACTATCCTGGTTTTTTTTGCCGTAATAATAACTGATTTGATGCCCGCTTTGTGAAGAAGCGTCATGCCAAAACCATCGTATACATTAAAACATTTTATCTCGTCTCCGAAATTATCATATATGATACGGCTGTCTGTCAGTACGCCGTCAACATCCAGGATCAATAATTTAATTTTTTTAGCCCGCTCTTCTACCATATTTCCTTTTTTATCTCTATCCGACTCCGTGAGTCGGATAGGTCATTACACTAGCCCTGCTTTCAATAAATCCTGCACATCCACCAAGCCTATTGCCCTGCCCTTTTCATCTACTATAGGTATCTCATCTATCCTGTGTTCCTGCAAAATCCTCAACGCCTCTACAGCAAGACAGCCTTTCCTAATAGTCCTGGGATTTTTTGTCATCACATCCCTTACCTCTCTAGATAGAAGTAACGGGTCTAAACCCAAATGCCTCCTCAAATCCCCGTCTGTAAAAATACCTTTTACTCTTCCATTTTTATCAACCACTGTCGCACTGCCTGCCCGGGAAGCTGTGATAGCAAGAAGGACGTCTTTCACTTTTCTAGATTCCTTCACGGCCGGATTGCCTGAACCTTTGCGCATTATATCTTCTACCTTCAGCAATAACTGTTTTCCAAGGCTTCCGCCTGGATGCAAAAATGCAAAATCGCTTTTTTTGAATTTTCTTTTATCCATAAGAGCGGCGCAAAGCGCGTCGCCCATCGCAAGCATGCTGGTAGTGCTCGCCATGGGAGCCAATCCCAGGGGGCATGCTTCAATTTTAATTGACACGTCCAACACAGCGTCGCTATTTTTTGCCAGGCTGGACTTTTTATTCCCAGTGATGGCTATTAACCTGGACCCTATTTTTTTTATCTGAGGCACAAGATCCACAACCTCTTGTGTCTGGCCGCTATTTGAAATAACTATCACCACGTCTTCTTTTTTCACCCTGCCCAGGTCACCGTGTATAGCCTCTGCTGAATGAAGCCAGAGGCTCGGCGTGCCCGTAGAAGAAAGCGTCGCTGAGATCTTCTGGCCTATAATACCGGCCTTGCCCATCCCTGTCACTACAACCCTTCCCTTGCAGGCGTATATAAAATCTACAGCCTTTTCAAAATCTTTACCTATGCGGGAAATCAACTGCCTTATTGAGGCAGCTTCTATTTCCAGGACTTGTTTAGCGCGTTTTTTTAACATATCCACCTATTCCCGACCAGAGAACTAGAATTACGGTTTTACAACACTGTCTATTTTTTTAACATCCTTAAGTAAGTCTTCCAGGGTGTTAAACGTGATCATATTCGGCCCGTCGCAAGGCGCCTTGTCCGGATTCTCATGAACCTCTAGAAATAACCCGTTGCATCCTACTGCCGCTGCCGCGCGCGAAAGAGCTGCTACGAACCTTCTTTCCCCGCCTGAAGCGCTCCCTTTGCCGCCGGGCAGCTGAACGCTGTGGGTCGCGTCATAGACTATAGGGTACCCGAACTCTTTCATTATTTCAAGGCTTCGGAAATCACTGACCAGATTATTGTAACCGAACATCACCCCTCGCTCTGTAATAATAATATCTTTATTTCCAGTATCTTCTATCTTATCTATTATGTTTTTGACGTCCCAGGGAGATAAAAATTGCCCCTTTTTTATATTTACGATCTTCTTCGTCTTGCCAACCTCGTTAATAAAATCTGTCTGCCTGCACAAAAATGCCGGTATCTGTATTATATCCAGCACATCTTTGGCTTTGTCCAATTCAGACCTGCAATGGACATCGCTCAATACGGGAATATTCAGTTCCTTCTTAACCTTAGCCAGCATCTTCAGGCCCTTATCTATGCCCGGCCCTCTGTAAGATTTAACGCTGGAGCGATTCGCTTTATCGTAGCTGGATTTAAAAATAAATCCCACTTTCAGCTTATCGCATATTTTTTTAATACCTGCTGCGTGGCGCATCAAATGAGCTTCTGACTCAATCACGCATGGCCCCGCGATCAATACAATCCGGTTATTCCCGCCTATTGTTACATTTTTTATTTTTATCTGTTTTGCCATAATGTGCCCACCTACCCGACTCCGCGAGTCGGACGCGCAATATTTATACATGCGCGCAGTTCAACGCCGCCCTTATAAAATCCCTGAAAAGCGGATGGCAGTTGTCTGGTTTTGATTTAAATTCCGGGTGAAACTGGCACGCCACAAACCACGGGTGGCATTTTAACTCGATAATCTCCACCAGCCTCAGATCTGGAGAAGTGCCTGAAATTACAAGGCCTTCCTTCTCCATGCTCCTCCTGTAATGTATGTCAAACTCATACCTGTGCCTGTGGCGCTCTGAGATCCTCTCTTTCCCGTAGGCCTCAAAGCTATAAGTGCCTTTTTTCAATTTGCACGGATACGCTCCAAGACGCATGGTGCCGCCCATATTTTTCACCCTTTTCTGCTCTTCGAGAAGGCTTATCACAGGATATGGATTAGACTTATCAAACTCCGTGGAATTCGCTTTCTTAAGGCCGCTTACATTCCTTGCGAATTCTATAACAGAACATTGCATGCCAAGGCATATGCCAAAAAATGGAATGCCTTTTTCTCTTGCAAATTTTATAGCCCCGATTTTTCCTTCTATGCCGCGGTTCCCAAAACCGCCCGGCACCAGGATCCCGCTCACATCGTTTAAAAATTTCTCAGCGCCTTTCTGCTCTATGTCTTCGGCGTCTATTTTTTTAATACTCACCTTTGCATCATTTGCAATGCCTGCGTGCTTCAGCGCCTCATAAATAGATTTATAAGCGTCGTTAAGTTCGATATATTTACCCACCACTGCTATAGAAACTTTTTTAGAAGGGTGCAGCGACCTCTTCACAACCTTTTCCCGCCATTCTGTAAGGTTGCCTTCCTGATATCTTATCTCTAGCAGCTTTAATATTATTTTACCGAGGCCTTGCTCCTGTAATAACAGCGGGACCTCGTATATGTCCTTTACATCCGGCATGTCTATTACAGCGTCTTCATCCACGTTGCAGAAAAGCGATATCTTCTCCTTTATCTTTTTTGAAATAGGCTTTTCTGTCCTGCATACCAATATATCCGGCTGTATGCCTATTTCCCTTAATTTCCCCACGCTGTGCTGAGTGGGTTTTGTCTTCAGCTCTTCCGCAGCTTTCAGATAAGGCACAAGCGTAAGATGAATATTTATCGAATTCCCTCTGCCAAGATGCTGCCTGAACTGCCTGATAGCTTCCAGAAAAGGCAGGCTTTCTATATCGCCTACAGTCCCCCCTATCTCGCATATGACTATATCGATATCTTTTCCATGAGAAACTTTTTTTATATGCGAGATAATTTCATTTGTTATATGCGGCACCACCTGAACCGTAGCGCCCAGATAATCCCCGCGCCGCTCTTTTGTTATCACAGAGTTGTATATTTTACCTGTAGTAATGTTGTTTTCCTGGGCCATGTTGGCGTTTATAAAACGCTCGTAATGCCCGAGATCCAGATCTGTCTCGGCTCC
Organism: Candidatus Omnitrophota bacterium; assembly: GCA_030649895.1. Taxonomy (GTDB): domain Bacteria; phylum Omnitrophota; class Gorgyraeia; order Gorgyraeales; family Gorgyraeaceae; genus UBA10183. The sequence goes on from JAUSEX010000043.1 coordinate 18,508, forward strand.
ATCGTCAGTTACATACACCTCGCCATGCTGAAACGGGTTCATTGTACCCGGATCCACATTTATATACGGGTCGCATTTTTGTATCGTGACCTTCATGCCTTTTGATTCAAGGAGTTTTCCTATGGAAGCCGAGGCAATACCCTTGCCAAGGCTTGAAACAACTCCGCCTGTTATAAAAATATATTTTGGCATGCTATTTTTTTCCTTTTATAATCTCTATCGCTCTCTCTAAATCCTCGGGCGTATCTATTCCTATTGTGTCAAACTTTGTTTCAATAACCTTTATCTTGTATCCGTTTTCCAAGACGCGCAGCTGTTCCAGTTTCTCGGTCTTTTCCAGGCGCGACTGCGGAAGCGACTTAAAAGTAAAAAGAAAATCCTTCGCGTACGCATAAATGCCTATGTGTTTATAATAATCTATGATCTGCAATTTATCGTCAGATCCCATCCTCTCATACGGAATAGGCGACCTTGAAAAATATAACGCAAGGCCGTTTCTGTCAAAGACCACCTTGACAACATTCGGGTCCTGGATTTGGGCTGCATTATCTATTTTATGGCAAAGTGTAGCCATCACTAAAGTTTTATCCTTTAAGATAGCGCCCGCCACATCATCAATCATTGAAGGGACGAGAAGCGGCTCGTCCGCCTGAATATTCACAATAATCTTTGCGTCAATTGAAGCAGCTACCTCTGTCAAGCGGTCTGATCCGCTCTTATGCGCAATAGAAGTGTATACGACATTTGCGCCAAAACCTTTCGCAACATTATAAATGCGCTTGTCGTCAGTCGCCACTATGAGGTCGTCTATAGATTTTGATTTTTTTGCATTTTCCCAGGTATGCTGTATGACTGGTTTACCGCAGAAATCTGCCAGAAGCTTTCCTTCAAATCTCGTAGACCCGAATCTGGCGGGAATTATTCCTACTGCTTCCATAAATTATTTTAACCTCTCCATTAATTCCTTCTGCGTAATAACGGCTATGCCCACTTTGCCCACCACAATACCTGCCGCAATATTCGAAACATAGGCTGCGTCTTTCATATCTATTCCGAGCGCGAGCGCCAAAGTAAACGTGCTGATTACGGTATCTCCCGCTCCAGAAACGTCAAACACCTCCTGCGCAACAGTAGGAATGTGAGTGATGGCCCCATTCTTTTGAAAAAGCTGCATCCCGTTTTCTCCCAGGGTCACCAGTACGCCTTCGCAATTCAACTTTTTAAGAAGCGACTTGCCTATTTTCAATATGCCGCCTTTATCCTCGGCCTTTACGCCAACTGCCTGGGCCGCCTCATGATGATTAGGGGTTATAGCTGTCACGCCTTTATAATAAGAAAAATGCTCTTCTTTCGGGTCCACGGTTATGATTTTTTTCTTTTTCTTCGCTACGCCTAAAACTTCTTTCAAAAGCCTTGTTGAAATAACGCCCTTGCCGTAATCCTCTATTATAATAGCGTCCATCTCGTCAATTATACTTTTAACATAATCTATAATCTTATCCGCTGCGCCCGTCGGAATGCCTTCTATCTTTTCCCTGTCAATCCTGACTACCTGCTGGTGGTGCGCCACCACCCTGGTTTTTAATATCGTAGGCCTGGTGTCATCTGCAATAACCCCGTCTATATTTATGCCTCTTTCAGTCAGGCCTTTTTTAAGTATCCCAGCTCTTTCGTCGTTTCCCACAACCCCGGCTATATGTACCTTTGCCCCGAGCGAAGCAATATTATTTGCCACATTTGCAGCCCCGCCTGGCATAGATGACTCTGATTTAACCCACACCACGGGAACAGGCGCTTCAGGGGAAATCCTGGAAACCTCCCCCCATATAAATTCATCCAGAATCAAATCTCCTATCACGAGAATTTTTACGCCGCTGAATTTAGGTATTATCTTTCTCAATCTTTCCATTTTCATATTTTTTCTATTATGGCTTGCGCAAGAAGAGGGAGCAGTATTTCATGCTGCCCTACTATATTATAACCTTTCCCGCCTGAGCGCACAGGCCTGGTAACCACGTTCTGACGCGGCCTGTAATGATATATCATATCAAAATTACACGCTGTAAAATTCTTCACCTTGTAGCCAAGATTTCTTGCTACATTTATTGCCTTTAAAAATACTTCCGGCAGCACGACCGAAGAACCTATGTTCAGCACCACGCCCCCGTCTCCTAAAGCCGCGACTTCTTCTATCAGATTATAAAAATCCTTTATTGAAGCCTGGCCAGCCGCGCCTGCGTTAAAACTCGGGTGCTGATGTATTATATCGGTCCCTATTGCGATATGCACCGTAGCCAGGATATCTTCTTTCATGGCGTTATATAGAATACTTTGATTCCTGAAAGAAAGTTTTTCGTCATTTATCACTTCGCCTATTGCCCTGCCCGCGCCTATATCCTTTTCAACAGCTTCTTCCAGGGCGCCGTTTATATATAAAGCAGTCTCCTTTGCCATACCAAAACTTCCGTCCTCCAGGGCATCAGGGACGTCTTCTGAAGTTTTGCCTATAAGCGCTATTTCAAAATCATGTATAGCGCCTGCGCCGTTGAGAGAAATAGCTGTTATCACCTTTTTTTTCATTAACTCTATTATTACGGGGTTCAGGCCGCATTTTGTCACATGGCCACCCATCATAAATATAACGGGTTTTTTCTTATTGCGGGCCGAGACAATAGCCTCTACCACTGCCTTAAAATCAACCCCCGCGGATATAGCCGGTAGAGAATTGTAGAAATCAGAAAAGGTAGCGGCTTTTAAGGGTGGTTTGGCAAAATCCTCATGCCTTACCTTGCAAACCCTTTTTGATATAGGGTAAGTCTTTAATTTATCTAGGTTTATCTTAATTTTATCCACTGTCATATCGCGTCCTTTAATCCGGATATTTTAACATTATTAACAATAAGTGTCAAGACTAGACCAAGCCGACTCCTCGCGGAGTCAGATTGCATAACATCATTCTATCTTTTGAAGAGTCACTGTAATAGTCCCGACAAGCGGAATACTGGACTGCACTATTATAAGAATCGGTATCCTCTGCTGATCTGCTGAAAACCATATGCTGACTTTTGCGTTTTTGTTAAGTTCTCCCTGGAACCAGGACATGGGCTGAGCCATGAACGCCTGCCAGTTTCCAAGATCTTTAATCTTTATGATACCCGTATCGCCGATCCTTGTTTCAAGAAACCAGTTTTTATCATCCAGGTGCACATTCGCAAATAGCGCCTCTCCGGGTTTTATATTGCTCAGCCTGAAATAATAAATACAGCTCACGGGATCTTGAACTCTCTTAGGCACATTAAACTTTTTCTTTTCATGAGTAAGCCTTGAAAAATAAACTGCCTTGCCTTCTTCCTGATTAAAATCCACAAACTCATCCTTCTCGCGCTTGCCTTCTTTCTGTTTTTTATCGAATCTCACAGGATAGAGTTCTTGTGTGTCTATATACGTGGATATTTCATCTTCGACGGGAAAAAACTTTGCCGCAAAAGAAGTCGTATTCGCCTTTGCAACTATATGATAAACCTCGTGGCCGTTTAATTCCGTGATCTCCTTTACCAATAGGGTTGCATACCCGACATCCATGCCCATCCACTCAGCTTTATAGGTAAATTTTTCCCCTATCCTAAGTCGGCGCTTTGGAGGCTCTATCTTAACCTCTTCCGGTTTTTTCTCTTTAATTTTATAACTCGATGTAATCCCGCAACCGGAAATAAAAAACGTCAGGACAATTATAGTTAAGGCTGCTTTTAATTTCATATTGTCTCGTCTCCTTATATAAGGCTTTTGGCTTTTTCAAAAACCTCTTGCGCGCTTATTGATTTAAGGCACAGAAAATCGATCTTACAATCATGCGCAAGGCATTCTGCGCAACCAACGTCTTTATGAATAGCGATCGCCTTGTCGCCTAGAGGCCTCCATCTTGCAGGGCTAAGGCCTTTCTGGTTTCTTCCGAATATGGAAATAACAGGAACGCCCACAGCTGCTGCTATATGCGCGGGGCCCGAGTCATTTGATATAACCAGGCTTGCCTTTTTAAATAACGCGGCCAGCTCTCCGAGGGTAGTCGGACTGCAGAAAAGAACCGGCTGATTTTTCATCATACCTCTTACTTTCTCTCCCAGTCCAGCTTGGTCAGGCGCAAGATTGATCATAACTTTTATTTTTAAATTTTCTGCCAGCATATCCCCTGCCTTAGCAAAATTTTCCAAAGGCCACAGCTTTGATTTACAGCTGGCGCCGGGATGAAGTATTGCGAATTTTTCTCCGGGGCCCACGCCTAAACCTTCTAATATTTCTTCAGCTTTCTTTTCATCTTCATGCTGGACGCGTATGAAAGGATTTGAAAATTCACTATTTACGCCAAGATAACGCAACATATCCAATGAATATTCAGCCTCGTGCTTTTCGCCTAATTTTTTTGTATATTCTATCTTATCTGTCAATAAAAAATCAGCCTTTCCCCTGGCATATCCTATCCTTCTGGGAATCCCAGCCAAGAAACAGATAAGGTTCATCCTTTTAGTTGAGTGCAGGTTTAAAACAATATCAAACTTTTTTACCCTTAGCCATTTTATGAAGCCGAGGTTTTTCAGCAAGCCTTTATGTTTTTTACTTTTATCGTATACTATCACTTCATCTACATAAGGGTTGCCTTTCAACAGGTCATCTATTCTTGGCTGAACGACGACAGCTATGTAATCATCAGGAAAAGCTTTTCTGATAGCCTTTATTGCAGGCAAAGACAAAACCACATCGCCTATCCTGTCAGTCCGGGTAACAAGTATCCGCTTCATGAAACTCCTATCAAGCTACTGGGACGGATTTCAAAACCGCCCCAGCATAATTACCCCAATATCATTTTTATCGCTCCCAAAACTTCTTCTGCGCTGATAGCTATCATGCATTCGTGCGTTTCAAATTTACACTGAGCTTTTTTGCACGGAGAACATTTAAGTTTTTTACATATCGCTATATCTTTACCGCCTCTAGGGCCGTATTCTTCAGAATCAGTCGGCCCGAATATCGCTACCACCTTGACTCCAAAGTCAGACGCTATATGCATGCTGGCGCTATCGCCTGTTAAAAGTAAATTGAATTTTTCCACAAGCGCAAAAAGTTCATTTAAACTCGTCTCGCCTGTCAAGTTAACAAGGCCTGGTTGTTTTATCGCAGTCGCGATCTCTCCCGACAACCCTGCCTCTCTCATGTCGCCTATTAAAATAACTTTGTACCCCGGGTTATTAAGGAGGCTGTTTATAACGTCTGCGAAACCTTGTTTTTTCCACTGTTTTAAATGGCTCTTGCTCCCAGGGCATACCCCTATAATTATATCCGTATCTTTAACCCCGTTTTTCTGCAAAACGCCCTCTATCTTTTTCCTGGCTTCACTATCTACGTAAATATTTTTTTGTTCCCTGTAAATTATCTCAAAAGGCTTCAGTTTTTCCAAGTGTATCAACCTCTTATGCCGCATCCCCGGCCTGCGCCCTGTAAATAACGTTGACCTGTTTTTTGCCATGATGAGCGCTGGCAAAAGGCTTGTTTTCATATCAATCGCTAAATCGTATCTTTCAGCCTTCAACTTTCTTATAAAAACTATTTTATCCTTTAGCCCTGCATGTTTATCATAAATAAAAACCTTGCTGACCCTTGGGTCTTTTTGAAAAATTTCTTGAGGTCTCGGCCCTACAACCACATCTATAATAGCGTCTGGAAAATTATCCTTGAGGCTAGATAAAACAGGCAAAGTCAAGACTACGTCGCCTATGTTTGAAAGCGTGATAAAAAGAATTTTACGAACGCTTGATAATCTCATTAAACGCCCCCAGCGCGTCTTCCACTGTTACTGCCTTCATGCACCTGTTATCTTTGCATTCAGAATCATAGCACGGTATATCACAGCCTATATCTTTATGCAGGACTTTATATTTCCCTCCGCCGCATGGGCCTGTTAATTCAGGCGAGGTAGGCCCAAAGATTGCCACTACATTCGCTCTGACTGCAGCTGCAAGATGCATCGGGCCTGAATCATTTGAAATAACGCATGTCGCCTTCTTAAAAACAGCCCCCAGCGTTTTTAAATCCGTCTGCCCGCACAGTATAAAAGGCTTGTGTTTCATTAAACCTGATATAGCTTTAGCCAGAATAATGTCCTTTTTTGCGCCTGTCAGCACAACGCTCATGCGTAATTTTTCAAATATCTTATCGCCTAATTTTGCAAAATTCTCAGCAGGCCATCTTTTAGGATCCCAGTTGCCTCCTGCGTTAAGCGCCACGAATGCTTTATCTTGTATTCCCGTATCTTTTAGAATCTTCTCTCCTTTTTTTGTATCTTTATCGGAAATGAAAATTTCGTAATTTTTATTTTTAGTTTCCACGCCGGCTGATCTCGCAAGATTTAAGAAATATTCCACCTTATGCAACCCTTCTAGAGGGACATTAACTTTTTTGGTCAATAAAAACCCTGCCCTCTTGGACTTGTATCCCACCCTCACAGGTATTTTTGAAAACAGCAATAAAAGAGTTCTGCTTAAAGATTTTTTTAGTATAAAAGCTGTGTCAAATTTTTTTGACCTGAGATAGGCTATTATTGAAAATTTTCTTAAGATGTTTTTATGCTGCTTTTTTTCGTCATAGATTATTATTTCATTTATATTTGGCTCAATCTTAACTTGACAACCCTCATTTTTAGAATCTGTGCAGTTGTTTATATTTAATTTATAATCCGAACCTAAAGTTAGAGTATCTGAACTCAAATAAATGTTATATA
>JAUSEX010000044.1 GCA_030649895.1 Candidatus Omnitrophota bacterium
CCTTGGCAATTAGCCAAAGAAAAGAATCCTAATCTTACTGAAGATGCTCTCATGCTACCACCGGTTGATCTTGATGCTTTACTCAACAAGAAACTTGCTAATTCGGCTATAGGGGGGTACTATGTGTCTTCCAGTCCCTAACATTATCCATTGCCTTCAGGTTATAATAACCGAGAGATTTTACCTTGGCCTTGGATTTGGACACAAGAAAATCGTGAAACTCTTTCATGAAGACATCATGATGATTTCTAGTTTTCCACCTATAGATAGACACATATTGATTTTCAACATCCACTCTCTTCACGGTATGATAGCTGACAAAGCCTTTTGAATGTTTTTTAGCGTGCCTGGCCCACATAATACTGTCTTTGCGGTAATAAGGCACTTCGCCTGGTTTAATTTCAAACAACACTGCGTGCGTAAACATGGTTCTCCTAAAAAATAAAGGACGGTTCTAGAGGTAAAGTTAGAACCGCCCCTGTGAACTATAATATAGGTAAGTATTTGTCTATTTCGTACTTACTGACCTGCGCCTTGTATTCGTTCCATTCCATCTTTTTATTTCGGATGAAATATTCGAATAATTTGTCGCCCAGGCATTCTTTTATAAGCTTGCTCTTTTCAGCGATCTTTATCGCTTCCAGAAGATCTTCAGGCAGAGACTTTATGCCAACTTTTTCTTTTTCTGCCTCACTCATGTGGTAAATATTGTCATTCGCAGGCTCGCCTAATTTATATTTCTTGGTTATGCCTTCTAATCCTGCGGCCAGCATTACTGAAAACGCCAGATACGGGTTACAGCTCGGATCAGGCGAACGGTATTCAATCCTGGTTGCTTTTTCTTTTCCGGGTTTGTACATAGGTATGCGCACCAGCGCTGAACGGTTCATCTGCGCCCAACATATATAAACAGGCGCCTCATATCCCGGAACCAACCTCTTATACGAATTTACCCACTGGCTTGTAATAGCAGTTATCTCAGGCGCGTGCTTCAAAATACCTGCTGTGTAAGCTTTGCCTGTATTTGATAAATGATATTTCTCGCTCTTTTCAAAAAACGCGTTTTTGTCTCCTTTAAATAAAGACTGGTGCACATGCATGCCTGAGCCATTGATCCCGAAAATAGGCTTTGGCATAAATGTGGCATAAACCCCGTGCTTACGGGCAATCTCTTTAACCACAAGCCTGTAAGTCATGACATTGTCAGCCATTGTAAGCGCATCAGTATAGCGTAAATCAATTTCATGCTGGCTTGGCGCAACTTCGTGATGGCTGTATTCAACCGTAATCCCCAAGGCCTGTAAAGTAAATATTGTGTCGCGCCTCAGGTCCTGCGCCACATCCAAAGGCACGAGGTCAAAATAACCGCCGTTATCTAAAGGTTCCGGAGTTTTGGAATCTTTAAAATAAAAATATTCGAGCTCAGGCCCTACGTTATAGGTAAAGCCTAATTCCTTTGCCTTGGCTAAATTGCGCTTTAAAACGAACCTCGGGTCTCCTTCAAAAGGCTTGCCGCTAGGTTCATAAATATCGCAAAACATCCTTGCGACGCTGTATTCCTCTCCTGCGCGCCATGGCAAAATCTCAAATGTGTCAGGGTCAGGCCTTGCAATCATGTCTGATTCTTCTATGCGGGCAAAGCCTTCTATAGAAGACCCATCAAACCCCATGCCCTCTTCCAATGCCCCTTCTAACTCAGACGGAGATATAGCAAACCCCTTTAAAAAACCAAGGACATCAGTAAACCATAAACGTATAAACTTAACATTTTTTTCTTTTACTGCCTTTAAGATATCTTTATTCGTCATCTTAGCCACTATCTCCTCCTTTTATATTCTGCGCTGACTGTTGTGTAGATCCCGCCCCGCGTATTAAATTCGCCTTTGATATAAGCCCACTTTGGCTTACACGCTTTTACAAAATCTTCCATGATTTTGTTTACCGCGTGTTCGTGAAATATCCCAACATCTCTGTAAGATAGCAAGTACATCTTTAATGACTTCAATTCTACACAAAATTTAACAGGCTTATATTGAATAGTTATATTAGCAAAATCAGGCAACCCTGTCTTAGGACAAACGCATGTAAATTCCGGATTTTCCAGGGTTACAATATATTCTTTATCAGGATACAGATTTTCCCATACTTCTATATCAGGAGTTTTTAATTTGCGTACGTTTTTTTGTAAACCTTCATATCTGGATTTCATTTGTTTTGGCAGACTCAAGTCTGCCCTGCAACATTGTAGCAAAGGCCTTTAATTTATTTCATTTCATGCGCTACTATTATAGCCTCAGCTACTTCTTTCATGGGCTTACGGCGGTCCATGCTGTATTTCTGGATACGCCTGAATGCGTCTTCTTCTGACAATTTTTCCTGGCTCATCAAAATCCCTTTTGCTCTTTCGACCACTTTTCTGGTCTCGAGTTCCTCCTGTATAACCTTTGTTTTAACTATAAGCTCTGTATTTTCTATCGCAATAGCTGCCTGATTTGCAACGCTTGTAAGGACGTTTATTTCCGTAAGCGTAAATTTATGAGGTTCAGACGTATAGCAGTTCAGCACCCCTATTACTTTACCCTTAACAGCCAAAGGCACGCATAACAAAGACACTAGTTTTTCTTTTATAGCTATATCCTTGTATTTATATTCAGGCTCTTTTGTGACATCCGCCACTACCATGGGTTTATTCTGAAGCACCACTTTCCACGCAACGCCCTCGCTTCTAGCTAGCGGTTTTTTGCCTATATATTCTTCGCTTATACTCTGCGTAGCCCTGATATCTAAATGCTGTTTCTTGTCATCCAGAAGCATCAACGAGCAGATCCTGGAATTCATAACCTCTGCGGTAACTGTAACTATAAGCTTCAAGATGTCTTCTAAATATAAATCGCTAGAGATCGCCCTGCTTATTTTAGAAATAGCCTCTATAGTATGGTTAGATTTGGATGTCCTTTTAATTTTCTTTGCCATATTTTATCAATTACGCTTCGTAAGTATAATCAGGTCGCGACTATTGTTATACCCGCTTCCTCGGCGAGCATTAGTGTTTCCTGTTTATCGATTATAAGAGTTTTTCCGGCCTCTATCGAAAGACAGCTGGCCTTTACTTCCTTCAGTAGCCTTATCGTATCAGGCCCTATAACAGGCACGTCAAATCTCATATCCTGCATGGGCTTTGTTACCTTTATAACAACAATACCGTCTTTACCATACCGCTCAGCCCGTCTTATGGCCTCGTCTGTTCCTTCAATAGACTCCACCGCCAGAACAACCTTGTCTTTTACTATAACAGATTGTCCGATATCCAGGCCCGCTATAACCTTTGCTATGCGCCTTCCAAAATCTATATCTTTCAACACTCTTTCATCAGGCACTTTTCTGGTAAGAACGCCTTTCCGAGGAAGATAGTCTGACAAAAATGTGATTGAACTCAAAACCTTAACGCCTTTAAACTCTAACAGCCTCGCCACGGCCCCTATAATGGAATCTGTCTTTTTATCCCTGAGGCCTCCCAGGAGAGCCTGCATCTTTTTATCTATTTTGATGTTATTGTCAAAAAGCAGCTTATGCCTTACCTGGCCCGCCATTACAATAGAGCGAATATTTTCTTCCCTTAGGATCCCCAGCAGCTTTTCAAGCTCTCCAACTCCCAGCCAGTATATCTTATCTACAAATTTCTCAAGCTCTTTTGATGTCTCCTCATTTATGCCTATCGCAATTATTTCTACGCCTTTTTTCCTGGCGCTTTCGGCAAATATAATAGGAAACCTGCCGTTCCCAGCTAAAAGCCCTATCCTGTTAACCATCTTATTTGCTGCCTCTGCAAACGCCTCGTTCTGAATTTTTCATAAAATCCAGAAGATACTCTATCTCTTCGAAAGACCCTATATTCTTTTTTACCTTTTCTGCGCCATTTTTAAAAATAAGGCCTGAATGAAATAAAATTTTGAACGCCTTTCTTAATCTCACTTGAGCGTCTTTTGGCATGCCTGCGCGGGTAATGCCTATCAGATTAAGCCCGTATACTTTTGCAGGATTCCCATCGCATGTAGAAAAAGGAGGTATGTCCTGCACAACCTTTGAGCACCCGCCTATTATGGACATCTTTCCAACCCTTGTAAACTGGTGCACTCCCGCAAACCCTCCTAGCACAACTTTGTCTTCCAGCGTAACGTGTCCTGCAAGAGTTCCTGCATTTGCAATGACACAGTTATCCCCAACTCTGCAGTTATGCGCAACATGCGAATACGCCATAAAAAGATTTCCATCCCCAAGGCAGGTGCTGGACCCCTCTTCTGTTCCGGGGTTCATGGTAACATACTCTCTTATGATATTATTCTTTCCTATCTTCAGAAAACTTTTCTTGCCTTTATACTTCAAATCTTGCGGCGCGCTTCCTATGACAGCGCCTGTAAATATGCGAGCCCCTTCGCCTATTGTAGTATAGCCTTCTATAGTAGCGCGGGCACCTATAACAGCGCCTTTCGCTATCTCCACATTAGGGCCTATAATAGCATAAGGGCCGACTTCTACGTCGTCGGCCAGCTTTGCTTTTTTATCCACAATTGCTGTCGTATGAACCTTATTCATAGTTTATGCGTCTACAAGAGCGAACATCAGGTCTGCTTCGCTTACTACCTCGCTATCCACAAGCGCCTTTGTGTGCACCTGCCCTGTCTTTGACTTGAGCTTTATAACCTCTACTTCCAGGCGCAACTGATCGCCCGGAACCACTGTCTTTCTAAATTTTACATTATCCAGGGTTAGAAAATATGCGTATTTGCCGATATTCTCTTTTTTATTCAACAGCAACACCCCTGCCACTTGAGCCATTGCCTCTACAATCAATACGCCTGGCATAACAGGCCTGCCAGGAAAATGTCCTGTAAAAAACTGCTCGTTCATCGTAACGTTTTTTATGCCTACCGCTTTTTTATCATGCGCTATTTCTATTATCTTATCCACCAATAAAAACGGGTACCTGTGCGGAAGTATTTTCTGTATATCTATAGAATCAAGGATGCTTCCGTTTGTCTCGACATGAACGGCTTTTATGCCGCCTGCCTGGAATTTTTCCCTTTGATTATTTATCTTTTCAACAAGCTGCACATTCAGAGGATGGCCGCTGCGCATTGCAATAATATGGCCCTTGATGCTGTAGCCAAGAAGATATAAATCTCCCAAAAGATCCAGTATCTTATGCCTGGCAAATTCATCCTCAAACCTGAGTTTATTATCTATAACCCCGCCTTCTCCCACCACAACCGTATTATCGTAATTAGCGCCTTTGCCAAGGCCTTTTTTCCTGAGCTCATTCACTTCTTTTTCGAGGCAGAAAGTCCTGGCAGGGGCGATCTCTTTCACAAACATACTTTCATCCACAGCGAACGATATATACTGGGATTTTAAAAGAGGGTGCTCGTAATTTAACGTATATGACACCCTGAAATTATCGTCTGGCAAAACCATTATCATGGCACCGTCCTGCTCAGCCCATAAAGCAGACCTTACCTGGTAGATTTTTTTCGGAACGCCCTGGTCTTCAATACCAACCTTTTTTAATATTTCTATAAAACCTTTTGCGCTTCCGTCAAGCCCCGGAAGCTCAGGCCCGTCTGTTTCTATAATAATATTATCTATGCCAAGCGCCCACAATGCCGCCATCAGATGCTCTATAGTGTGCACTTCCACTCCGTTAATACCAATCGAAGTGCGGCGGGGACTTTTTTCCTGGCCGATTATGTTGTTTATATCAGCCTTTACCATAGGAGAATCTTTTATGTCGACCCTTATGAAATTTATCCCGATATTAGTAGGGGCTGGCTTAAATTTAAGGTTAACGCTCACTCCCGTATGAAGGCCCACCCCGCTTAATTCAACTGGCTTTTTTATTGTTCTCTGCTGCATTATTTCTCCTTCTATAATTTTTAATTTTTGCCGTTTTCTTTATTTGCGGATTTTAATTTTTCGATCTCTTCTTCTAATTGCTTAACCTTTTTAAACAACTCTGGGAGGTTCTGGGTAAATGCATGGATTTTTTTTGCCAGAACATGCGGTTTGGCAGGATAACCTGAAACGCAGGTATTAGAAGGGATAGACTTGGTTACGCCGGACTGCGCAGCCACTACGACATTATCGCCAATGGTGATATGGCCGATAACTCCTGACTGTCCTGCAATAGTAACGTTCTTACCTATATTTGCGCTGCCTGATATCCCGCTCTGCGCAACTATTATGGAATTTTCCCCTATGGACACATTGTGGGCGATCTGAACAAGATTATCTATCTTCGTGCCTTTCTTTATAAGCGTCTTGTCAAAACGCGCCCTGTCGATAGTAACATTGGCGCCTATCTCCACGTCGTCTTCTATTATCACCGTGCCTATCTGAGGAATCCTATGGTGTACGCCCTGAACAGTAGAAAATCCAAAGCCATCACTTCCTATAACAGTCCCGCCGTGAATAACAACCCTGTCGCCTATTACCACCCTTTCTCTGATTATTACATAAGGGTAGATAACGCAATTTTTACCGATTTTAGTATGATGGCCTATATATGCGCCTGCGTAGAGAACAGTGTTATCTTTTATTTCTACATTATCTTCAAGCACAACATATGGGTCTATAGCTACATTTTTCCCTATCTTTACTTTGTCGCCTATAATAGCCGTTGGATGAATGCCTTTCGGCCTTCTGACCTCATTGGGCGCCAGAAGAGAAACCATCTTTGCGAATGCCAAAGATGGATTTTCAGTGCGGATAATCGTTTTGGGGGATATCTTCACGTCTCTTGATGTGATAATAGCCGAGGCTCTCGTGTGCCCTATAAGAGGCAGATATCTCGAATTGGCAACAAAAGTAAGATCGCCTTCTTTTGCCTCCTTGATACCGCAGATCCCAGTCACAACTATGTTCTCGTCTCCTACTATTTCACCGTCTATGATACTGGCTATCTCTTTTAATGTCTTCTGCATATTAAGACGTCCCTTTATCTTAATTACCAGGCACTGTTTTATATTTATTGTTTAATATCTTCACTATCTCATTCGTAAGATCTAGCTCCTGGCCGCCATATAAAAGCACCCTGTCATTCACGATAATAGAATATCCATTATTCTCGCCATATTCTTTTATCACATCGCTCATCTCTTTCAGGATATCTTTCACCATATTATCTCTTTCTTTTGTGAGATCTGCCTTTGCTCCCTGATCAAACTCCTGAAGAAACTTTATCTTTGCCTCTATATCCGCTTCTTTCTTCTCGCGCGCATTCTTGTTCATCAACTCCAGCTCCTGGCGCATTTTCCTGATCTCCTGGACAACCTTCTCGCGATCTTGCTGTTTCATGTCGCCTTTTGCTTCTAACTCTTTATCCAAATCCTTTGTCTTCTGGTACTCATCAAATGACCTGGATAAGTCAATATATCCGATCTTACCCTGCGATTCAGCAAAACCAACACTAATAAATAAAGATAAAAAAATAACACCTAACACGCCTATAAAAATCTTTTTCATTTAACCACCTCAATCGTGTAGGAAACCTTCTGTCATCTATGCAAGTTTCTCTTCCGCGTAATTACACATCTGACCAGAGCAAAGCGAGGGTCAGTTTCCGCGTCAGTTCCGCAATATCAAAATCCCCTACTCATGCTAAAATGAATCCTTCCGGTTTGCGACTGTTCTTTCGATGGATTAACAGGAAAACCATAATCCAGCTTTACCGGCCCTATAGGAGTTTTGATCCTCACGCCCATACCTATACCAACCTTAACGCCTCCAGGCGCTACTCCGCCTTTTGGCTTGCTGTCTGGAACGACCCACACGTTTCCAGCGTCTACAAATAACGCGCCCTTAAGATTTTCTACTATAGAAAAAGTCAGTTCAGCGTTTGCAACAGCTAATGTCCCGCCGCCTATCGCATCTCCGGATTGATCTTTCGGGCCTACTTCGCGTTCCTTAAATCCTCTGATTGTATACGTACCGCCTGCGAAAAATCTTTCATAAACAGGCACTGCCCCGGATCTTCCGTAAGTACTAACCACCCCATCTCTTAATTTCAATTCAAGCACAAAAGGCCCTAGCGTAGAATAATGGCTCATTGAATTAAAAAACTTCGCAAAATCCTTATCCCCTCCGAAAGGCCCCCCAGCTACTTCAATAGAACCTATTAAAACAGCTCCCTTTACAGGGTTGAATTTATTATCTGTCGTGTCTTTTGTAAGCTGAAACATGGTGCTGGATACAGTATTCTTTCCTTCCTCATCTTTCAAGGCCTGGGAAACAGTGCTGTCTAAGTCAGATATATCTACTGTTTCTATCTTATAGCTCAGGTCTCCCCTTAAGACTTCGTTGAATTCCTTGCCAAATCTGATATCTCCGCCTTGCCTTGTTTCATCATAAGCGTACCCTGTAGAACCACTTTTATTCTGCTCTGAAGCGTAAAGATCCAATCCAAAAGAAAGAGGCTTATCAAATATCCACGGCTCTGTCCAACTTAATAAATAATTTTTACGGGTTGAACCGAATTCTCCCCTCAATTTCAGGTCTTGTCCATCTCCCGTGAAAGTAGGAAAATTCAACCCGTCAAAATTTCTCTGCTCTATCTCTACAAAGCCTATTAGCTTGTCTATTGAACTAAACCCTCCGCCAAAACTGAATTCGCCGGTCTTTGTCTCTTTTACATCAACAACCATGTCTCTTTTATCCAACTCGGACGTCTCTTCTGTATCAAAAGTTATATCTTCGAAATACCCTAGATTATTAAGGCGTTCCTTGCTTCTCCTCAACTTTGCCCCGTCATAACGTTCGCCCGGTTTTATCCTAAGTTCTCTCCGTATAACTATATCTTTTGTCTTTGTGTTTCCTCGTATATTAATTTTATTTACGTAAGCCACTTCGCCTTCTGTAAGACTATAAGTGATATCTACCCTGTCCGTGTCCATGTTCAAAAAGGTGTCAGGCCTAACCCTTGCCATAATATATCCTTTATCAAAATAATGCTCCTGAATGCTCCCCACGTCTACGTGAAACCCTTCCTCTGTAAAGGTGTCTCCTGATCTCATCTTAAAAAGCGCTTTCAATTCTTCTTCGGAGAATACCGTATTATTGGCAATTTTTATGGCGCCGGTTATATATTTCCTGCCTTCTTCTATGCGCACTGCGATTTCTATCCATTTTTTTCTGCTTTTTTCTTGGAACAGCAATTCGTATTCCGGTTTCACATCCAGATAACCCGCCTGTTTATAAAAATTCTTTATACGCTCCATGTCATCTTCCAGGACTTCTTTTTTATAAATCCCTGAACGGAAAAATCCGGCTGTCTTGGATTTCATTATCTTCGCCAGGCGAGCGTCGTTGAATCCGGTATTACCTATCAGGTCTATTTTCTTTACGACCGCCCGCGCCCCTTCGTTTATAGTAAAGATGGCTTTTGAAGAGCCGTCGGTTTCATCCGTCTCTATTTTGTAAGCAACCTCTACCCAGGGATATCCTTTTTTCTCATAAAGATCTTTTATATTGTCCGCGTCTTTCTTGAGCTTTCTCTCATCTATAAATTCAGTAAGCTTTGATTCTACCGCACTTTGGAGCCTCCTGGCGTCAAAAACCTTATTACCGATAAAAACTACTTTGGCAAGAGGCGCCTTTTCCGCTACGGTAAATATGACCCCTACGCCATCCTGGATATCTTCTACAGATACGCTCACATCGCTGAAGAAGCCCAGGAGATGCAACCTTTTTATATCCTCGTCTACCACCTTCTGAGAGAAGGCGTCGCCTTTTTTAGTTTTTAATTTTGCCAGGATCGTAGCGCCGGAAACTGTCTTATTGTTCTTTACGTCGACATATTTTATGATCTTCTGGCCGGAAGAAGCCTCTTCTCCAAAAGCTGGATTTATAGAAATAAACGCCGGGATCATAAATATGAATATTATAAATTTAAAGATATTATTTTTCATATGTTAATTAAATTAATATATCATATATATAAAATTATGTCAAATCAAACTCTAACCTATCCGACTCCATGAGTCGGATAGGTTAGAACGCTTCTTCGGCTATCAGGCCTTCTTCCTTGAAAGCGAGATTGTCAAACTTTGCGTAATCCTTTAGAAACGCAAGTTTTATAGAACCTACAGGCCCGTTACGCTGTTTTGCTATTATCACCTCTGCGATGCCCTTGTTTTCCTCTGTTGGGTTATAATATTCTTCCCTTAAAAGAAGTCCCACTAAATCAGCGTCCTGCTCTATGGCGCCGGATTCCCTCAGATCAGAAAGCTGCGGCCTGCGGTCCTGCCTGGTCTCAACCGCCCTGGAAAGCTGACTGACTGCTATAACCGGCACATTTAATTCTCTAGCAAGCGCCTTTAATGAGCGCGATATCTCTGATATTTCCTGCTGTCTGTTTTCAGCGCCAGGCATGCCCTGCATCAACTGTAAATAATCAACAATTATAAATTGTATATTGTGCTGGGATTTCAGCCTTCTTGCCTTTGCCCGCAGCTCCAGCACAGAAAGGCCTGCGGTATCATCTATATAAATAGGAGCGTCTGAGAGCTTTCCCGCCGCGTTTGTAAGTTTCGGCCAATCTGATTGGGACAAAAAACCTGTCCTTACGTTATGCGCGTTTACCTTTGCATGAGAGCATAGCATTCTCTGCACCAGCTGCTCCTTTGACATTTCCAGACTAAATATCACAAGTGGTATTTTTTCTACGACGCCCACATGCTCGGCTATGGAACTGACAAGAGCGCTTTTACCCATTGAAGGCCGGCCTGCGAAAATGATCAGATCCGAAGGATGCATCCCGGCTGTCAGGCTGTCAAGATCGCTAAACCCGGTAGGAATGCCTGTGACATGCGCCTTTTTCTGGTAAAGCTGGTCTATAGTTTCTATGCTGTTTTTTATGATCTCTTTGAGCGGGGCAAAACTTGATTCAATTTTTTTAGAAGAGATATCAAATATTACGCGCTCGGCTTTATCTAAAATTTTCTCTACCTCGCCATGCGCATCGTAACTTTCGGTAACAATACTGGTAGCAGCGGATATTAAATTTCTTAAAATACTCTTTTCTTTTACGATTTTAGCGTAATGCACTACGTTGGCTGCCGTAGGCACAACCGTGGTAAGATTCGCGATATACGTGGACCCGCCCACTTTATCCAGGTCGCCTGTTTTTTTCAATTCCTCTATTAGGGTAACGATATCTATCGCCTTGTTCTCGCTATACAGCTGCACCATGCTCTCAAATATCCTGCGGTTTGAGTCATTGTAAAAGCTTGCGCTCTCCAGCATCTCTATGGCGTATCCAATGGCTGTTTCTTCTATCAGCATAGAACCCAGGACAGCCATCTCCGCTTCCAGATTCTGCGGCGGCATTTTTTCAAAGTTAGTGTCTAATTTATCCATGCTATTTTAACGCGCTATAGTGAACGGCCTTAAGCCGCTCCTACTTCTTCACCACCCACACCTTTACTTCGCCGGAAACCTCGGGATGTAACTTTACGGGAATCTGGTACACGCCTAGTTTCTTTATATGTTCTTCCAGTATTATTTTTTTCTTGTCTATCAAAAGACCTTCCTGCTCGAATGCATTTGCCACGTCCTGAGACGTCACGCTTCCAAAAAGCTTGTCATCGTCTCCTGCCTCAACAGTTATCGTGAGGGAAATATCTGAAATTTTTGATTTAAGGAGCTCTGCCTCTTTTTTCTCCTTTAGCGCCGCAATCACTTTTTTTCTTTTGATGTCTTCTATGATTTTCAGATTAGAACCTACTGCCGCGCGCGCCAGTTTTTTAGGAAATAAAAAATTTCTGGCAAAGCCTTCTTTGATATCCACCACATCGCCCATCGAACCTATACTTTTCACGTCCTCTATTAATATAACTTTCATAACCCGCCTCTCTTTTCCTTTCAGCCTAGAGCCTTGAGCCTTCAGCCAATTTATTCTCCCACGTAAGGCAACAAAGCCACATACCTTGCCCTTTTTACGGCAACCGCTATTTTACGCTGGTGCTTTGCGCAATTACCCGTAAGCCTGTTTGGCATTATCTTGCCCTTTTCAGTAACAAACCTTCTCAGCTTCATGGTGTCTTTGTAATCTATGGTTTCTGTCTTATCCAGGCAGAATCTGCATGATTTTTTTCTGAAAAATTTTTCTTTTGAATCAAACTTCTTGGTTTTTGCTTTTGGCCTTTTTGTTTTTTCATCTGAACGTCTTGGCATCTTTTTCTCTCCTTGTCGCAATGTTTGTGTAATGTTTAATATGTAAAGTGTAATATAAAATTTCTTTACACATTACGCTTCCAACATTACACAGTTTTTAGAATGGCGCGTCTTCTTCCGGCTTTATGTTATCTGCCGGCGCCTCTTCCGTGAATGTTTCTTTGTGAGATTCCGGCGCCTCTTCTGAGGCTGGCCCCTGTTTCCCGCCAGGGGCGCCTAAAAATTGAACCCTGTCAGCTACTATATCCAGGGTGCTGCGCTTCTGGCCATCCTGTTCCCATGCGCGGTATTGCAGCCTGCCTTCTACAAACACAGGCCTGCCTTTCGTCAGATACTGGCTGCAACTTTCAGCCTGTTTACCGAATACAACTATCCTCACGAAACATACCTCATCTTTTTTATCTCCATGCTGCGTCATAAATGTCCTGTTCACAGCCAAGCCGAATGTGGTAACAGGCGCGCCGCTGGGGACATAACGAAGCTCCGGATCTCTTGTAAGATTCCCTATCATAAATACCTTGTTAAGGCTCGCCATTTCTCCTCCCAAATTTTACGAAGTAAAATTTTATCCTGAGGCTGCGATCGGATAAAAAGCAGCCGAAGGATCTTTTTTCTTCTCTATATTTCTACCACCATCATACGCAATATAGACTCATTAAGAACAAGATTCTTTTTTATAGCGTCTATAGCATCAGGGATAATACTAAACTTTATAAGATAATAAATGCCTTCTCTGGATTTTTTGATAGAATAGGCCAATCTGTTTTTCCCCATCTCTTTTGTTTCAGTTATAGCGCCTTTATGCTTCGACACAAGCTCCTGTATCTGGCCAAGAATTTTATCGATGCTTGTTTTATCCAGGCCTGGTTTTAAAATAAACATTGCTTCGTACTGTTTCATCCTAATCCTCCGAATTTTGTGAAACAAAATTTGATCCTGAAGCGCCGTTAAAAATGCTGACAAAAGTTAGCTTTTTAGGCGCTGAAGGACCTTCACTTGTTCTTGTTAAATTTATTCATCGCGGCGTTAACGCCTTCTGTTACCCAGCACTCACAAGCCTGTGAAGCGCTGTCCAATATCGCCTGAAGGTTTTTTTGTTCAGATTTCGTAAACCTGCCCAGGACATAATTAGAAAGGTCTCTTATTTTTCTTCTTCCAAGAATTCCCAGCCTCATCCTTGAAAATTCCTGGGTGCTGATAGAATCTATTATAGAACTTAACCCTTTATGGCCGCCGCTTGAGCCTTTAAGCTTTATCCTTATAGAGCCAAAAGGCAGCGCTATGTCGTCCATTACCACAAACATATCATTGGCCTTTAATTTAAGCCAATTTAAAGCAGGCCTTACTGAATGGCCTGAAAGATTCATAAATGTCTGCGGCATTATCAAAAAGGCCTTTTCCCCGCCTATCGCCCCTTCTCCTACCAGCGCATTGAACCTTTTATTAAATCTAAATTTTATACTATTATCCTCTGCAACCTTCTCCATGACAAGGAACCCTATATTATGACGCGTAAGAGCATACTCGGTGCCAGGGTTTCCAAGGCCAACTATTAATTTCACTTCTTCTCTTCCTTCTTCTCCTGTTTCGGCGCTTCAGCTTTTTCGTCTTCTTCAGCGTCTTCTTTCTCTTTCTTCTCTCTTATAAGCTCAGGCTCTAAAGCTTCGCCTTCGGCCGCAGGCGCTGCCACAGTTTCTTCAACTGTCTTTACATGTTCAACGCTGACCACTATGCTCTCAGGATCGCCTAATATCTTCACGCCTTCCGGAGGCCTTACGTCTTTTATACTCAATGTCTCGCCCATCTTAAGGTTTGTAATGTCGACTTCTAGTTTATCAGGTATGTTTGTAGGCAAACATTCTACTTCAACTTCCCATATGATATGCTGCAACACCCCGCCTTCCTGTTTTACGCCTATCGCCTCACCTTTCGCCATAAGAGGCACTTTTACTTTAAGGGTCTCTGTAAGAGATATCTCGTTCAGGTCCAAATGTACGAGCACATCCTTAAAAGGGTTTCTCTGCAGCTCTTTTATAACAACTATTCTCTCTTTTTTCTTCTTGTCCCCTTCGACAAAAAGTTTTATTATAACGTTTTCCCCGGCGTCTGTATGCAGGACCTTTGAAAGGCTTTTTGAGTCTACCTTCAAGGACAACGCAGCCTCGCCTTTTCTATAAACAACCCCTGGCACCATCCCGGCGTTTCTGAGCTTTTTATTTTTTTCCTTTCCTTTTTCTTCTCTTAGGCTTGCTTTTAATTCTACAAAATCCATTTTAATCGCCCTTTCTAGTTAAAAAGACAGCTTACGGATTCTTCGTTATGAATCCTCTTTATTGCCTCTGCTAAAAGAGGCGCTATCGATAACACCTCTATCTTTTTATGTTTTTTACCGTTGTCCACGGGTATTGTATTTGTTACGAATAGCTTCTTTATGCTGGAATCGCTTATGCGCTTTATCGCAGGCCCTGAAAGCACAGGGTGCGTGATAGCGGCGTATATATCTTTACCGCCCTGCTTTTTCAGCGCCGCAGCAGCTTCTACCAGAGAAGACGCTGTCGCGACAAGATCATCTACTATGATCAAGTTCTTGCCCTTTATATCGCCCAGGATATTCATAGCCTCTGTTTCTTCCCCGCTGATCCTGCGTTTATCCACTATGGCCAAGGGCGCATCGAATTTCTTGGCGTACGCCCGCGCCATTTTTATTCCGCCCACATCAGGAGAAACTATTACGATATCTTTTAGCTTTATCTTTTTTATGTGGCTAACAAAAATATTCACCGCGTAAAGGTGATCCATCGGTATATCAAAAAATCCCTGTATCTGGCCTGCGTGCAAATCCACTGTCAGGATCCTGTCTACGCCCGCCGTGGTAATAAGATTAGCCACTAGCTTTGCTGTTATTGGGACGCGAGGCTGATCTTTCCTGTCCTGCCTGGCATAGCCAAAATAAGGCAACACCGCTGTAATCCTTTTCGCAGAAGCCCTTTTAAGCGCGTCTATAAGTATCAAGAGCTCCATGAGGTTATTATTCACGGGAGGGCATGTGGGCTGGACTATAAAAACATCCTTACCGCGCACGTTCTTGTTTATCTTTACGCGTATCTCGCCTTCGTTAAAAGTAGTAACCAGCGCATCTCCCAGAGGCATCTTTAAATATTTACATATCTCCTTTGCTAAAATAGGATTTGCGTTACCTGTAATTATCTCCATATGCGCCTTTCGTTGTAGGGACGACACAATGTGCCTGCCTCTATTTTTTATACTTATTTAACAGCCTGGCAGGTATCCCAACCACGGTTTTGCCTGCCGGGACATTTTTATTCCTGGTGACCACGCTTCCCGCGCCAGTGATCGCGCCTTTGCCGATTTTGACAGGAGCTATTAAAATTGTCCCTGTGCCTATAAAGGCGTTATCTTCTATAACAGTCTTGTGCTTTTCTTTCCCGTCATAATTTGCGACAATTGTTCCTGCGCCTATATTGACGTTCTTGCCGATTACAGCATCCCCTATATAGCACTGATGCCTTATTTTTGTCTCCCGCCCGATACAAGAACGCACTATTTCTACAAAGTTGCCTATCCCAACCTTATCCCCGACAACAGTCCCCGGCCTAAGCCTTGCAAAAGGGCCGATATTGCAATTAGAGCCTATTTTAACATTATTTTCTATAAATGTATACGGATATATAACTGTATCTTTTTCTATCTCTACGCCGTGTTCTATGTAAGTATTGCCAGGGTCTATGACTGTCACGCCTCTATCCATGATATTATCCAGGATCCTTTTTCTCATCACCAATTCCGCCTTGCCAAGCTCAGCCCTTGTGTTAACCCCCAAAAACTCTTCTGAGTCGTTTGAGGTTACCGACTCCACAAGGATATTGGATTTCGTAAGCACCTCTATCGTATCCGTGAGATAATATTCTTCTTTTTTGTTGTCCGGCTTTATCTTTTCAAGGCCGTAAAAAAGCGCCCTTTTGTTGAAACAGTAGACCCCTACATTTATTTCTTCTATGACCTTTTCATAAATAGACGCGTCCAGCTCCTCTACTATTTTTATAATTTTATTGTTCGAGGAGCGGATAACCCTGCCATACCCTGTGGGGTTTTTAAGCTGGGCTGTTAAAAAAGTAGCTCCGGCGCTGCTTGAAACATGCTTTTCAATAAGCTTTTTTATAATCCCCTGGCTTAATAAAGGCGTATCCCCGTATAATACTAAGACATTGTCTATCTTATTATCTTTCAAAAGGGCGGCTCTGGTTATTGAAATGGCGTCGCCTGTACCAAGAAGCTCGTTCTGGGTTATACATTTTACGCCGCGGATATTTTGCTTAACAAGCCCTGCCTTATGGCCGACAACGGCAAACACTTTATCTATACCGATAGAGTTGACATTATCAATAAGATACTCAAGCATTGGCTTGCCGCATATATTGTGTAAAACTTTAGGCAAACAGGACTTCATCCTCGTGCCTTCTCCAGCAGCAAGTATAATAGTAGCTATATTTTTCATAAAATAAGGGTAACTTATAAGGAATTACTCCCTAAAAGCAGTGTGTATAATTATATACATAACAGCTTATAATGGCAAGGAAAATTATTGCCCGCTTATTTTGCAAATCAACTTATATGCGCAGAGCTTCCGTGAGGTCTTTAGCAGCTGGAAAGGCGGGGATATTCTTCCAATCTTTGTCCGGCAATTGCCTGTACGAAACAATAACGCTTTCCCCGTTAGAATCTGAATATCTTGCCAATATCGAAGCCATATTTTCTATATCTTCCCCTGTTACTTTCCCCCTGGCAAGGCCAACAGGGCCCGGGATATCTAAAATATCAAAGACATGATCCCCGGCCTTTGTAAAAGATGTCAGTTTTGCGTTCTCGCTCTCATCCCTACCGACCAGAAATCTCAACTCATCTGAAATCTTGAAATGCCTGCCGATCTTTAAAAGATGCAGGTCGCTGATATCGTAATCAATGTTGTATTTTAAAAGATCCTTCAGCCTTTCAGAAAAACATCTATCGGTCAGAAGGCACCCTCCGGCAGGGCACGGGTAATCGTTAATCCCGAAGTCCTTTGCAAGCGCTATCTGCCTCGTGCGCCTTCTGCCATCTATATCCAGCAGTTTATCCCTGTCAACTATGCCTGATTTTTCTGGAAGCGTAGGCTCAAAATATTTTGCAGACAACGGCCTCACAATAAGGCCTTCCAGGCCTGATTCTTTTTCTATTGTCATTATAGCCTGTTTTCTCTGGGACATAGGCCTTTGGCCGGTTACTTCCCCTGTTATAACGAAAGAAGCGCCTATTTCTTTCATAAACTCTTTTGCTTTTTTAAAAGTAAAAATCCTGCAGTCGATACAGGGATTCATATTTCTGCCACGCGGATATTTGGGATTTTTTACAACCTCCATGTATTCCTCTGTGATATTCATGACCTTTATAGGCACGCCGAATTCTTCCGCTACTTTTGTAGCCTGGTGCCTGCAGCCTTTGGAAGTACAATTGCAGAATACTGTCAAAAAATTCAGGGCGTGAACCTCCACGCCCTGATCCAGCATCAATTTTATAGCCAGCGTGCTGTCCAGCCCGCCAGAAAGTAACGCTACTGCCTTATTATTCATAAAACCCCAATGTTTGTGTAACGCAGGTTATTTTACACATTACACAAGGCTCTTGTTTTTCAATTGCTTAAGGTATTCTTTGATTTTCTTCTCGTAGCCTGAATCTGTTGGTTCATAATAAATTCTTTTTTCAGGTATATACTCCTGATCTACATAATGGCCTTCGTAATTATGGCTATATTTATACCCTGCGCCATGATCCAGTTTTTTCGCTCCACGATAACTGGCGTCTTTTAAATGTTTTGGGACTTCCATAGTCCTTGATTCTTCCACGTCTTTCATAGCCTTGTCTATACCCAGATACGCTGCGTTGCTTTTTGGAGCGCAAGCAATATAACAGACTGCCTGGGCAAGAGGGATCCTGGCTTCAGGCATTCCGACAAATTCAGATATCTGAAAAGCGGCGTTTGCAAGTATCAATGCCTGCGGATCGGCGTTCCCTACGTCTTCTGCCGCGCAGATTACAATACGGCGGCCGATAAATCTCGGGTCCTCTCCTGCGTAAAGCATCTTTGCGAGCCAGTAAAGAGCGGCATCAGGATCTGAACCTCGCATGCTTTTAATAAAAGCGGAAATTGTATCGTAATGAGCGTCTTCGTCTTTATCATACATAACTGCTTTTTTCTGGATAGACTCTTCCGCAACCTTAAGATTAAAGTCTATTACCCCGTCCTCGCCGGGTTTTGTAGTCACTACCCCTATCTCAAGCGCATTAAGGCTAATCCTGGCGTCTCCATCGCAAGAGTCTGCTAAAAAATCCAGGGCATCCTGGCCTATTTTAATATTAAAGCCGCCAAGCCCGCGATCTTTATCTTTAAGACTGGCTTTCAGGATCTGCTTTATATTGTCCTTTGATAATTTTTTTAACTCAAAAACAATGGAGCGGGATATAAGAGGAGAGACCAATGAAAAAAATGGATTATGCGTCGTAGCGCCTATAAGCACTGGATTCCCGGCCTCTATATCAGGCATTAAAACATCCTGCTGGGATTTATTAAACCTGTGTATCTCGTCTATAAAAAGGATTGTTTTTTTAGCGGACGAGCTCTCGCGCTCTTTAGCCTGCCTGATCGCGTCCTTTAATTCCTGGACATTTGAAACCACCGCGTTTATCTCGTGAAAATACGCTTTGGTAACGTTGGCGATGACATGCGCAAGAGTAGTTTTGCCTACCCCGGGAGGGCCGTAAAGAATAAGGGATGTGATCCTGTCCGCGTCTATTGCTCTTTTTAAGAGTTTTCCGTCGCCAAGGATATGCTCCTGGCCCGCAAATTCTTTAAGCGACCGCGGCCGCATCCTGACAGCCAGAGGAGATCTTTTTTCTATATTTTTTTTATTGGCTTCGAATAAGTCTGGCAAGATAACCACCCTCACCCCGTAGGAGGCCTGCGGCCACTTACGGGGTGTCCAAAAAAAATCCCCACATATGCCGCGTGAAAGGACGCTTAATTGAACCCATTAAGCACGTGGGCGCCTTCTCAGATGTTTATTGTTTCCTTGTAATTGCGCCAAGGTCTACAGCCACATCTGAAGCCAGGCCCCCTAGTATTTGGTGTTGGCTCAAAAACTCCCGTTTCACCGCGCACATCGCAGGGATACTAAAAGTATAGCACAATACCTTAAAAAATCAATGCGGAGAACGCTATCTTATCTGAGCGCCTAACCTTTTAGCAAGCGCATCCTGCACTTTTTTGTGGACCTCGTTCACTTCTTTATCGTTAAGGGTTCTTTCGTCTGACCTGTACTCTATCGTATAGGCCAAACTCTTCTTGCCTTCCTGTATCTGCTGGCCTTTGTAAAAATCAAACACATCCACGCTTCTTACCAGTTCCCGCGCCTCTTCTTTTATGACATCGTATATCCCCGAGGCATTGATAGTATCGTCCAAAAGGATCGCTATGTCTCTTTTAACAGACGGGTATTTAGGTAACGCCCTGGATGTCTTTTTCAAATTGGCGCAACCAAGCAGATCATCAAGAGAAAACTCTGCGACATAGACCTTTCTTTTTATGTCAAACTTTCTCGCTGTATCTTCTTTGACTTCGCCGAAAACCCCGCAGGCCTTGCCGCTTACATTTATCGAGATAGACAGATTTTCTTTCAAGGAAGGGTGCGCTGTTTTTTCAATTTTATAATCGCGCGCTCCTATGTGATCAAGAAGAATCTCGATTACGCCTTTCAGGTCAAAAAAATCCATTTCTCTCGGCTTCTCTTTCCAGTTGCCTGGCTTGCTTCCGCAGATGCCTATAGAAAGATGCATTAACTCATCAGCCTGGCCGGTCGCTTTATTTATGACATAAATCTTATTCAGTTCAAATAACTGGAGCAGGGTATTTTTCCTGTTCAGGTTCCAATTCAGGGTCTCCAGCATTTCCGATAAAAGGCTCGGCCTCATAATTTCCTGCTGGGAACTCATTGGATTCTTTAGGCTGACTAAATTTTCTAAAGAAACGCCCAGATGCTCTATCGCATTCCTGCTGGTCAGAGAATAAGTCATGATTTCATTCAGCCCCATGCCGCACAAAACCTTCCTTATCTCATTTTCCAGGATTACTGTTTTTTTCTCTAACCTGTATGTCTTCTGAGGCGTAAAAGAAGGCAGCCTCGAAGGAACTTTATCATAACCATAAAGCCTGACTATCTCTTCTATTAAATCTATGTCTTTACCAAGGTCTGTCCTGTAAGACGGGACCGTGACAACTATTTTATTTTTCTTTTTAACAGGATTAAGGTTTAATTTTTTCAATATATCTTTTATTTTTTCCTGGCCGATATCCACCCCTAATATCCTTGGTATTTCATCCGGAGAAAGCGTTATCTCTTTTTCCTTTTCAGGGCAAGAACCAGCGTCGCTGATTTTACCATCCGATTTTCCTCCGGCTATCTCTTTAACCAATTCCTGCGCCCTGGCGCTGGAAGCGAATATCATACCCTGGTCAACCCTTCTTTCAAACCTATAGCTTGACTCTGACGCCAAGCCTAATTGCCTGCAGGCCTTTCTTACTACGACAGGGTCAAAGCACGCGCTTTCTATCAAAATATTTTTTGTGCCGTCAGTTATCTCCGTGGCCTTCCCTCCCATAATACCTGCGATAGCAACAGGCTTAACCGCGTCCGCTATAACAAGGATATTGGAATCCAGGGGCCTGTTAATCCCGTCTATGGTTACTATGCTTTCGCCTTTCCTGGCGCGCCTTACTATAATCCTTTTTCCCTCAAGCTTATCCAGATCAAACGCATGCAATGGCTGGCCCAATTCAAAAAGCACGTAATTTGTTATATCAACAATGTTGTTTACGGACCTTGCGCCCATAGCGCTCAGCCTCTGGCTAAGCCATTTTGGAGAAGGCGCGACTTTTACGTTTTTCATCACGCAGCCCACGTATCTGGTGCAAGCATTTTTATCTAAGATTTCTATTTTTGCCCCGCCTCTAGCGTTGCCTTTTTTCATATAATTCTTCCTGACAGAATCCGGCAACTTGACGCTAACTCCTGACGCCGCGCTCAATTCTCTTGCGACGCCCAAAATAGAAAGGCAGTCAGGCCTGTTAGGCGTAACCTCTATTTCCATAACATGATCGCCTTCTATATCAGTAGTGGCTGTAATCTCAAGCCCTGACATTGTAAGAAAACCCTGGGCTTTAACTATGTCTATCTTTGTTTCCAAAAAATCCTTTAACCAATCAAAACTTACTCGCATAAAATTTTACCTTTCTGTTTATATTATTCTCTGCTCTGCTTACGTAACATGCTTTCATGACCGCTCGAAGAATATTGCGTGAAGCTTTGCTTTGCTATACCAATATTGTTCGAGTGAGGCCACGCAGTGGCCGAGTCGAGAACTGCTGGTATAATTCCCTACCTCTTTTTTTGTGCTGTTGATTCTAATTTAGTTATTCTTT